>CAIPNM010000443.1 GCA_903866395.1 uncultured bacterium
GGCTGAACTCAAACGACATCCTTGGCGCCACGATCGCCGAGGCCAACGCAAACGCAGAAGGCCAATGGTCCATCCCCCAACTTGACTTCAACACCTACGCGTTGAAGGCATCACGAACCCATGCCACCACCGACCACTCGTCGGTAACCGCGGCAGACGTCCTTTCTGCATTGAAACTGAGCGTTGGCCGTAATCCAAACGCAGACCCCGATGGCCCCGGGAATCTTGTCGCCCCCGCCATTTCGCCGTATCAAGTGTTGGCCTCTGAAGTTACCGGGGATGGTGTTGTGCGGTCAGACGATGCGCTGCGAATCATGCGCGCTACGCTGAAACCCGAGGCCTCACCAATTTCTCATTGGGCCTTCATCGCAGAAGGGCAGAACCTGTCGGGGGTTTCCCGCCATGCGGCATCTGTCGACCCCGCGCCAGCCGTCTCGGTCGTAAACAGCACCGCATCGAACTGGATCGGCGTACTGCTGGGCGACGTCGACGGAAGCTGGAACCCCAACCTGCCTGGTTAGTTTTAACCGATGCATCCCTCAATTTCCCAGCTGTCAAATTCGTCAGGCGTATCTTTACAAAGATTGCGGCATATTCTTACGGTATGGTTTGGAAACCTCAAACATGGCATCAACACCCAAACGCAAAACGTCTCTGACTTTGAGTGCTGAAGTTTTGGATTGTGCAAAGGCACTCGACATCAACGTGTCTGCCGTAGCCGAAGCGGCGCTGAAGAACGCCGTGGCCAGTGCCAGGCGAGCGCAATGGCTTGAGGAAAACGCGGAGGCCTTTGAGGCGCAAGCGGCTTGGCACGAGCGCCGTGGACACCCTCTGGCTGACATCATAAGCGCGCCAGGGGGCTCCTCGTGGAGCGCCTGACCCGCTTCGACGTGGCTGAATACAACGGCATAAAGATGGTGGTGGTCGAAAGCGATCCGCTGCCGCCCGACCCAGCCGTGGTGGTGGTTCCTCTTTTGTCAGACTACCCAGCAGTGAAGGACCTGAACCCAGAAGTGCTGCACGCTGGCCAGAGATGGGTGCTTGCCACTCGCCTGATCGCCGCGGTAAGACGCTCGAGTTTGCGTCGCGTTGGCAGCGTGGCAGACCAAGGGGACCGAATCACTCGCGCGGTCGATGTCTTGATGGCTGGGGTGTAGAGAAGCCGCCGGCCCCTGGAACCATCGGACAAACCTGCTTACACCCACGCTTACACGGGTTCACCACAAAGCAAAAGACCACCCGTGAAGGTGGTCTAAGTGCCTGTTTCATATGGCGCGCCCGGCAGGATTCGAACCCACGACCCCCTGGTTCGTAGCCAGGTACTCTATCCAACTGAGCTACGGGCGCAAGCCTTGAAGTATAGCAGGAGTTGGTCGGATCAGTGATCGGCGGCTGCTACCCCCACCCGTGCGCGGATTGCGATCCGCATCAGTTCAGCCATCGACCGTGCAAGCAGCTTCTCCATGATGTTCGAGCGATGCGCCTCGACCGTCTTGATGCTGATCCCGAGATCATCGGCAATCTGCTTGTTGAGTCGCCCCGCGACCACCCGTTCGAGGACCTGCCGCTCGCGGGCCGTCAGGCGTTCCATGCGCTCCTCCAGTGCCTTCGCATCGAGTGCGATTCGGTACGCGTCGGCGGCCCGCGCCAGGCACTCGCGAACCAGTGCACAAAGGCGCGCGTCGCTGAACGGCTTTTGCAGAAAGTCGGCCGCACCCTTTTTCATGGTGTCCACGGCCATGGGCACGTCGCCGTGGCCGGTCACAAAAATGACTGGCATGGTGGAGCCACGGCGCAGCATTTCATCCTGTAGCGCAAGCCCTGAGAGTCCTGGCATCCGCACATCGAGCACCAGGCACCCCACCGGTTCCCGCAGGGCGTTAGCAGCCAGAAACGCCTCGGCGCTCTCAAAGCAGCGCACCTCGAAACCGTTCGCCTCGAGCAGCCAGCGCATGGAATCGCGCACCGCCTCGTCATCGTCCACGACATGGACCATCCCGGGAAGGATGGAGGGGCTGTCGGAGGGCCGGCAATCGGCTACGCTGTTTGCGTTCATGGTGTTCTCCTCGAGGTCATGCCGCCTGGGTGAGTCGCACGGGTTCGGCGACCGGAACTGTGAAGCGGAACCGCGAGCCGCCTTCATCGGGCCGTTCCGCCCAAAGCTGCCCCTGGTGCGACTCCACAATCGAGCGGCAGATGTTCAGCCCGATCCCCATGCCTTCCGTCTTGGTGGTGAAGAAGGGCTCAAACAGGCGCCCCTGCAAGTCTTCCCGGATACCAGGCCCGCGGTCGCTTACGCTGAACTCGATGGCCGTACCGACCTCACTCACGCGTAGCGTGACAACGCGCTGATTGCCCGGCGCGAGATCACGCATGGCTTCGATCGAATTTTTCAGCAGATTGATGAGGACCTGCTGCAACAGGATGGGGTCGGCATGCAGGGGCGGGAGCTCGCGGCCGATCTCCGTCTGGATCCGCACGCGCTGTCGGGCGGCTTCGATCTGAACCAGCCCAACCGCCTCGGCGGCAATATCCTTGGCCGAACAGATACGGCGCTCGGGTTCACTGCGCTTTACAAAATTTCGAATCCGCCGGATGACCTCGCCCGCGCGCTCGGCCTGGGCCGATGTCTTTCGCAGCGCATCGAGCAGCAGTTCCGGGTCGGCGCTGTGACCCTTCGCTGTCATGCCGCGGATTCGTGCGCTGAGCCCCATGCAGTAGTTGGAGATTGCGGTGAGCGGCTGATTGAGCTCATGCGCGAGCGAGGAGGCCATTTCGCCCATGGTGACCAGACGCGAGTTGTGCTGCAGCTTGAGCTCCTGGCGGTGCAGCTGCTCATCGGCCTCCCGGCGCGCGGTGATGTCGGTGGCCACCAGCATCTGTACCAGTCGACCATCGACCCAGCGAATGTCGCGCGCGCGCAGTTCGAACCAACGCCCCATTGCAGTGTGGAAGGTTTCTGCGCCGCCCGAGTCTTTCACTGAACGCAGCAAGACCTGATGCCCTGTGGGGGTGATGCCGAACAGCTGCCGGTACATCCGGTTGGCAAACAGGAGTTCGCCCACGTCATTGAGGGAGACCTCAGGGCTTGCGTCCGGTTGTGGTTGCGCAACCACCGAGACTGCAGCATCCAGCTCTTCGAGCACAGTCGTGAAACGCTCGTGAGCGGCCGCTAGCGCCGCCCGGATTCTTAATGGCTCGGTAATGTCGGTGACCGAAGTCATCCAGCCGGTGTGGCGGCCATCGCGATCGATCAGCGGCGAGACATACATCTTTGCGTCGATCACGCTACCGTTACGCCGCTGAAGCTTCACCTCAAACCCGTTTCTGGGGGTGGCGCCCTTTAATAGACGGTCGAGTTGCGCCATCTGCAACGCGTCGTCGCCTGCTGGCCAGTAAGAAAACGGAGGCACCGCACCGACCAGTTCGCTCTGAGTCTGGCCCACCATGTCGCAGAAGGCGCGGTTCACATACGTGATCCGTCCGGTGAGGTCGAATGCGCGCATGCCGGTAAGTAGTGAATCCTCCATTGCCTGGCGAAAGGCCGTTTCCGCTGCAAGCGCCGCCTCGGCCCGGCGGCGAGAGGTGGTGTCACGCGCAATGGCATACAACATGGTTTGCGATTGCGGATCGCGGCGAACCGACCACTCCAGCCAGCGCCACGCATCGCCGCCGCTGCCACGATCCGTGGCAGGCATGAATCGAGCCTCGAAGCTTGTGGCGACCTGCCCCGGTCGCGCGACCGAAGCAATGGCCTGCGCCACCTGCTGCTGATCGTCAGGGTGCGCGCGCTCGATGATGTTGGCGGCACCGCGTTCAGGCGCGAAGAATTGTTCGAAAGCCGGGTTGCCGCGGATGAGTGCACCGTCGCGTCCGAGGACGCACAGCGGATCCGGTGACAGCGTAAACAAGCGGTCGCGCTCGAGTTCGGCGCTCAGGCGACGCCTTGCATGGCGCCCGAGCAGCAACAGAATCATCAGCATGGCGACCGTGAGCCCCACGACCGCAACCTGTAGCGGGTGCTCGAGCAGCGTGTCGGCCTTGCCTGACTGGGTCCCGTGAACAGCGCCCAGAAAGATCGCCATCAGAATGACAAAGCCGCCCATGGTGATGCCGTGGGTGATGGTGAACCAACGGATTGCACGGAGCGTGGCGGCGGATTCTGCGGAACGGGGCATGTGCGGGGAGCGCGTTAGATTGCGGCGGGACAAGGAAATCGCTGCGTAGATCAGGACAAATAGGCTGATCGAAAGTGTAAAGAGACGCGGGCGCCCCGTCTAACCAGCGTCGCTTGTCGCCTTTGTAAATATCACATCGTGAAATAAAATTGCGGATAATGAAAATTTCACTTGCCCTTTCGGACGCGGGTTTCTAAAATCTCGCGCATCCCCACCGGCTGCGGCCCATGAGCCGCTGCGCCATTCAGGAGACCCGAATGTCCGCCGTTCCCAGCCAGTTGCCCGCTGCCAACGATCCCCTCGATTCCGATCCGCTCGAAACCCGGGAGTGGCTCGATGCGCTCGAGGCTGTGATTGATCGGGAGGGCCCTGACCGTGCCCACTATCTGCTCGAGCAGATGATCGACACGTCGCGCCGAAGCGGCGCGCACATTCCGTTCTCTGCTAACACCGCCTACGTCAACACCATCCCCACGCAGCTCGAAGCGCGCTCGCCCGGCAACGCCGAGTTCGAGGAGCGCATTCGCTCTTATGTGCGCTGGAACGCCATGGCCATGGTGGTTCGCGCCAACCGTCACAACCCGCCCGATGGCGGCGACCTGGGCGGCCATATCGCCTCCTTCGCGTCGCTCGCCACCATGATTGGTGCGGGCATGAACCACTTCTGGCATGCGCCCAGTGATGATCACGGCGGCGATCTGGTTTATTTCCAGGGCCATGTGGCGCCAGGCATTTACGGGCGCGCATTCGTGGAGGGGCGTCTGTCCGAAGCGCAACTCGAGCGTTTTCGCCAGGAGGTCGACGGGCAGGGGCTCTCGTCCTACCCCCATCCCAAGCTGATGCCCGATTTCTGGCAATTCCCCACGGTGTCCATGGGACTGGGGCCGCTGATGGCCATCTACCAGGCGCGTTTCCTCAAGTATCTGCACGCGCGGGGCATTGCCGACACCAGTAAGAGGAAGGTCTGGGTGTTCTGCGGTGACGGCGAGATGGACGAGCCCGAATCGCTGGGCGCCATTGGCCTTGCTGCGCGCGAGAAGCTCGACAACCTGATCTTTGTCATCAACTGCAACCTGCAGCGGCTTGACGGTCCGGTGCGGGGCAACGGCAAGATCATCCAGGAGCTCGAAGGCGAGTTTCGGGGCTCGGGCTGGAATGTCCTGAAGCTGATCTGGGGTTCGTATTGGGATCCGCTTCTCGCACGCGATCGCGAGGGCATCCTGCGCCGAATCATGGAAGAAACCGTAGACGGCGAGTACCAGGCCTTCAAGGCAAACGACGGCGCGTTCGTGCGCAAGCACTTCTTCGGCAAGCACCCCAAGCTGCTCGAAATGGTGTCGCGCATGACCGATGACGACATCTGGCGCCTGAACCGCGGTGGCCACGATCCGCACAAGGTGTATGCGGCGTTCCACGCAGCGGTCAATCACCCGGGTCAGCCCACCGTGATTCTTGCGAAAACCGTGAAGGGCTATGGCATGGGGCGCGCGGGGGAGGCGAAGAACCCCACGCACCAGCTCAAAAAACTCGATGCCGCCACCATTCGCGAGTTTCGCGACCGGTTCAATATCCCGGTCCCGGACGACAAGGTTGACGAGCTGCCTTTCTATCGGCCGTCCGATGACGCGCCCGAGATGCAGTACATGCATGAGCGCAGGCGTGCACTGGGCGGTTATCTGCCACAGCGGCGTCGTCTCGCCGACGAGGAGCTTGTGGTGCCGGGGCTTGATGCACTTCAGGCGGTGCTCGAACCCACGGCGGAAGGCCGCGAAATATCCACCACCCAGGCATTCGTGCGCATTCTCACCGCGCTCACCCGCGACAAATCCATCGGTTCGCGCGTGGTGCCCATCGTGCCCGATGAGGCCCGCACCTTCGGCATGGAGGGTATGTTCCGGCAGCTTGGCATCTACGCGCCCGAGGGCCAGAAATACACACCGGTCGATAAAGACCAGGTGATGTATTACCGCGAAGACAAGTCGGGCCAGATTCTCGAAGAGGGCATTAACGAGGCGGGCGCATTCAGTTCATGGATTTCGGCCGCCACGTCCTATTCCTCCAACAACCGGGTGATGATCCCTTTCTACATCTATTACTCGATGTTTGGCTTCCAGCGAATCGGCGACCTGGCCTGGGCTGCGGGTGACATGCAGGCGCGTGGTTTTCTCTTGGGCGGCACGTCAGGGCGCACAACGCTCAATGGCGAGGGGCTGCAGCATGAAGACGGACACAGCCATATCCTGTCATCCACCATTCCCAATTGCGTGTCCTACGACCCGACCTATGCGCATGAGCTGGCGGTGATCATCCAGGATGGCCTGCGCCGCATGGTGGGCGAGCAGCAAAACGTCTTTTATTACCTCACCGTGATGAACGAGAACTACGCGCATCCGGGGCTTCGCAAGGGCGATGAGGAAGGCATCATCCGAGGCGCCTACCTGCTGCGACCCGGGCGCGCGAAGGCTGATCATCGCGTGCAGCTCATGGGTTCGGGCACCATTCTTCGCGAGGTGCTGGCGGCCGCCGAGATGCTGGAGAACGACTGGGGCGTCGCAGGCGACGTGTTCAGTGTCACGAGCTTTACCGAGTTGCGTCGTGACGGGCTGGACACAGATCGCTGGAACCTGCTGCATCCCACCGAGAAGAAGCCGCGCAAGGCCTACGTCACGCAGCTCCTCGAGAAAACCACCGGGCCCATCGTGGCGTCTACCGATTACATGAAGCTCTTTGCCGATCAGATCCGGCCATTCATGCCCAAGGGGCGCGATTTCCGCGTGCTCGGCACCGATGGCTTCGGGCGGTCTGACTTTCGTGCCCGGTTGCGCGAGCACTTTGAGGTGGATCGCCGCTTTGTGGTGCTGGCGGCGCTGCGTGCGCTCGCCGACGAGGGCAGTATTCCCTTGAAGAAGGTGGCCGAGGCGCTTACGAAGTACGGCATCGATCCCGACAAGGTCAACCCGCACGTTGCCTGAGGCAACCTCCCGAAATCGGAAGCGAGTTCACGATGAGTCAGTCCATGGAAGTGCAGGTCCCCGACATTGGCGATTTTGCTGAGGTCGAGGTGATTGAAATTCTGGTCAAACCCGGCGACACGATTGCACTCGAGCAATCGCTCATCACCGTTGAGTCCGATAAGGCCTCGATGGAGATTCCGAGCGCGGCGGCGGGCGTGGTCCGCGAGATCAGGGTGAAGCTGGGCGACAAGGTCGCGAAGGGGAGTGTGGTGCTCACGGTGGAGCCGGCGGGCTCAGCGGCCCCGGTAGCGCCCGCGCCCGCTGTGGCCGCCGCGCCCGCGGCTGTGGCGTCGGTTGCGCCGGCCGCGGTGGTGGCGTCACCCGCGCCGCCGCCTGCGCAGCCTGCCGCCACCATCGCAGAGGCGCCGGCCAATGTGCCGCGTACGCCACCGGTTGTGGCCGAGCCCGATGACAATGCGCACATCGCCAAGCCTCATGCGTCGCCCTCGGTACGGCGGTTCGCGCGCGAGCTGGGGGTTGATTTGTCCCAGGTGCGGGGCACCGGTCCCAAACAACGCATTCTTCAATCTGACGTTCAGGCCTACGTGAAGGCATTGGTAGCGCGGAGCAGCGCGGCGCCTGAGGCACCGGCTTCTGCGGCCGACAGTGGGGCTGGCCTCGGACTCATCCCCTGGCCCAAGGTTGATTTCGCAAAGTTCGGCCCGATCGAGCGTCAGGCCCGCCCGCGAATCAAGAAGCTTTCTGCGGCCAATCTACATCGCAACTGGGTGATGATCCCGCACGTCACTAACCATGATGACGCCGACATCACCGAGCTCGAGGCCTTTCGCGTGAAGCTCAACGAGGAGCAGGGCAAGGGCGGCACCAAGGTGACGATGCTCGCCTTCCTCATCAAGGCCTGCGTCACGGTGCTCAAACGCTTCCCCGAGTTCAACGCCTCGCTGGAGGGCGATGAGCTGGTGCTCAAGAACTACTGGCATATCGGTTTTGCGGCTGACACGCCCAACGGCCTGGTCGTTCCCGTGATTCGCGACGCTGACAAGAAGGGCATCCTGCAGATTGCTCGCGAAACCTCCGAGCTCGCAGCCAAGGCGCGCGAGGGCAAGCTGGCCCCCGCTGACATGCAGGGGGGGACCTTCTCCATCTCGAGCCTGGGCGGTATCGGCGGCACTTATTTCACGCCCATCATCAACGCGCCCGAAGTGGCCATCCTCGGCGTGTGCCGTTCGCAGACGCGGCCGGTGTGGAACGGCTCGGCGTTTGAGCCGCGTCTCATGCTGCCGCTGTCGCTCTCCTGGGACCACCGGGTGATCGATGGTGCGTCGGCGGCCCGATTCAACGTTGCGCTTGCGCAGCTGCTCGCCGATTTTCGGCGCGTAATGCTCTGAAGCCGGAGAACAGCATGAGCCAAGCGCTTGATATCAAGGTGCCCGACATCGGTGACTTCAAGGAAGTTGAGGTCATTGAAATTCTGGTGAAACCGGGCGACACGATCGCGGCTGAACAAAGCCTGATCACCGTCGAGTCGGACAAGGCGTCGATGGAAATTCCGTCGCCGATGGCAGGCGTATTGCGCGAATTACGCGTCAAGCTCGGCGACCGGGTCTCCACGGGTTCGCCCCTTGCGCTCATCGAACCGGCGGCTGGCGCCCCAGCGGCGGCCGCACTGGGCGCTTCCCAGGCGGCGTCGTCTGCCCCGGTTCCGCAGCCGGCCGCCGCGCCCGCGCCGGCCATCCCCTCCACGGCGCCGGCTGCGCGCGCAACCACTCCGACCATCGCCGCGCCGGCCGCTGGTCCCGCCTACACCGGACCGGTGGATCGCAGCTGCCGTATGGTGGTTCTGGGTGCGGGCCCGGGCGGCTACTCCGCAGCATTCCGCGCAGCAGATCTCGGTCTGGATACCGTGTTGGTCGAGCGCTACGGCACGCTTGGTGGTGTTTGCCTCAACGTGGGCTGTATTCCATCCAAGGCGCTCCTCCATGTTGCGGCGGTGATCGACGAAACCGCGCACTTTGAAAAGCTGGGTGTGAGTTTCGGCAAGCCCGCTATCAACATCGACAAGCTCCGCGCGCACAAGCAATCGGTGATCGGCAAGCTCACCGGCGGGCTGGCCGGCATGGCGCGAGCCCGGAAGGTGGACGTAGTCCGCGGCATCGGTCGTTTTCTCGATGCCAACCACCTGGAAGTAGACGGTACCGAGGGTGAGGGCCGCGCGGCAAACGGCCAGAAGACGGTCATTCGCTTCGAGCAGGCCATCATCGCGGCGGGCTCAAGCGTGGTGAAGCTGCCGTTTCTGCCCGACGATGCGCGCATTGTCGACTCCACCGGCGCACTCGAATTGCGCGTGGTACCCAAGCGCATGCTGGTGATTGGCGGCGGCATCATCGGCCTTGAGATGGCCACCGTCTATTCCACCCTTGGCGCACGCATCGAAGTGGTCGAGATGCTCGATGGCCTGATGGCGGGCGCTGACCGCGATCTGGTCAAGGTTTGGCAGAAATATAACGAGCCCCGCTTCGACAAGCTCATGCTGCGAACCAAGACCGTTCGCGTCGAAGCCGAGGAAGCCGGCATCCGTGTCTGGTTCGAAGGCGACAATGCGCCTGCCGAGCCGCAACTCTATGACATGGTTCTGTCGGCCGTCGGGCGAAGCCCCAACGGGCGTCAGATCGCTGCCGACCGCGCAGGGGTCACTGTCAATGATCGGGGCTTCATTCCGGTGGACTCGCAGATGCGCACCAGTGCGCCGCACATCTTCGCCATCGGCGATGTCGTGGGTCAGCCCATGCTCGCCCACAAGGCCGTGCATGAAGGGCATGTCGCGGCCGAGGCGGCTGCCGGTGAGAAGAGCCACTTCGATGCCCGGGTCATCCCCTCGGTGGCCTACACCGACCCCGAGGTGGCATGGGTGGGGCTCACCGAAGAGGATGCCAAGCGCCAGGGAATCAAGGTTGGCAAGGCGGTATTTCCCTGGGCGGCATCCGGGCGCGCCATTGCCAATGGCCGCGACGAGGGCTTCACCAAACTGCTGTTTGATGAAGAGACCCATCGCTGCGTGGGCGGCGGAATCGTAGGCACCCATGCAGGCGACATGATCGGGGAAGTGGCGCTTGCCATCGAGATGGGCGCTGATCCGGTGGATATTGGTCGCACCATTCATCCGCACCCCACGCTGGGCGAATCCATCGGCATGGCCGCCGAGGTGTACGAGGGTGTCTGCACAGATCTGCCTCCGGTAAGGAAGCGCTGAACGCTGCGATCCACGTCACCGGCTAGCGTCTAGTCTGGGGTGGTGGCGAGGCAAAGGCTTCGTTCCCGTCACCCAAGATTGTGGACATCACCTGGCTGCCTCGAGATAGAATCAGAAAATGGAACGGGCTATAGCAGTCAGCGTCCGTACGTCCATCAGAGCTTTACTCAACTCAACTTATCGGAGACAGCCGAATGGAACGTCGTTCATTCGTCAAACACGCAGGCGTGGCCGGCATTCTGGCCGCGGGCACCGCACCTGCGGTCCATGCTCAGCAATCAATCCGCTGGCGTATCACCTCCAGTTTTCCAAAGTCGCTAGACACGCTCTATGGTGCGGCTGAGGTGTTTGCCAAGCAGGTTACGGCGGCCTCGGGTGGACGCCTCACCGTCACCGCGCATCCGCCCGGTGAGCTCGTTCCAGCTTTCGGTGTGGTCGATGCGGTACAGAAGGGCACTGTAGAGGGTGGGCACACGGCCCCCTACTATTTCTTCGGGAAAGACGAAACCTTCGCGCTCGACTGCGCGGTTCCGTTCGGGATGAACTCGCGCCAGATGACTGCCTGGATGTACCACGGCAATGGTCTCAAGCTCACGCGCGACTTCTATCGTCAATACGATATTGTCAATTTCCCCTGCGGCAACACCGGTGTGCAGATGGGTGGCTGGTATCGCAAGGAAATCAAGAGCGTCGAAGATCTCAAGGGCCTCAAGTTCCGTGTGGGTGGGTTTGCCGGCCGCGTGCTCGAGCGGCTCGGTGTGGTGCCTCAAAACATCCCTGGCGGCGAAATCTATCCGGCGCTTGAAAAGGGCACGATCGATGCCGCAGAGTGGGTAGGCCCCTATGATGATCTGAAGCTTGGCTTCTACAAGGTAGCCAAGAATTACTACTACCCAGGTTTCTGGGAGGGTGGTCCGCAGCTGTCCATCTACCTGAATGCCAAGACCTGGGAGGCGCTGCCCGCCGACCTGAAGGCAATCGTCGAGGCCGCAGCTTCGCACGCCCACGTCGATATGCAGGCCCGCTACGATGCCCTTAACCCGCAGGCGCTGCGCAAGCTCATCGCAGAAGGCACCCGCGTGGCTGCCTTGCCGCGAGATGTGCTGCAGGCCTCGTTCAAGGCCGCGCATGAGGTGTACGCCGAGGTGTCGGCCAAGAATCAGAACTGGAACAAGATGTGGGCTGACTACTCGCGTTTCCGCGGCGAGCAGTATCAGTGGTTCAACTACGCTGAGCGCTCATACGATAACTTCATGTTCTCGCAGAAGCTGTAACCGATCTGCCCTGGCGTCGCGCTTGAGCGGCGCCTGGTGCTGCAACAGAAACGGGCCCCGCAGGGCCCGTTTCTGTTTGTGGCGGGACGGGCAGGTTTGTCACATCGAGCATGCCCATCGGCTTAGGCGGGACTATTTCGGCTTGTCCGGGTCGTCGCTTGGATCTGGACTGTCGCTGCCGTAGTCGTCCTTGGGTGCCTCAAGTTTCACGTCTTCCACATTGACGCCGGTACCTTTATCCAGTGAGCCGGTGACCATCTGCGGGAATGCGATGACCAGCGCCACCATGATGACCTGGATACAGACAAAAGGTACCGCGCCCCAATAGATCTGTCCGGTGGTTACGCCCTCGACCGGACGCTTGGCGATCTTGTCGAAATACGCTCTCGCTGGTGCGACACTGCGCAGATAAAAGAGCGCAAAACCAAACGGCGGATGCATGAACGACGTTTGCATATTCACCGCGAGCAGTACCCCAAACCAGATCAGATCGATGCCCAGCTTTTCGGCAACCGGGCCGAGGAGCGGCACGATGATGAAAGCAAGCTCGAAGAAATCGAGGAAGAAGGCGAGGACGAATACCAGAATGTTCACCACAATCAGGAAGCCGATCTGGCCACCCGGCAATCCCTCGAGTAGATGTTCCACCCATTTGTTGCCGTCTACAGCCTGGAACGCGAGGTTGAAGGTGGTGGAACCAATCAGGATGAACACTACGAACGCAGACAGCTTCGCGGTGGAGTTGAGAGCCTGCCTGGTGAGCGCCAGGGTCAGACGGTTTCTCGCAATAGCCATCACCAGCGCACCCACTGCGCCCATGGCACCTCCCTCGGTCGGGGTGGCCACGCCGAGGAAGATGGTGCCCAGAACAAGGAAAATGAGCGCAAGCGGTGGGATCAGCACGAAGGTGACCTGCTCAGCCATTTTCGATAGCAACCCGAGCCGGAAGATACGGTTCAAGATGGATGCGGTGAAGGCGATTGCGGCGCCCACACACATCGACACTACGATCACCTCGTCGATGGGGGCGGGGGTTTCCTTGCCGCGAAGCCAGGTGAAAATCTCGGCGTAGTGCATGCCGAAGGCGACCGAAATGGCTACCGTAATGCCCATCAGTACGCCCAGAGAACGAAGACCGCTTGTGCCATCGTCTTCCCGGATGGTGCGCGCCTCGGGTGGCAACGCTGGCGCACATTCAGGTCGGATCATCGTGGCAAGAAACACATAGCCCACATACAGCCCGGTGAGGATGAATCCGGGGATGAAGGCGCCCATGTACATGTCGCCCACACTCTTGCCAAGTTGGTCGGCGATGACGATCAGTACGAGTGAAGGCGGAATGATCTGCGCGAGGGTGCCAGAAGCTGCGATCACCCCGGAGGCAAGCCTCCGGTCATAGCCATAGCGCAGCATGATGGGCAGCGAAATAAGCCCCATCGAGATCACCGAGGCGGCGACGACGCCGGTCGTGGCTGCGAGCATCGCGCCCACCAGAATAACGGCGTAGGCGAGTCCACCACGGATGGGACCGAACAGCTGTCCGATGGTATCGAGCAGGTCCTCGGCCATGCCGCTTCGCTCGAGGATCAGACCCATGAAGGTGAAGAACGGGATCGCGAGCAACGTGTCGTTACTCATGATGCCGAAGAGCCGCAGCGGTAGCGCCTGGAAAAGCGAGGCAGGCATCAGCCCCAGTTCGATTCCGATCAGTCCGAAGAGCAGGCCGCAGGCCCCCAGCGCGAAGGCCACTGGATAGCCAAAGAGCAAAAAAATCACCAGGCCCACGAACATGATCGGAGCGATGTTCTGGGTGAGGAATTCGATCATTTGACCGCTCCAGTTACAGCGGCGGCTTCATTTTGCTGGCGGACAAAATCGGCGAGCTCTTCCTCGGCGCTCTTGGCCGCCTTGGGCACAGAGGGGTCTTCACAATGACCGGTGAGGAATCCGATCCGTTTGGTGAACTCGGATATCGCCTGCAAACCCAGGAGCGCGACCCCGACCGGGATGAGCAGATAGGCCGGCCAGCGGATCAGACCGCCAGCATTCGAGGACATTTCTCCGCTGACAAACGCTTGATGGAAGAACGGGATACCCAGATACAACATGAGGATGATCCATGGCATCAAGAAAAAGACGATGCCCAGAATGTCGATCCAGGCGCGTCCACGGGCTGAGAGTCGGCCAGACAACACGTCTATTCGGACGTGCTCGTTCTTGAGGTAGGTGTAGCCGGCGGCCAGCATGAAGACCGCGGCGAAGAGATACCACTGGATTTCGAGCCAAGCATTTGAGCTGAGGTCGAACGCCTTACGAGAAATGGCATTTCCAGCGCTGATAAGTACCGAGGCAAGCACCGCCCAGATCACGATGCTGCCGACCCGTTCGTTGAGCGCGTCAATGAATGCGCTTATTTTCAGGAGAGCTTTCAACGGAACTCCTTTGATGGCTGTCAAGAGAGCAGAACTCAGGGCTGCGTTGCGGCACTGCCGATGGCTGAAACGCACCTTGGGAGTCTAGCAGTGACGGGCGCCTGATAGCAGGGACATGCTGGCGGCTGAGGGAAACCCCGGTATGCGTAGGGTAGCTAGCTGCTCACGCCTAGCCGCGCGCGCGCGCGGGCAACCGCCTGACGCACCGCCTCGGGTGCTGTGCCACCGCGATGTCGCCGCGCGCTCACCGAGCCTTCCAGTGTGAGGACCTGCAGAACGTCATCGCCCACCAGCGCACTGAAGGTTCGGAGCGTTTCCACGCCCAGTTCCGCCAGATCGCAGCCCTGATCGGCCGCCGCCCGCACCGCGCGAGCCACGGCCTCATGGGCATCGCGAAATGGCAGACCTTTTCGAACCAGATAGTCGGCCAGGTCGGTGGCGGTGGAAAAGCCCGCGGCCGCCGCCTCGCGCATGCGCTCTGCGCGCACCCGGATGCCGCCCACCATGTCGGCGAAGATCCGAAGCGTGTTCAGCACCGTGTCGGCGGTGTCAAAGATGGGCTCCTTGTCTTCTTGATTGTCCTTGTTGTAAGCAAGCGGTTGCCCCTTCATGAGCGTGAGGAGCGACATGAGGCTGCCATAGACCCGACCGGTCTTGCCGCGCGCGAGCTCCGGGACATCGGGGTTTTTCTTCTGCGGCATGATCGACGAACCGGTGCAGAAGCGGTCTGCCAGATCGATGAAGCCCACGCGGGGCGACATCCAGATCACCAGTTCTTCCGAAAACCGGGAGATGTGCATCATGGTGAGGCTTGCCGCCGAGCAGAACTCGATCGCGAAGTCGCGGTCGGACACGGCATCGAGCGAGTTTTCACACACACCCTCAAAGCCGAGCGCACGGGCAACCTGCTCGCGGTCAATGGGGTAGGAGGTGCCGGCAAGCGCGGCCGCCCCGAGCGGCAGTCGGTTAACCCGCCGCCGGCAGTCCGCCATGCGCTCGGCGTCGCGCGCGAACATTTCGACGTAGGCGAGCAGGTGATGACCGAAGGTGACTGGTTGCGCGACCTGCAGGTGGGTAAACCCGGGCATGATGGTGTCAGCGTGACCCTCGGCGAGATCGACCAGCGCCCGTTGTAGGGCGGTGAGACCCTGGAGGATGTCGTCAATGGTGCCGCGCAGCCAGAGGCGAATGTCGGTTGCCACCTGATCGTTGCGTGAGCGCGCGGTGTGCAGCCGCTTGCCCGCGTCGCCCACCAGGTCGGTGAGGCGGCGTTCGATATTGAGGTGAACATCTTCCAGATCGACCGACCAGTTGAACTCGCCGCGCTCGATCTCGCCGCGAATCTGTGCCATGCCGGCGCGGATGGATTGAAGGTCTGCAGCCGATAGGATGCCGACCTCGGAAAGCATGGCGGCGTGTGCCAGTGAACCTTCGATGTCTGCAAAGGCCAACCGCCGATCGAAGTCAACCGATGCCGTGTAGCGCTTGACCAACTCGGACACTGGTTCGGAAAAACGACCCGACCAGCCCTCGGCCTTGTTCGCGAGTTGATCTGACATAATCGTCCGGGCGGAAAAAACGGAAATTATACGTTCGACCCGATTCACGAACGCAGGATTCCGATGTCTACCGCTCAATCCATCTTTATTGTTGATAGCGAGCCCGAAGGGCGCAGTCAGTTGCGCCAGACCCTCGACGGGCTCCGCTCAGTGTTTCCCCACCAGATCGTTGGCGAGGCCGACAGCGCGAGAAGCGCGCTCGCGCAGATCGGTTCGCTGCGCCCGAGCGTGCTGCTCGTCAATCCGGCCCTGCCCGACATGAACGGCATCGAATTCGGTCGACAGCTGGCGGCCAGGGCGGCCGGCGCCACGCGGCAGATCCGGTGGCCCGAGCCGGAGCGAGGCACGCCAGACAGGGATCAGCCGATGGGGCGTGCCGCCCCGCAGCTCATCTATGTCAGCCGAAGCGATCGGCACGCCCTCGATGCGTTTGAGGTGAGCGCCCTCGATTACTTGCTGAAGCCCGTGAACGCGGCCCGGCTTTTGAAGGCACTGAACCGGGCTGCGCCAGAGGTGGGGCTGAACGGGTCATCGCCCGCTGCAGCCGCCGGGGTGGGTTCGCGCATCGAGTTGTCCAGCCTGGCGTTACCGGCACCCGCGGCGCACCCATTCCTGCCTGCGCCCGCCGCCGCAGCAACGCGTGCGCCGGCGCGTCGACATTTTGCGGTCCACGAGCGCGGCCGACTGATGCTGGTACCGGTCGAGCAGGTGGTCTACCTCAAGGCGGAGCTCAAGTACGTCACCGTTCGAACCCGGCAGCGGGAATACCTGATCGAGGATTCGCTCACCGCCCTGGAGACTGAATTCGGGGACCGGTTTGTGCGCATTCATCGCAATGCACTCGTGTGCCGCGCAGCCATTTCAGGCTTCGAGCGGGTGCCCCCCGACGGGCCAGGTGTAGGTTCGGAGCCGCACTGGCAGGTCGTTTTACGAGACGTTTCCGAACGCCTTCCCGTGAGCAGGCGACAATGGTCGACTGTTAGAAACCTCATGGGATGACACGATGACCGCGAGTTCTCCTCAGACCGACGCTCCGGCTCGGCTGGTGATTGCCACCCGGAAAAGTGCGCTGGCAATGTGGCAGGCTGAACATGTACGTGATCGCCTGCAGGAGCTCTACCCCGCATGCACGGTCGAGATTCTCGGCATGACCACCGAAGGCGATCGGGTGCTAGACCGTACGCTGTCCGACATTGGTGGCAAGGGGCTGTTTGTGAAGGAGCTCGAGGTGGCGCTCCTCGAGGGGCGTGCCCACCTCGCGGTGCATTCGCTCAAAGACGTACCGATGGTGTTAGCGCCCGAGTTTGCGCTGCCCATCGTCATGAAGCGCGAAGACCCGCGGGATGCTTTTGTGTCAAACCGCTTTGCCTCGCTCGATGATTTGCCTGAGGGCGCGAGGGTGGGAACGGCCAGCCTGCGCCGCGCCTCTCAAATCCGTCATCGCTACCCGAAGCTGTCGGTGCTGCCCCTGCGTGGCAACGTGCAGACGCGTTTGGCCAAGCTCGATGCCGGCGACTTTGAAGCCATCATTCTTGCTGCGGCCGGGCTAAAGCGCCTGGGGCTTGCCGCGCGGATCCGGTCGGTGGTGTCGGTACAAGCGAGTCTGCCGGCAGCGGGGCAGGGCGCGCTGGGAATTGAAACGCTCGCGTCAAGGCAGGATGTGGCGCGCTGGCTCTCCCCGCTTGCCGATCCGCGTACCACCGCCGAAGTCATGGCCGAGCGGGCCGTGTCGCGCGCGCTGGGTGGCAATTGCCGCATGCCACTTGCGGCCTACTGCGAAACGGGCCCGGATGGTGCGTTACAGCTTCGCGCGCGTGTAGGGGCCGAAGACGGTAGCGGCATGGCTGATGTCGCGCTCGCCGAAGGGCCCGCTGATCCCGTCACCGCCGAGCGCCTCGGGGCCCGCGCGGCGAAGGATCTGCTCGCCCAGGGCGCGGGTCGGTGGCTCGGGTTGTCCTGACCCAGCCGCTGCCGCGGGTGGAGGCGCTCGAGCGGGCGCTCGCCCAGCGCGGACATGAGGTGACGCGGCTGACCTTCACCCGCATTCAGGCCCGACCGATGGTCGGGCTCGCGGCGCAGGTGGCCGAGGTCGACTGGGTCGTCGCCGTCAGTCCGGCTGCGGTCGAGGCGCTTGCGTCGTCCTTGAACTGCGTGTGGCCGTCCGGTCCGGGGCTCGCCCTCGTCGGACCCGGCAGCCTGCTTGCGCTGGAGCAGACTGGCCTGCGGGTTCCCGCCGATCGGCTCACGTTTCCCGCTATAGCGCCCTTTGATGCGGGCGCCATGCTGGCAGCCGGACCGCTTGCTACGCCTGCCGGATGCCGCGTGCTGGTGGTGCGTGGCGATGGTGGCCGTGACGACTGGATCGACGTGCTTCGCGCGCGCGGCGCGCACGTCGAGGTGCTGTCTCTCTACGATCGTCAACCGATTGCCCCTCAGCCCGAGGCGCGTGCGCGTCTGGGGCAGTGGCTTGCCGAGTCGGCCCCGGTTTATTGCGTGCTCACCCAATCAAGCGCTGCGGTTGCGCTGGCTGCGCTGCCGGAGGCCGAACGCCTGCGTGAGCCCACCAACCCGCTCGTTGCGCTTGCGATCCACGCTCGGATTGCCGAGGCGGCAAGAACCGCGGGTTTTCACCGCGTTCAACTCATTGATCCTGGTGAGAATGCGATCGCCGCCGCGATAGAATGCGGAGCGGTCACGTAGGCCTTTGCCCCCGTCAGTCCGCCGCCAGCCCTTCGCGGAGCATCTCCCTTGTCTGAGTTGTCCCCCAACGCAAGCCCTGAGGGTCGTCGTGAATCGTCGGCCGCGGGTCGCCCCCCCGATGGTGGCGACTACACGGCGCCGCGCGCGACGCCGTCGCCGCCAACAGGCCAGCCCGCCCGCTCGCGGCGTTCGCGTGCGGCCCTGGTATGGCGATGGTCTGGCCCGGCACTGGGCGTGGCGGCGCTGGTGTTTGCGTTCACGCTCGGCCAGCGAGTCGATCAACTCGAAGGTGGGGCGTTGCGCCGCCTCGACGGCGGCGACAAACGCATCGCCCAGCTCGAGGCATCGCTCAAGGTTTCCCAAGACCTGGTCCGAGATCTCCAGCAGCGGCAGGCGCTGGTCGACAGCCGCATGGCTGAGGCGCAAAGTCTTTATTCGCAGGTCGAAAAGCTTTATCGCGGGCTGATTCAGGAGTCCGCCGATGCCGTGCTCGCCGAGGCTGAGTCGGTGATTTCGCTTGCTACCCAGCAGCTGTCCCTGGGTACCGATCCGCGGGCGGCCGTGATGGCGTTGCAGGAAGTTGACCATCGTCTGGTCAGGCAGAAAGACCCCACGCTTGCACCCCTGCGCAAGGCGCTTCTTGGCGACATCGAGCGGCTGAAGGCTCACCCGGTCGCCGACATCGCCGGCATGGCTGCGCGCATCGACGGTCTCATCACCCTGGTTGAGCAGTTGCCGTTGTCCTCCACGGTGCAGGCTCGGCCCCGGGCGACCGACCCCAATGCACCGGGCCGCCCGGGAGGCTTCGAAGAGGGGCTGGCCTCCTCTGGCATTGCTTATCTGCGTGAAGAGCTTCAGAAACTGATTCGAGTACGTCGGGTTGATGAGCCCGATTCGGTGCTGCTTGCGCCCGACCAGGCCTATTTCCTTCGCGAAAATATGCGGCTCATTCTGCTCAATGCACGGCTGGGAATGCTGGCGCGTAACGAACTGCAGTTTCAAACCGACCTCGGCCGGGCGATTGACTGGCTTACGCGCTACTACGAAGCGGATAATCGGCTGGTGGTGGGTTCGCTCACGCAGCTCAAGCAACTGCGCACTGCGCGTTTGGGCCTCGAGCCGCCGCTGCCGGGCGAGAGCCTGCGCGCGGTCCGCGCCATCCGCAGCAGTCGCGAAAGCCGGGGCTGAATCGTGGGACGCGTGATCGGCATTCTGCTGGTCCTATCGGTGGCGGTTGGGCTGGCGCTCCTCATGCGCTTTAACGACGGTAACGTCGCGCTCCTTTGGCCGCCGTACCGGGTTGACGTTTCCATGAACCTGGTGCTGCTTGCGTTGTTCGCGCTCTTTGCGCTTCTGCACCTCATCCTGCTCGCGCTATCCAACGCCGTTGATCTGCCGCAGCGAGTCCGGCAATACCGCGACCGTCGTTCGCGCGACGCGGCGGTTGCGGGGCTGCGTGATGGCCTGATTGCCTACAACGAAGGCCGCTACGGGCGGGCAGAGCGCTTGCTGCAACCCGCCCTGAATCAGCCTGATCTGGCGGGCGCGGCGGCCCTGATTGGCGCGCGTGCGGCGCATCGGCTACGCGAGCCCGAGCGAGTCGAGCGCTGGCTCGACTCCGCAGGCGCCGAAAAGCCCACCACCAACGCGGCGCTCATGTGCCGGGCCGAAATGGCTGTAGAGGACCAACGGCCAGCCGATGCGCTCAGTGCGGTCGAACGACTCCATTCGCGCGGGGCGCGACACATTCAGGCGCTGCGACTCGCGTTGCGCGCTCACGAACAGTCGGGTAACTGGCAGGCAGTGCTGCAGGCGGTTCGTCAACTGGACAAGCGCGAAGCGCTTCATCCCAGTGTGGTGCGGGGCCTCACCATCCGCGCGCTTCGCGAACTGGTTGCGCAGCGTGGCGATGATGCGCATGCGCTGCGCGAACTGCTCGCCAGCCTGACATCGGCCGAGCGCGATATCGATGAGGTAGTCGAGGCGGTGGCGCGTGCGCTGGATCGCGCCGGCCAGGGCGAGCAGGCAGCAACGCTCCTGTCGGGTATTCTGGACAAGCGGCTCGCCGAGCGCCTGGTTCCCGTTTATGCCTCCCTTGCTGCGCTCGATGCCCGCAAGCGTCTGCGCAGCATCGAATCCTGGCGACAGCGGCACGGCGATCGGGCGGCCTTCACCATTGCGGCGGGCCGCCTGTGTGCGGCAGAAGGTCTGTGGGGCAAGGCTGAGGAGTTCTTCCGGCTGGCCGAGGCGCAGACGCCCTCCCGCGAAACGCGTGCTCTGCTTGCGCATCTCTACGAGCAGCTTGGCCGCCACAAGGAGGCACTGCATTATTGGCGGCTCGCTGCCACCGACGGCATGAACGAGCCGCTGTCCGAGCGGCCCCAGGCGCCACTCATGGCCGACGGCAACGCCTCGCCACCTGTGCCACCCGATACCCCCGACTCCGTTTGACCTTAGTCGTGTCAGTCCCGGTCCTGCCTCTTACCCCACCCAGGAATTCGCCACCATGAACCTTGATCGAGTCGACTGCGGCCGCGACATACCCAACGATTTCAACGTGATCATCGAAATCCCGATGGCCGCTGATCCGATCAAATACGAGGTTGACAAGGAAACCGGCGCGCTGTTTGTCGACCGTTTCATGATGACCTCAATGCACTATCCCTGTAACTACGGCTACATCCCGCACACCATCGCCGGAGACGGCGACCCGGTTGACGTGTTGGTGATCACGCCGTTCCCCGTGGCGGTCGGCGCCGTGGTGCGTTGTCGACCGCTGGGTCTTCTGAAAATGCAAGACGAAGCAGGCGCCGATGCCAAGCTGCTGGCAGTGCCGATCGACAAGATCCTCCCCATTTACAAACACTGGCGCGCGGCCCAGGATCTCGCACCCGAGAGGCTCGCCACCATCCAGCATTTCTTCGAGCACTACAAGGATCTGGAAGCGGGCAAGTGGGTCAAGGTCGAGGGGTGGGGCGGCCCGGACGAAGCGGTGCGCGAAATCACCGAAGGCATTGCGCGCTATCAGGCTGCGGCGGTCAAACCGAAGTTTTGAACGGCGTGCGGTCGTTCAGTTCATCCAGATAGCCGCTTACGGCCTGTCCCTCGCGTTCAAGAAACCGCTGTACCGCGTCGGCAAAAGCGGGTTCGGCAAGCCAGTGAGCCGATGCCGTTGGCTGTGGCGTGAATCCGCGAGCCATCTTGTGCTCGCCCTGAGCTCCCCCCTCAATCACTCGAATGCCCAGGTCAATTGCGGCTTCGATGGCCTGGTAGTAGCAGGTTTCGAAGTGCAGAAACGGCACGTTTTCAATGGCGCCCCAGTAGCGGCCGTACATGCGCTCGGCGTCGCGCATCAGAAGGCTTGAGGCGATTGGTTTTCCGGCGCGCTCGGCAATCACCATCAGCACCGACTCAGGTAACCGCTCGCCGAGCGCGTTGAAAAACGCCCGGTTCAGGTAGGGGGTGGAGTGATGCTCGAGATAAGTGTTGTCATAGCAGCGGCAAAAAAAAGCCCAATCGGCCTCAGAAATGTCGCGGCCTGATAAGCGCCTAAAGCTCACGCCGCTTTCGGTCACCTTGCGCCGCTCGGCTCGGATTTTTTTCCGTTTGGGTTGGGTGAGTGAGGCCAGAAACGCTTCGAAGTTGGGCCAGCCTTCGTTGTACCAGTGGAACTGCACGCCGCGCCGGATCATGGCGCCCGCAGACTCGAGAAGCTGCACCTCCTCAGGATCGGGAAACAGCACATGAAGCGACGACACGCCGCTCTCGCGCGCCAACTCGATCAGCGCCTGGGCCAGTGCTTTGCGGGCGGGTGCGTCGGCCGCGAGCAGCCGCATGCCGGGGACGGGCGTAAAAGGAATCGCCGAGAGCAGCTTGGGGTAATAGTCGAGGCCGTGCCGCCGATAGGCGTCGGCCCAGGCCCAGTCGAACACATACTCGCCGTAGGAATGCCCCTTCAGGTAGAGGGGCGCTGCCGCCACCAGCTGGCCGTTACGCTCGAGAACCAGATGAAGCGGTCGCCAGCCGGTCTCCTCGGTGACGCAGCCGCTTTGCTCGAGCAGGGCGAGCCAGTGGTGGTTCAAAAACGGCTGAGTGTCGCCATGGCGCAGCGCTTCCCACTGTTGCGGATCGATTTCAGTGATGGCGCTGCACACCCGCGTGACATAATCACCGGCTTTCCCATCGCTTCCCGTTTTGGGCAA
>CAIPNM010000444.1 GCA_903866395.1 uncultured bacterium
GGTCGACTTCAAGGCGACCGACCTCACGATTGCCACGGGCACGGCCAAAGGCCTCAAGCTCTCGCTTGACGGCAGTCGCGGCGAGATGATCCGCGCGAGCGGAGAGCTCAACCTCGACCTGTTTGGGTTCTTCCAGGTATCGGGCGAACTTGCGGTCGAAAAGAGCAGTAAGACCGTTACGCTTGCTAAGGTTGGCGGCGCAGCCGCTGAAACCGTGTCCGTCGATCTGCTGACCGTCGGTGGCAGCGGCATGAGCGCATTCGCTGGCATTGGCGGCAATACCGCCAGCCGGTTCGGTCTTGCGTTATCCAAGGTCGATTTCGGCCTTGCCCTGATGACAAGCCAGGCCAACAACACCCGCAAGTGGACAGCGCTACAGGCGTCCGCTGGTTCGGTGGCGTTTGTCGGCTTGGGCGATTCGGTGAAGATACAGGCCACCGATGTGGCGGTGCTGATCAACCAGGCCGATGGAGCCGCCACCGACGTCGTCGACTTCAAGGCCACCGATCTCTCGGTGGCGCTCGGCACTGGGAAAGAACTCAAGGTCACTCTCGATCCCGCTCTCGGCGAAGTCGTCCGCGCGGCCGGCACGCTCACGCTCGATGTGTTCGGGTTCTTCCAGGTCAACGGTAAGCTTGCGGTAGAGAAGCGTTCGCAGTCAGTTACGCTCGCCAAAAAAACCGGCGCGGCCACGGCGGAAACGCTGGACGTTGATCTCCTCAGTATCGGAGGCTCCAATCTAAACGCGTTCGCTGGCATCCGGGGGGGAACCTCGGACGAGATCGGCCTCAAGCTTGAAAACGTGGCCTTCGGTCTGGCCCTGATGACGGGGAAAGCCGACAGCACACGCAAGTGGACCAGCCTCGAGGCGACCGCCACGAAGGCCGCCTTTGTTGGTATCAGCGGCATGACGCTGGCCGCCAACGACCTGAGTGTGAAGATCAATCAGGCGGACAAGGAGAGCGATCAGGTCGTCGACTTCTCCCCGAGTGCGACGGTCCTCTCAGTTCCCACGGGTGTTGCTTCGTCGCTTACGCTCGCGCTCGACGGATCCAAGGGTGAGGTTGTTCGAGTCGATTCGGGCCTGGTCATCGACATGTTCGGTTTCTTCCGCGTCAGCGGCAAGTTCTCGATCGAGTCGGCCAGCACTAAGGTCGCGCTGTCGCGTAAGGCGGGTCAGACCCGCTCCGACGTGATCGACGTGGACACGCTCACAATCGGCGGTTCCGGTGTTAAAGCGTTTGCCGGCGTCAATGGCGGCACCGACGACGCGATAGGGCTGTCGCTTGAAGGGGTGAATTTCGGCATCGGCTTTTACACCGACAAGTCGGACACCACCCGGAAGTGGGCCGCGCTTAAAGCCTCGGCGACCCAATTCGGATTCGTGGGCATTGGCGACTTCCTTCCCTCGCTGCGCAACCTGTCGGTCGATATCAATCAGGCCACCAGGGATGGAGACCAGGTCATCGACTTCGCCACGCGGCCGGTCACTATCCCGGCCGGCGATACGGGCACGGTCACCGTCAACCACAACGGAGCGGTTGGGGAACTGATCAGGGTCGAGGCCGATGTCACGCTCAATCTGCTCAATTTCGCCTACTTCAGTGGCAGGCTGGGCTTCGAGAAATACACGCCGCCTGCGCCGCTCAAGGTGCGTAGCAAATCGGGCGCGCTGACGAGCGTTGAAGCGACTTCGGTCATGGCCATCACCGGCCAGAACATCCAGGCCTTCGTGGGCTATGCCGATGGCGGCATCGACGCCTCGCGCACCCTGTCGCAGCAGTCCGACCGGCTATACGGCTTCGGGGTGGAAGGCGTCGACTTCGGTGTGGTGCTGGTGAAGGCGGGCGGGCAGTCCTACACCACGGTTGACGTGGCCATGGAGAAGATGAGCATCTTTGGCATCGACCAGAGCGTGTTCGAGTTCTCCCTGGAGGGGATCCGCTTCAAATACAACAACAAGGCCGCAGACGAAAGCTCGCTCGACTACGCAGCGTCGTTCAACGGTGCCTTGCTGCTTGGGTCAACTGGCAAGATCAAGATCGATTCAAGCGGGTATCAGCTGGGTGTGTACGTCGAGAAAGCAACGCTTGCGATCTCGAGCTTCTTCTATGTGAGCGGCTCCATCAGTTTCGAGCGTGTCGACTTCGCCAACTCTCTGAAGGCAACCGAGAAAGGCATTACGACCACCGTTCAGGAAGCCAAAGGTTTTGCGATTGGCGGTTCCAACCTGACGGTGTTTGTGGGTTACGCCGATGGCGGAATCGATCGCAACCGTACGCTCGCAGAGCAGGCTGATCGACTCTATGGCTTCGGGGCCGACGGCATCGCATTCTCGGTGCTCTCGCTCACCGATAAGCAAAACGTTTCTTACACGGCAGTCAAGGCGTCAGCAGCGAACGTGCAGATCTTCGGGCTCGATCCCGACATCATGCGACTGCGGTTCACCGACATTCGTTTCGAGTACAACAGCTCAAGCAAAGACGGCAAGGCGATTGACTTTTCGCTGGCGAACTCCGGTGTCGGACTCGCTGTGGCAGCCGGGACCTCAACGATCACCTTCGATATGAAGGGTGACAAGATCGGGGTCTACGTTCGTGAGGCTCTGCTCTCGATCTCGAGTTTCGTATACGTTCGCGGCGCGCTCGCGTTCGAGAAGGCCGATTACGGCACGCTTCGCGACAGTCGCGGAATGGCGATCACCAAAACCAGTGGCTTTGCCATCGGTGGCGCCAACCTTGATGTGTTCATCGGTTATGCCGACGACACCATCGACCCCAGCAAGCCGCTCAGTCAGCAGTCGGCCAAGCTTTACGGCTTTGGCGCCGAGGGGATCGACTTCGGCATCATGTCGATCAAGAACGCGTCAGGTACCTATCTCGCTGCGAAGGGACACGCCGACCGCGTTGCGATCTATGGCTTCGACCCCAAAGACTTTCAGTTGTCGGTGACCGGCATCGACTTCGAAGTCAATATGGGTAAGAACGAGGGCGCGCCGGCGATCGACTTCATCAAGAGCTTCGGGCCTGGTGGCTATTCGCTCCAGACCGGTGCCGAGCCCATCGCGATCGACTTTACCGCGCCGCGGATGGCGGCATCGCTCCGAAACGCCACGCTGCGCATTTCCGATTTCGTCTATTTGTCTGGGTCGTTTGCGTTCCAGAAGGGTGACATTGTTCGGATCGGCGTTTCCGGCCCCTTAGGCTTGCGAGTCGACAATGTCCCAGCCTCGTCGATGACCATCGGGGCGACCAATGTGCAGGCGTTTGTCGGTGTTGATGGGCCGTACCGCACCGATACCAATGGTGATGGGGTCGTCAATACCAAGGATGCGGTCGATCCCGACGCGGTGGGTCTGATCGTCGACGACTTCTCGTTTGCCTATGGCGTTTTTGAGACCAAGTTTGATCTCAATAATCCTGCGACCGCTGCAGTCGCGGGTCAGCGCTTTACCGCGCTCCGGGCGAGTGCGAACGAGATCGGCTTTGCGGGTCTGCCAAGCAGCATCAAGGCAAAGCTGAAGGACCTCGACGTCTACATCAACCAGTCGAAGTCCGATGCCTTCACCGCAGACTTCACACAGGGCGGAAAGGTTGCGGGGCTTGCGATTGCCACGGGCGACCCTGATCGCCCGATGATGTTCTCGATGAGCGACCGGGTGGTCTCGGCCTCGATCGGTTACGCCAAGCTCGCCGTCCTGAACGTACTGTCGGTCGAGGGCGGCCTGACCTTCCAGCAGCGACGAATCGATGATGCCGACGTGTTCGTGGCTGGGGTCAAGGTTCCCGGCGTCGGGTTCAATGCTTTGGTTCTGGCTGGGCAGAACATCACAGCGTTCGCGGGCATCAACGGTCCCTATCTCACGGACTCAGACGAGGACGGAAGCCTCGACGACGAAACACCGAAGTCGGATGCGATCGGATTTGCCATTACCGATCTCGACTTTGCCCTGGTATTGGGCTCGCCGCAGATCGCGGGCCAGCAGCTCGATTCGTTGCGGATGATTGGCATCACGCTGACATCGGACTACATCGGACTGGTCGGTACCCAGCCTTATCTCACGCTCAACGCCAAAGAGGTCGTATTCCAGCTGAATCTTGCGCTTCTGGATGTGTTCCCAATCCCCGGTACCTTCATCGACTTTTCCAGTGTCAATGACGGTGGGACGGCCGGGATGGACATCCCGATTGGCCGGACTCGCAGCATCAATCTCAGCGAGCTCGACGCGAACATGCTGCGCATCGGGCTGCAGGGCAACATCGGTCTCTTCGATCTCTTCAATCTCAGCCTTCCCCGGTTCGACTTCACCTTCAAGCTGCCTGATACCGGTGACCTGATCCCCGAGATCAATCTCGATCTTGGCGAGATCCTGAAAGACATCGTCCCGGCGGTTTCTCCCAGTACCCCCGACTGGCTGAAGGGGGCGATCAAGTTCATCGAGAACATCGACATCTCGATCAGCGCTTCGGGTCTGACCGGAACCATCAGCATTCCGGACTTGTCGATCGATATGGGTGGGTTCATCTTCTTCGAAGGTGACTTCAAGCTCACGCTGGGCGACAAATTCAAGGCCGATGCCTATACCGGCATTGACCCGATGCTGGGTGGCGCGCTTGATTCGTTGCTTGACATGGCTACTCAGGCGCTCGCCGAGACCATGCTCGACTCGGAGCTACCGAGCCTCCAAGATCTCAACATTGTTCAGCGCCTGCTGGGCATTTCGCCCGACTTCACTCGCCTTTATGACGTCGAATACCAGGGCGTGTCGTTCTCGGCTGCCAATGTCAACGTGTTCGTCGGCGCAGGCGGCAAACCGGATTTCAATAGGCCGCTCGCTGATCAGACGCTCATCGGCTTCGGCTTCCAGAATCTGGACCTCGCGATCGGCATGTTCAAGCCGACACTGCCTGGAATCTTCGGCAAGCTCTTCAAGGACACTGTTAAGCAGGTTGTCACCCTGAAGGCCTCGGCCGACGAGTTGGGCGCCTACGGATTTGGTGATTTCCTGAAGATCCTCGGCCGCGATATCGTGGTCCAGATGAACGACGGCGGTTTCTGGGGGCCAGAGATCCAGACGCCCGCTGGACCGATCCAGTTCATCCGCGCCATGCCCATTTACTCGGGCATCGTGACTCGCACCATCAATCCGACGACGGGTCAGATCATTGAGCGCAAGGGTCATGTTGTGGGGGTGGGTGACGATCCGCTCACGCTTGACTTCGACGGCCCGCCGGTCATGGGTCTCGATATCGGCCTTGCCGAGATTTCGCTCGCCGATTTCATTCATTTACGCGGTTCTCTCGCCTTCCGTAAGGGCGAAATTTTCAACGTCAACATCGACGCGGGCGGCCTGAAGCCGTTGCTGACCGACATCACCGCGCTGGCAGGTGACTCGCTGGACGGCATTGACTTCACCAACCTTAATCTCAACGTTCAGGCGCTCACGCTAGGTGGCGCCAACCTGGTCGGCTTCGCTGGCATCGGCGGCCCATATCGCTACGGCGATGATGTCCTGGGTAACGGCCGTCTCGATGAGGGCGAAGATCTCAACAAAAACGGCCGACTTGACCCGGGTGAAGATGCGCCCGACGGAATCCTCGACTCGGTGAACGAGAGCGCGGTGGGCCTCGAGATTAACAACGTCGACTTCGGCTTCGCGATCCTGAAGCCGATGCAGCTCGCGATCCACCCCATTCTTGAGGCTGCGTCGCCCTACTGGATGTCGGCCAAGGCGTCGATTCAGCGCGCTGGGCTTGTCGGAATTGACGAGGATGTACTGTCGGCGGAAGTGTTTGACGTTGAAGTCAATATCAACACATTCGTGGTTTCTGATCCGAACATCATGCTGGCCCTGCAGGTATTCGGGCCGCCGGTCATCAACTACAAGAAGAGCAGTAGTTTCAAGAACTTCACCGAAGACCTGAACGGTAATGGGAAGCTCGATTTTGGCGAGGACAGAAACGCCAATCTTCGTCTCGATCCGGGCGAAGACCTTGACGGCGACGGCCTGCTTGATCTGAGCGAAGACCGCAATCAGAACGGTAAGATCGATACTGCTGGCTTCGCGCTGCCAGCGGGCGGCAACAACATGGTGTTCATCGACTTCGAGTCGGACATCATTCAGGCCAAGGTCGGGTACGCAGAGATCAATCTGGGCGGTGTGCTCCAGATGTCGGCCTCGATGGCGTTTACCAAGCGCTCGGGCGAGCAGGTCACGCTGTCGAACGGCGAGAAGGCCACCGTGACCACCATGGCGATTGGTATCAATGACGCCAACGCCTTCCTTGGCATCCCGGTGGGCGGCCACGGATATTTCTACGACAGTAATGGCGATGACCGGATCGACGAGGCCGACGACACGAATCAGTCGGCCATCGGTCTGGTGATCGAGGATCTGGACCTTGGGCTGGTCATCGCGGCCGAGACCTATATCTCGCTCCAGAAGATCAGCCTCGGCGTTTACCTCGCAGGTCGCGCCACCATTCAAGAGATAAAACTCAACGGGATTCCGGGCGTTACGATGGCCGTGCGCGACATCGCGCTTGAGATCAACGTGGGCGCGCGGGTCTCAATGGATTTCGGCCAGATCGTCCGAAGCTGGGACTACGACGCTGGGCGCGGCGCCACATTGATGCGCAAGGGTGACCTGCTCCGTACGTCTGACGGCAATTTCTGGAAGTACATCGGTCCAGACGGTGTCTCGTTTGACCTCGCTGCCGACTTCAACCCGGAGGCGCTGCCACTGAAGGGCGTCGGCATTTGGGAGAAATCCAAGGCGATCGTTTCGTACAACGTGGGGGTTTCAGCGCCGAAGTTCGAGATCGTCACAATCGATTTCAGCAAGAGCACGTGGAACCGACCGGCGGAGGACGTGAACGGGAACGGGGAGCTGGATAACGGCGAAGACCGTGGTAACGGCATGCTCGATCCGGGCGAGGACCTTAACGGTAACAAGCGCCTCGACGCGGGCGAGGACAAGGGCAATGGCATTCTCGACCCGCGTCAGGAGAACCTCCAGGGCTATGCGATTGAGACGGGCAACCCGTTTGAACCCATCGTTCTCGAATTCGACTCCACTTTCCTTCGGGTTTTCGGCGAGGTCGAAGTCAATCTCTTCGGGTTGGCCAAGCTCGACGGCGCACTTGATTTCCGTTACAGCGAGAAAGACGGCCTCACAGCCTTTGCAGATGTCACGGTAAGCGTCGGGCCCGATGGCTTCAACATCACCGCTGATGCCACGGGTCTGCTGGTTGTGAACAGCGAAGGCATTGCGCTTCGCATGCTGCTGAGCGTTGCGCTTGATCTCGGTCCGGTTGTCAAACTGGATGCCGAAATCGAGCTTCGCCTCAACTCGTTCGGCAAGGACATCGTCTACACGGTGCCCGCGCAGCTGCGCGACCGCACCGGATTCTCGACGTTTACCGTTCCCGGGGAACCTCCTGGTAAGGAAGGCGATCCCGACTGGAAGGGCGCCACCTATATGTCGCTGGGCGGACGCGGTGTGATCGACCTGATGTCGGGCGCGCTGATTCTGAATGGCGACTTCAACATCATCATCGCCAACACGCCGATCAAGGGCTTCGTGTTCGAACTGAACATCGCGGCCGTGCTGGATCTGCCGGTGTTCAAGCCGCTCGCTGTGGAGGGCACGCTGGGCTTTGTCGCCAATGGCGGTGAAACCGGTTTGTACGGCAGCCTGTTCGTGGGCGGCGTGGGTCCGGGTTCCGTCCTTCTCGATCTGGGCGGTGTGCTGACCGTTGGCGGTAGCTTCCTTCTGCAGATCAATACCAGCTCGGCCGAGCAGAAGGTTCGCCGCATCAAGCTCAACGAAAACAGCGAGATCGTTCGCGACAGCCGCGGTTTCCTGGTGTTTGTCGACGAGGTGCTTGCGCCACAGAGCTTGCGGATTGCCGGCTACACCGAAATCACCGTGGGCGGTGTCGTCAAGATGACCGGCGCGCTCGACCTTCGTATCGACAAGACCGGTCTTGAGTTCGCGATGAAGGTCTCGCTCGAGCTCGGCCCGCTCGGACAGATGAAGTTCGAGGGTGCAGCCGCGATCAAGACCCGCGATGGCGAAACCTTCTTTGCGCTGCGAGTTCGCACCAGTGTGGAACTGGGCATTGCTGTGCTTGGCATCAAGGCCGGCGCGGTGCTGGAAATCAACACCGGCTCGCAGGACTACACGCCGCTCCGCCTTCCGGGCGATACCGTCGACCCGGATCCGATCCGCGCCAACACCATTTTCCGCGTGGCGCTCGATGGCAAGATCAAGATCATCGCCTTTGATGTCGAGTTCAAGGGCGAGATCAGCATCATCGACAACGTGTTCGAGGTGCGGGTTGACAAGGCCGAGCTCAACTTCTTCGGGGTCTTCAAGACCTCGTTCAGCGGCTACATCCGCTCGAACGGCGAGTTCCTGCTGAAGGGCTCTACCGATTACAACATCGACCTGAAGATCATCAAGTTCCAGCTCGGGTGGTCATTCACCTTCAGCAACAAATACTTCGCGCTCAGCGTCTACGGCCGCCTGCTGATTGACATTGATCTCGGGCTCTTCAGCATCAAGACCACACTCGCGGGCTTCAGCGGCGATATCGAACTTACGCCGGCGAGCGCAACGCTTCGCGCGAGTGTCACCGTGTTTGGCTTCAGCGTGGCTGCAGGCAAGACCTGGAGCTGGGGACCCCCGCCCGTTATCAGCAGCATGGAAGGCGACACCGTCTACCTGCACATGGGCGACTACGCCAATCGTCGCGGAGAGCTTTACAACGATATCGTCCATGAGTCCTGGAGCGTGGACGCCACCCGTGACGATATGGGCAGGGTCATTCCGGAGGCCATCACCATCAGTGCCCTGGGTGAGAAGACGTCTTATTCCGGCGTCAAGCGCATCGTCGCGCGCAGCGGCAAGGGTAATGACACCATTCTGTTCAGCCCCGGAATCACTTCGGTACTCGATATCGATACCGGCGAGGGGAACGACAACGTTGGTGTGATGTCAGCGGGATCGGGCAGTGTGATTCGCGGCGGGGCCGGTCACGACAACCTCTACGGTGGCAACGATTTCCGCAACGTCAGCTTCTACGGCGGCGACGGTAACGACAAATACTTTGGCGGCGACGGCTCGGCCTACATCAACCTCGGCACCGGCAAGGACACGATCCAGGTTGCAGGCGGCAACGACACCATTGAAGCCAATGGTGCAACCTCGCTCGGTATCACCCTGGGCCGCGGCGTTCAGACCGTCAACGTGCAGGGCACGCCGCTAGTCGAGATCACCGACGCGGAGAACGACACCATCACGCTGCGTGGCGTCAACGCCGCCACGGTGAAGATGAAGTCGGGCACCAACACGGTGTACACCGACTGGACAGGCGCGCTCACGATCGTCGGTGGCGCGGGCTATGACAAGGTGGTGCTTGATCCGCTCACGACCAACAAGCCATTCGACCTCAACACCCGCGAATTGCTGTATGGCACGGGAACCAGCGCCCGCCGAATCGCGTTCGACGATGCGCTCAATTCCATCGAGATCACCGATAACGCTGCGTCCACCATTCTGCGCAATCCCACCGGGCTCACCTGGGGCGGCACCGGGCTGAAGCTCACCGCCGCTGGCAGCATCGATGTAAGCAATGCCTTCCTGAGGGCGCCTGGCGGGCACTTCAACCTCGAGGCGGGTGCCGGCATTATCGGCACGCTCAATACCGAGGTCGAAGGCCTCACGGTGGTGAACCGTCTCGCAAGCGGCGCCAACTCGAACATCATCGTTCGCGAAGCCGATAGCCTGAGGGTTTCCGACGGGGGCCGCAGCAACGGTGGTTTGTACACGGTCGGTGGCCGGATTGATGTCGAGATGGCCGGTAGCGAAGCGCTGCTGTCGCTTCAGTCCGGTGTCATTGAGGCCGTCGCGGCGGGCCAGCCCATCCGACTGATCGCTGATGACATCGACTTCCGCTCGGGTGACAACGCGGTACGTGGTACCGGTACGCTCACCATCGAAGCGAAGTCCTCCAGCCAGGGCTATCGTATTGGCAGCGCGGGTCAGTCCACCTTCGGGCGCGACTTCTCCGAAAACGGTATCACCGGCTATCTCGAGCTGGGCATGGGTGACCTGTCCGCGCTCAGGGACGGCTTCAGTGAGATCACCATCGGCCGTGCCACAGGTGGCACCACTGCGTTGATGGCGATGGGTGATGTCGACGATATCCGCGTGGGCGACTTCAATTTCAACGCCAAGCTCACCGACAGCACCCGATTCTTCGCCGACTGGTTCAAGGTCATGGGCGACGTGCGCGCCACGCAACCAGTGTCGTTCAGCGGGCGCGTGATGGAAGTCCAGCGAAGCAACGAGCGCACAGGGCTCTTCCAATCGGGCGTACGTGCGACCAGCACAGCCATTACGCTCACCGAGCAGTTGAGCGTGTCGGGCTGGATCTATGGCGACTCGCAGGTTGCGATCAATGTCACGGCCAGCACGACCGCTGGGGGGCTATCGCGCTACGACACCGGCGCAAACAGCGTGAGGTTGGACAAGGGCGCCGAGATCCTCACCTTCAATCCAGGAAGCACGCTCAGCATCAACGCGTCGGCGTCAGTGTATAGCGCGGGTAACCTGCAGGCGGGCGCACCCACGACCTTGAATGGTGCGGGCGCGGCGAACGCCAGCGTCACGATCCAGGCGGGCACGGGAATCAAGGTGCTTGAGGGGGGCGCGGTTCGCGTCACTGGCAACAACTCCTCGGTCTCGCTTCAGTCCACCGATTTCCTGCATGTCGACTCGGGCAGTGCCGTCCTCGCTGGCGCACGCTTCGATTACGTGGGTACGACCCCCGTGGCGGTCAAGACCGCCACGGGTTCCCAGCTCACGCTCACGACCACTGGCGAGATGAAGCTGGCGGGGTCAGTGACCTCAGGTGAGGGCGTTACGCTCAGCTACGGTCGCACCGTCAACGACTTCGCCGAATACTTCGATTCGCTTAATGGCCAGCTGATCGCCAAGGTCGATAGAACGGGGACCACTCAGGCCAACCTCGACAGCATGCTCGCGTCGCTGCGCGCAGGGACGCTACCGGGTGGGGTTCAGTCGCTCATCACCGGCGCTGGGCTGCCGCTTGGCAGCACCGTATCGGTCATTTCGGTAAGCGGCCTGGTACCGTTCGACAGCCTGAGCGACAGTGCCAAATCTGATGTGGCGGGCTACCTTGGCTACACCACCAAAACGGGTGGTGGCTTCCACGACACGCTTAACGCGGCGTTCTACACCGCCCTCGAGCCGGCTGCGCTCACTGCCCAGCGCAAAATCGATATCGCCACAAGCCTGGGCTATACGGTCCTGAACGGCCTCTATTTCTTCAAGGCCGGCGCGCCAGCTGGCCGCGAGCTGGTGACCTCATTCGAGCAAGGTGTCTCGGCCGATTACAACAACGCGTTGATCAACTGGGGAAGCGTGCCTGCGCCCAGCGATCCGAACGCGAGCTTCGATTCGCTCACCGATGCCCAGAAGCAGACGGTAGCGCGTAATCTCGGCTACACCGTTGAGCCGCTCTACAAGTACAACCGGATCGTGCCTGAGCCCGGTGAAAAGGATAACGAGCGCAGCACCTTCGGTGCCTACTACCATGACGCGGGCGCTGTCTGGGGCAAGGACGGTGACCCGGGGCCTGCGAAGAAGCTGAGCGAACTCACGATCGTTCAAAAGATCGATGCTTCGACGTATCTCGGCTGGTTCCCCGAATACGACGTACGTGAAATCGACTGGGGCATCCTTTCGCCTGCAGACTCGGACACGGTCTTTGACCGTATGACGCCTGCGCAACGCGATCTGGTCGCCAACAAGCTGGGCTTCTCCTCAGAAATCACCGGCTATGCGTTTGTTAACTACAACGCCGCGCCGGGCAAGAAGCAGATGACGAGCTTCACCCAGGGTGCCATCAAGGACTACCGGAACAGCAACATTTACTGGGGTGCAGCCGGTGCGCCCGCTGCCGAGGCGTCGTTCGGTTCACTCACTGCCGACCAGAAAAAGGTGGCGGCGCGCGCCCTCGGCTACGAAGTCTTCGAGGGAACGAGCTTCTACAAGGCGACCGAGCCTGTCGCTACCCGTATGGTCCAGGGCTTCCACGACGGCAACAAGGTCGACTACTCGTTGATCGACTGGGGCGGGGTCGGTGCGCCCGACAGCGCCAGCGCAAGTTTCGAGCAGCTGAGTATCGAGCAGCGAGATTTCGTCGCAAGCCAGAAGGGCTACCAGCGCTACAACGCTCAGGTGTTCTACAAGCCCGGCGTGGTGGCGCCCGCCAAGGAAATCCGCACCAATTTCACGGTGGGTACCGGCTCGGCCTACGACGTCGATTACGACCAGGTGGACTGGGGCTCGCTCGCGAAGCCCGAAGCCTCGGTTCTGTTCGCCGATCTTCGCGCCGAGCAGCAGGACGTGATCCTCGATAAGCTCGGCTATCGCCGTTACGATGGTCTGGTCTGGCGCGAGGGCGCGACCAGTAATTTCCGTGTCACGTTCCTCGAAGCGGGGAGCGTACCCGCCGGCGGCGTCGCGGATTACACCAACGCCAACACGTCATGGACCCTGGTTGCGGTTCCCGCGGCCACCACGCCTTGGACCACAGCTGGGAGCACGCCGGGCCTGCTGGCTGAGCAGCAGGCGAGGGTGCTCACGCAGCGTTCGATCGACAGCTACGCGGCCACTGCCTACTTCAAGGCCGCGGTGCCATCGGCTCAGGCGGCGATCGGCCTGAAGCCGGTCATGACCACCTTCGAGCAGGGGCTGCATTATCAGCAGTCGCAGGTGAGCTTCAGCGCGACCGCATCCAAAGACAAGCGCTTTGTCGTGACCGACGGCACCAACAAATACGTGGTCTACGCGAAGGACGAGAACAACGACGGCACGTTTGACTCCATCGAGGCGCAGAAGCCGCACGAGCTGCTTGGCCAACGGGGCTACGGCTTCCTGCTCGCTGGCACGCTCACGACGTTGGGCGACAACGTGGGCTTTAATGTGTCCGGCAAAGATGACGTCATCATTACCGGCAACATCAATCTCAACGGGCAGAACTCAGGGCTATCGCTCCAGTCCGATCGTTGGGTATACCTGGAAGGTGCGGCCAAGGTCAGCGGCGATCTGACGGTACGGGGCGGTCTGCGTGTCGACCCGACTAATACCGCCATGACTCAGCCGGGCGTGTTCCCGCCCGCAGTTGGCAACGCCACAGCGCAGCCCGGTGCAAACACCCGCGGCGTGAGCGTGTTTGTGCATCCCACCGCACAGGTCAACACTTTGGGTGCAGGCACCGACATTGCCCTCCATGGTGGTCAGGATGTCATCGTTAACGGTCGTGTGATCGCGGGCGGTGAGGTTGGGCTCAACTCGATCAGCTGGTTGGGTGATGGCGACTCCACTGTCACGATTACTGCTGGGCAGCGCGTGGCCATTGACTCTGCAGTGGCAGCAGCCAAATCAGTGAAAGTTGTTACCACCGGCGCGCCGGGTGCGGGCGATGAGGGCATGGCCTTCAAGCTGGGGTCGGCGGGCGGCATCACCGTGGCGGGCAAGACTGCGAACGACAGCGGTGGTCTGATCGATATTGATGTCAATGGCCATGTCGAGCTGGTCGGCGCGCTGCTGTCTGGCGGGACGGTCAATCAGACGTGGAATGGCGGCAAGATTGTTTCCGAAACCGTGGACTGGTCGAGCGAGCTCTCCACGCTGCGGGTCGTGGCCGATGGCCAGCTTTACCTGGGCGGTACCGCGCCGCAGCAGGGCGGGGGTACGGTTGAAGTGGGCGGGTCGCTGCGCGCGAGCCAACTGATCGAGCTCACCGGCGGCACCGACCGAAACGGGGATGGGCTTGGCGTGAAGATGCCAGGCGGCGCGCGGGTCGTCACGAATAACGCCGACAGCCGGGTGAGCATTCGCTCGCTCGACCAGAATGGCGACGCTGATCTGGGCGGCATCATTGTCGCCGGTGGCACGGTTCAGGACGTCTATCGAGACGGCGACTGGGTCGGCACCGAGGTCAAGTATGGTCACGGCGAATCCGAGATTCAGATCGAGGCGGTGCGTCAGGTCAGGCTGGGCCGTGATCTGTTCGCGGGATCGCTCATTGATGTGCGTGGCGGTAGTGGTTCAGTCGTGCCGACGCGCAGCTACGGCGATCAGGGGATCGTGGTGCTCAGCTCGGCTGGGCTTCGCACTGGGCTGAATGACAGCACGATCAATCTCAGCGCGTCGGGCAACCTGACGGTCCTGCCGCCTACGCACACCAAGCGGCTGCAGGCCACCGGCTTCATTGAGTCGGCAAAGGGCATCACGGGCGGTGATATCAAGCTCGCGATTTGGGTTGACCTCGGCACCCATCAGGTCGAGGGCCTGATTGATGTGCCGCGTTCGCTCACGCTGGACAACGTGCAGGCGTCGAATCTGCTCACGGATATTCGCGGCAAGCTCTACGCCAATGGCGCGTTCCGGGTGGTCAACTCGCTCTCGGGTAATCCTGCCGTGGGATCGTCGCAGACGATCACCTCGGACATGCTCGAGATCGGCCAGTCAGACGGGCAACTGAGGCTCACGAGCTACTTCAACTTTAAGATCCTGCGGCAGACTCAGGCGGGCCAGACGCAGATGGTGCAAACCACCGGCGCTGAGCGGCTTGGCTTTGTGATGCCCGCGAGCGGCGACCTGGTTGCTGCCGATGCACCGTATTCGATTGATGCGAGCATGCCCGGATCGGTGGTCAATCTCGGTAAGCCGGGCACCACGGGCGGCAAGATCATTCTCGAGGGCTCGGTGCTCGGGCATGACGCCGTGAATCTCTATGCCGGCACGAATCCAACCGGCGACAAGGATGTGACGCTCGGTGATTTGGGCATCATCGAGACCCGCTCCGGCAACATCTCGCTCAACCCGGGCGGCCCAAGCGTCTTCCGGGGCAAGCTGATTGCCCGCGGCGACAACGCTGACATCATCATCAATGCCAGCAAGTCGATCGAGGTACGCGGCAGCCTGATCGCCAACCGCGATATTGTTCTCCGCGCGGGTACCAATGTGGTCGCGGGTGAGACCAGCGTCTACACGCGTTCCAGCAGCAGCTTCCAGTCTGAGGGCAATGACGGTCGTATCGTGATCGCGGGCCTCAATGACGTGCGGATCGACAGCCCGATCGGCACAGTGAGCCCCAATCTGGCGCTGATCGATGTCATTGCCGAGCGCGGTACGCTCACGGTTGATGCCAATGCCGGCCGTATTCAGAGCGCGGGCCAGATCAGCCTGCGCGGCCTCAATGTCCAGATCGACGGTCCGATCACCAGCACACGTAACACTCCATCTACCACCGACTATGAAATTGACGTCCTGACCACCGGTCTGCTGGGCGTAGCGGGCACCATCACGGCGGCCGGATCGGTACATATGAAGGCGGCAGGCGACCTCACGCTGCGCAACGCCACCATCACGTCCTCGGGCACCAGCCAGCGGATGCGATTCGAGTCACTCGGATCGATCTACATGGGCAACATTACGCCCACGATGGCCAACATCGGCACACCGATGGCGGTCATCCTGGAGGCCGATAAGCAGATCGAACTGATCGCCGGCCAGACGCTGCAGACCGGGGTCGATTCAGAGGTCTACACCCGGTCAAACGAAAGCCGACTGCTGTTACAGGGCAAAGCAATCCTGTGGGGCGGGCTTGCGATGGCGGGCGCGGACTACAGCTACGCCAATGGCGCGGCGACCCGTACCTGGACCGGCAAGGATTCCGTGCTCGAGGTCCGTGCCGA
>CAIPNM010000445.1 GCA_903866395.1 uncultured bacterium
AATTCGAGGCATCCATCGAGCGCTGGACGGTGGTCTCGATATCGCTGGTGTCCTTCAGGCTCACCACAGATTTGGCCTCGTTCCGCTCGACTACCAAGCTAGCCAGTGCGTTGATCCCAAGCGCGCTGACAGTGCCGGTGGCCTCGTCTTTCGTCAACGCGCCGTCGATCATTGATGCGGTTGCGGAAAAGAGCAGGCCCAGCTGCCGGTTGGCTGATAGCAGGTTGAGGTCGGAAGTGGTGGCTGCTGCACTCGTTGCCGCGGCCACCGGGTCGAAGTTCAGTAAGCCTCCTGGATCGGCGCTGCCGAGTTGGAGCACCGAGTTGACGACCTTTGCCGCTTCGATCAGTGCGGCGCCATCGATTACCTGGCCTGCGGTTGCCGCCTGATCGGCGACCGCTGCGATCAGCGTCGATAGCGGTGACAGCACCAGGTCAACCCCCGCCTCGGAGGGGCTGATGCCACCGGGATACGCCTTGTAGACCACGCCGCTGTTGGGCGAGCCAGAGGCGGTATCCACCCCGCCCATCGCCAGAACCGGCGCGCCCTGAGGGTCGAATGCAAACTTGAAAAAGCCTCTGGCGTCGGTCCGGGTGGTCGCCTCCCCTTCGTCCCATTTGTTATTGCGGTTCTGATCAACGAAGACGAATGCATTGGCGAGATAATCGTCGTGCACGATTCCTGTAAACACCGTGAACGCCGATGCCTTGGTCACGGATGCGCCAATATTTCCCGCGGAATCTCGAATTTCAACCTTGGTGCTGTAGGTTCCATCGACCGCCACCGATGCCGGGGCGACGTGAATAACCGCCGCGTTGGCGTCGACGTCTGCTTGAGTGACGATCGTCGTGATGACCTCAACCGACGCTCCGTCGCGCGAGACAGTTGTCTGAATGACGTCGCCTGCCCGACTTGTGGGGCCCAGTGTGACGCGCAGGTCAACCCCATTGGTTGAGACACCGTCGTCGGCCGGGTCAAGCGCTACGCCGAGCGCCGATGGTGCGGTGGTGTCGACGGAAAATTCCAGCGGGGCACTTAACGCGCTGCTGTTATTTGCTGTGTCGGTCAGACGGTAACTTACGCGGTGTACTCCCTCGCTCAGATTGATGAGTGGGGTGATGCGCCAGGTACCGTCTGCCGCCACCACCGAGGTCCCCAGCACAGTGCCACCCTCAACCAGAGTGACCGTGGCGCCCGCTTCGGCGCCAATGCCTGCGAAAGTGGGACGGGCGTCGTCGGTGACGCCGCGGTTCGCCAACGCGCCGGTGACGGATCCGACATCGTCGGTGACGCTGGGCGTACTGGAGGGAAGGGCTGGCGCCTCAGTATCTTTCGACGAGCGGGTCGCCTCGCGGATGAACAACAACGCGGCCGGAAACAGCCCATAGGCGAGCGGTGAGCGGGCGTCAGTCGGGATGTAGGTGATCAGCTCGCCACGAAGATCAGCGATCGCGGAGCGCAGCGCTGTATCTTCACCTGCCATCCGAGAGAGCGCGTCGGGCGTGCCATGGGCGTAGACGAGTTGACTGCCGTCGCTCAGCGTGGCGCCCTGTGCGGTTTCGGCGCCTGGTCGATACGATTCTTCGGTCGACGCAGGAAGCGCGACCTCGCAGGCAACCAGCGCCTTGCACTCTTCGTAGTAATTCTGCAGCCTGACCTGCGTGCCATCCAGGTAACTGAGCTGCAGGTCATCGCCCACCCGCCGGGCGATCACGTTGTCAACAAGTTGCTCGGTTTCGCCCTTACGCTTTACGACCCGGTAACGCTCGCCGGCTCTGGCCCTGACGATATGGGTCTGCCCGGGTTGAAGCGTTTGGGTGGCGCGGCCGGTGTGCAGTAATAACGTGTCCTGAGTGTTCATAGGCTCGGTCTGGCTCGGCTGGGTGAGTCCGTCTGCGCGATAGGAAAAACCCCGCTTCCCGCTTGTGACCCGCAAAGGCGGCAAGCAGGGAAACGGTGTGGTTGAGCCGGTAATGTAGGCCGGTCGGCCGACCGAAAATTTCTGGAGATTTCATGGCCCCGGGAGCGTCTCGCGCGGGGCTGCGTCACCGAGTTCTTTAGGACAAGGAGACAGCGCTTTTCAGGCGCCAAAGCGAGGTGACCTCGGCTCTGCGCGCGGCATGTAGGGGATCGCCCGCGTCAAAGGATCGAGGGTGCTGCGGGCGGACATCATGACGGGCAGTCACCGTCAGTCCCGCGGCGTTGATCTGCGCGAGAAGCGCCTCGCGGGTTCGAAGGCCCAGGCGTTCGGCCAGGTCGGACAAAATAAGCCAGCCCTCGCCCTCAGGGTTGAGGTGCGCGGCGAGGCCGCTTAGGAAGCCCTGCAGCATGCCGCCGTTCTCGTCGTAAATGCCACGCTCGAGAGGCGAACCGGGGCGTGCTGGCACCCACGGCGGATTGCAGATCACGAGGTCGGCACGACCCTCGGGGAAAAACGCTGCCTGCGCCACTTTCACGCGCGACGACAGCCCAAGGCGGTTGATGTTTTCTGTCGCGCACGCGATCGCCCGCGGGTCGGTGTCGGTGGCCACGACTTGGAGCGCACCTCGCCGAGCCAGGACGGCGGCCAGCACGCCGGTGCCGGTGCCCACGTCAAAAGCAAGACCAACGCGGCCTGCACCGGCAGGCCAGGGTGCCTTCGCAACCAGATCGACATAGTCGGTGCGGGTGGGGGTGAAGACGCCGTAGTGCGGATGAATATGTCCGCCTGCGGCCGGCACCTCGATGCCCCGCAGGTACCACTGATGGGCACCAATCACACCCAGCAGTTCGCGCAACGAGACCACCATCGGGCCGGTCGCGGGTCCGTAGGCGTGACGGCAGGCAGCCTGCACGTCGGGGGCGCGGCGGAGCGCGATTCCATACTCGGCGTCGAGTTCGATCAGCAGCATGCCCAGCGTCCGTGCGCGCTGCGAGCGTGCCTGCCGCACCCGGTTGAACGTGTCTGCGGTGATGGCTTCTGATGAGCCCCGTGCATGACTTTGCGCGGCCTTGCGGTCGACGCGGCTCGCGAGCGCGGTGAGCAATTGCCGCGCGTTTTGGAAGTCGCTTCGCCAAAGCATGCCAACGCCCTGACACGCGAGTCCGTAGGCGTCGTTCGCGGTGATGCGGTCATCGGTAGCGATGACGTTTTTTGGCGGGGGTGTGCCGCGCTCCGATTGCCAGCGGGCCGTGCGACTCTCGCCCGCTTCTTCCCAGGCGACCGATGGGAGGGCTTCCGGTGTCGGGGATGTCGGCGCGATCAAAACCGTTCGTCCCGGCGAAGATAACGCCACTGACCGAGTGGCATGGGGCCGAGCGGCACGCTGCCGCTGCGAACGCGTTTGAGGCCGGTGACGGTAAGGCCCACCAATTCGCACATGCGGCGAATCTGGCGCTTGCGGCCCTCGCGCAGCACGAAGCGAAGCTGATGCTCGTTTTGCCAGGACACGCGCGCGGGCTTGAGGCGCACGCCATCCAGTTCTAACCCATGCTGCAGGCGCTTCATGTCTTCTTCCGACAACGCCCCTTCCACCCGCACCAAATATTCTTTTTCAACCTCGGAATCCTGGCCGATGAGGCGTTTGGCCACTCGACCGTCCTGAGTGAAGACGAGCAGGCCTGTTGAATCGATATCCAGCCGACCTGCGGGCGCGAGCCCTCGAAGGTGGCCGGGCTTGAAGGTGATTTGCGAGGTGTCGCCATCCCAGCGGTTCTCCGGGCGGAGGAGAACGATCGCCGGCTGGTAGCCATCTTCAGCCTGTCCCGAGACATAGCCGATGGGT
>CAIPNM010000446.1 GCA_903866395.1 uncultured bacterium
ATCACGGTGGGTGAGATCGTTGCATTCGTGGGCTTTGCGGGCCTTCTGATCGGAAAGCTCGATTCGCTTTCCGGTTTTGCCGTGCGGATGGCGCAAAGCATCCCGACGCTTGCCAGCCTTTTCGAACTGCTCGATGCGCGCGAGGCCGTACCCGAGGCACCCGATGCGAAGCCGCTTCCGCAGGTGGCGGGCGCGGTCCGCTTCGAACAGGTGAGCTTCCGCTTCCCCGGTTCAGCGCAGGGCGTATTCGATCTCAACTTCAATATCCCGGCCGGCGCCACCTTCGCGTTGGTGGGTGCAACCGGCGCAGGAAAAAGCACCACGTTATCGCTTCTGCAACGGCTTCGCGCGCCCGACCAGGGCCGCATTCTGGTGGACGGGATCGACATCGCCACCGTCACGCTTGCATCGCTTCGCGAGCAAATTGCGGTTGTGTTCCAGGACGCCGGGCTCTTCAATCGGTCGATCGCCGAGAACATCGCTATCGGCCGACCCGACGCCAGCGCGGAAGACATTGAACGCGCTGCCCGACTCGCCCAGGCACATGAGTTCATCATCGGCAAACCTGGCGGCTATGACTTCGTGATTGGCGAGCGCGGGGCATCGCTCTCGGGCGGCGAACGCCAGCGGTTAGCCATTGCGCGGGCGATCCTTCGCGATGCACCGCTTCTTCTGCTTGATGAGGCGACCAGCGCGCTCGATGTTCAGACCGAAGCGCGAATTCGCGATGCACTGGAAGCGGTGCGGCGAGGGCGCACTACGCTGGTGATTGCGCACCGTCTGTCCACCGTGGCCGATGCCGATCGCATCCTGGTGGTGGAGCAGGGCCGGGTCATCGAATCGGGACGTTTCAACGAACTGGTGGCACTCGGCGGGGTATTTGCAAAGATGGTGGAACAGGGCGGCTTTACCGAGCCGAGCGCGGCTTAATCGGCCTCGTCCTCCGCCAGCCGGCGTTCGCGTTCAATATCTTCTTCGCTCGCTTCGCCCACCGAAATCACCCGCAGTTCGAAACGAAGCGCCAGCCCGGCAAGCGGATGATTGCCATCCAGCACCACGGTGTCCTCGGTGAATTCGGTGGCGATATACACATGCCCGTCATCATCGAGCTCAGGCATGCCCGGCACCTTCTGAAACCCCATGCCTTCTTCCAGGTCATCGGGAAAGCCTGCGCGCGGCGCCAGATAAACGAGCGACGCGTCATAGTCGCCAAACGCATCCTCAGGTTCGAGTTGCAGCGCCGCCGAGTGGCCCGCCGCGTGACCTTCGAGCGCCCGTTCGATTCCGGCTAGAACCGCACCATAGCCGCCATGAAGATAGGTAAGCTCGCGTTCGCCCGGCTCGATCGGCTCGCCCTGCGCGTCACTGATGCGATAGCGCAAGGTGACCCAGCGTCCCGCGGTAATCGATAACGACATCAACGTCTCCCGGGTGATCCATGAATCGACAGTCCAAGCCCAGCCCAACCAAACTGCCCCCCCCTCGCACTGCACCCCGAGAGGGCAGCCGGGCCGCGCGGGCGGATGCGGCGCTCCTGGGCGGCCTGAGTGTAGACGAGTTCCTGCGTATTCACTGGCAGCGTCGGCCGCTTCTGGTCCGGGCCGCTCTGCCCGACATCAAGCCGCCTTGCGATGCGCAGGCGCTGATCGAACTCGCTCAGGATGACTCCGTCCAGTCGCGACTGGTGACCTCATTCGGCGGCCGCTGGCAGCTCGCGCACGGGCCTTTCGGACCCGATGAGTTGCCGTCGCTCGGGCGAAGCCGCTGGACCCTGCTGGTGCAAGGGGTCAATCTGCATGATGACCGCACGAACGAGTTGATGTCTAAGTTCCGGTTCATCCCGGATGCCCGACTCGACGATCTGATGATCAGCCTCGCCTCGAATCAGGGCGGGGTCGGCCCCCACCTCGACTCCTACGATGTTTTCCTCATCCAACTCTGGGGCAAGCGCCGCTGGCGGATCGCCCCGCCGGGTAACGACCGGTTGAAGCCAGGGCTTCCGCTCAAAATTCTCGAGCAGTTCGAGCCCACTCAGGAGTGGCTGCTCGAACCTGGAGACATGCTCTACCTGCCCCCGGGCTGGGCCCATGACGGCATTGCGGACGGTCCATGCATGACCGGCTCAGTGGGCTTCCGGGCACCGTCACGGCAAGAGTTTCTGCGCGAATTCCTGGCTGACGCCGCCGATTCGCCAGGTGGGCCTGATCCCCGCTTTAGCGATCGCGGCCGCCCCCGCAGCGCGCGCGCGGCGGAGGTTCCTACTGACCTGCATCGGCAGATGCGGCACTGGGCACTCAACTGGCGGCCCACTGCAGCGTCGGTCGATGATTTCATCGGGCGCTTCCTCACCGAGCCCGCGGCAAACGTTTTTTTCGATGCTCCAATGCGACTCAACGAAGCGCGATTTTTCGAGGCAGGCCGCCGCACGGGTTTTCAACTAGACCGACGCACTCGCCTTCTCTATCGCGCCTCACGCTTCCATATCAATGGCGAGTCGGTTGCAGTACCCCATTCAAGCCCCGTGAGACACCTGCTCCAGAAGCTTGCCAACCAGAGACAGCTCACCGCCCACGAGGCCAGCCAGGTGAGCACCCACCCCGAACTCGCCCAACTGCTGGGTGACTGGGCCCGGGCAGGATGGATACACCCCGCCAATACTCG
>CAIPNM010000447.1 GCA_903866395.1 uncultured bacterium
AGCCGGGCAGACGCTCAACGTGCCCAATCGGGTCACCAACCTCTACGCCTCGGCGCAGACGGTCAGACCGTACTCGCCCGGCGAGATCGTCGGCGATACCACCCCCACCTTGCCCGATCCCCCGCCCCCGCCTCCCCCGCCACAGGGCCGCGGTGGGTGTGGCGGGTTCGGGCAGGTGCTGGTGATGGTGGTGAGTATCGCGGTGGCCGTGGCGATGCCTGCGGCGATGGGTTGGACTGCCGGCCAGTTGACTCTGGGCCAGGCGATGACCATTGGGGCAGTGAGCAACGTCGCCGGTCAAGTCGCCGGCAACATCGCCGGGGTACAGAAGGGCTTCAACTTCCGATCCCTGGCCGTGGCTGTGGCCTCGGCGGGCATCGGCAATGGCATAAACAACCTGGCCGGCCCGGGGCAATCGCTTGCACATAAGCTGCTGGGTCCTGAGCTGGCAAAGGGATTCGCCGGCGCTGCGTTCAATGCCGCCGCCGGCAGCCTCCTCGGACAGGGTGCGGCGATCCTGGTCGGCGCACAGCAGCGATTCGACTGGCGCGCGGTGGCCGCAGCCGCCGCAGGCGGCGCCGCAGGAAGTGCGCTGGGCAGCGCGCTCGGTGAAACCTCGATAGCGCGCATCGGTGAGCAGGTCGGGCGCAACATCGTCTCCCAGGCGGTGGCCAACCGCGGACGGGTGAACTTCGCACAGGTCGCAGGCGATGTGTTCGGGAACCTGCTCGGCAATGCGCTGGCGAGCTCAATCGCGGAGTCGCGCCAACAGCAGGTCCTTCAACTCGCTTCCAGCACTGATTCCGAGGCGCGAGCTCTGCGCCAAGCCCAGGCACTCAACCTTCTCGACGAGATGTCGCCGGAGGCTCTTGATCGCAACGCTCAGCAGTTTGCGGAATCGTACGCAGACAGTTGGTCTGCGTCGAATCGGTTAGCTAGCAACGGCGGGATGCTGCCTGAAGGCATCGTGTCCCGTGACGGCTTTGCATCCGCGGTCAGCGGCTACTGGTCCGCGCTGCGTTCCAGATCGGCCGAACGTATCGGCGCCGCGACCGAATGGCTTGAGCAACTGGTTCCCGGAGCCGCGCGGGCGGTCGAGATATTGACAGAGCACGCGCCAAGCGTCCTAGATGCTGCCTTCAGCGAGATGCGCGACGCGGCGCCAGAGATGGCGCGCGAGGCCGCGTTCGCGACCCTCGGTGCTCTGGCTTCGGTAATGACCGGAGGTACATCGGCTGCAATTTCTGTCACCATGGCTGCGCGTCGTGCGGGGCGGGTCGGGAGCTTCGTCGTCAAGGCCCTTCAGGCCTTCGGAGAAGCGCGCGAGCTTGTCCAGACGCTGCCAGACGCTTTCCGTAAAGATGGCGTGCTGAAGGCGGTGGCCGACGGGGTAGCCCAGATCGTCAGTCCGGAAGATCTCGCGCGGGCAGCCGCATCACCGCAGTTCGGCCGGACGCTTCCTGGCATTGACGACGATCGCGTCCAACGGCTGTTCGGTGGCATGATCCAACGCGGGACGAGGGTGATCAACGCGCTCACCGAGGGCTTTACCAAGAAGTCCCCACTGCTTGAGTCGATGGCCAACATCGGATTCGAACATGGACGTGTTGCCGAAAAGGGCGTCGGGCTTCTGCTTGAGCATTCAGGGCTATTCAGCAGAGAGTTGCTTCCGTCTGGCCGAGTAGCCATGGGCGCGATCCAGAACGCCAGCGGTCATGGCATCGACTGGATCGGACGGGCGTTGACAGGCAAACTTGCCGGTGAGTTCATACCTTTCGAGATCAAAGCGGGTTTGAACAGAGCGGCGAAGGGATTGAGTGCGGCGCAAAAGGACGCGAATATCTTCGTGCCGGATAGATTAGCCCGCGCCGCGCGCGCCGAAGTAAATAGTCACGGTAACTGGACCGAAGCGAAGGCGCCTGGGGCGAAGGAGTTTGCGAATTACGTGCAGCAACAGATGTTCAGGCAGACATACAGCGGATTCGTCGTAGCCGTAGACCGAATGAGATCGGCGACCCCCGCCGTGAGATTCAGAACCTGGAAGCAGTAAATGGGAAAAAAGCTAATGAAGCCGACACGCGACACCATGCAACAAGTCGTTGATCGGATTTATCGCTATGCCCTAGATCCGAAGCGTGTCCAGGCGGACCCCTCGTTGGCAGCCGTCGAGAGTTACCTGAAGCTACGCGATGCTGGACGTGTCGGTTTAGCTCTTGAGCAGGTTGCTAGCGAACTCTTCACTAATGGAATGGTGCAAAGGCTTCGCGGCCAAGCTCATTCAAAGGAACTCCGCTGCGGATTTGGATACTTCTACTGGGCACGCGAACTCGATTTCTGCGACCGTATTAGCCAGAAGGTCGCCCCGGACGTGCGCGACGACTTTGCCCACGAGTCCCTTTCCGTCCAAGGTCTCGCCGCTGGGTGCGGTGAGGGGTGGTTCGCCGAGTGGCAGGCGACTTGGTTGAACGAGTACTTCCGCGCGGGCGGACCGCAAAAGAACATGCTGGACTTCAGTCAAGACCACCCCGCTCGCCGATTTTATGGTCTCCTTCAGGAATGCCTGGTCGCGCGCAAGTGGCCCGAGGTATTCGACGATACCGAACTCAAGGGCTACGCGCCGCTGCTGTGCGCAGCAGGCGACCCCGATCGATTCCGGCAGGCGCTGGTTGACTACTGCGACCACAGACTATCGCAGTCCGAAGGCTACGAGGATATCGATGCTACCAAGCACTGGCCAGGTTCAGCGAGCCGTTTCGTGGTGCAGGGCCCGACCTTTGGTAGCCTATGGCCGGTCGAGCTGTACACGATTGCGCACCTGTGGCGCATCACTCACAACAGCGAGCTGTCGCTTGACGCCCCTCATCCGCTGCTCCAGACGCGGCTGATGCGCGACCCGTTGCCGGCTCTGCGTCCACTCTGGGAAGATGAGTTCACGGCGCGCGCCTCGGAACTGTGGCATGCCAGCTTCGCGGGGCGGTTCAAGCTGCATGGGGAGCTTGGGATCACGTCTTGAGTTTTGCATTAGAGCTGCTCGTGGGCAATCGGTCGGGCGTGTCGCCCGAGGCAAGCAGGCCCGCCTGACCGGCGACACGCCACCGCGATCACGCGCTCGTCGTCGGGGGCGCACACGACGCGCAGCCCACCCATCGGCAAGACCGCGATAGCAAGACGTCGCAGATCGTCGGCGTCGCCGTAGCCGACTGCGCGCAGTCCTGACCAGGGTGACGGCGGCGCCCCTTCGACGTCAACGGCAACGTCGTCTCGGTCAGCGAGTCCTTCGCCACCAGCCGCGCGCGCAGC
>CAIPNM010000448.1 GCA_903866395.1 uncultured bacterium
GACCGCCGCGGCGCTGTACGGCCTTTCCATTGCGGATGCCGGCATTCAGGATGATCCGTCCAACCGCACGCGCTTCGTGATCGTGGGTCGCTACCGATGCGGTGCTTCGGGCGCCGATCAGACCTCACTGATTCTCTCGGTACCCGATCGGGCCGGCGCCGTGCACGCGCTCATCGAACCGCTCGCGCGACACGGCGTGTCCATGAAGCGTTTCGAATCGCGGCCTGCCCGCCAGGGGAGCTGGGAGTATTACTTTTACATCGACCTGCTCGGGCATCAGGACGATCCGCCGGTGGCGGCTGCGCTGGCTGATATCCGTGACCATGCAGCGTTTTTCAAGGTGCTGGGGTCATATCCCCGTGCGCTCGGTCAGTCCGCCCAGGTTCCACCGCGAACCCGGGCCGTTTCCGGAGAGTGATTCCGATGAAGTTCCAGTCCCCCGACTATGTCCGCAGCATGGCGCCTTATCAGGCCGGTAAGCCCATCTCCGAACTGGCTCGCGAATACGGGCTCAACGAGGCCGAGATCGTGAAGCTCGCGTCCAATGAAAATCCGCTGGGTATGCCCGAATCTGCGCGCCAGGCGATGATGGCCGCTGTCGGCGATCTGGGCCGCTATCCCGATGCCAACGGGTTCGAACTGAAGGCGGCCATTGCTTCGCGCTACGCGGTACCCGCCGACTGGATCACGCTGGGTAATGGTTCAAATGACGTGCTCGAGATTGCCGCCCACGCGATCCTGCAGCCGGGCACCTCGGCGGTGTATTCGCAGTATTCATTTGCGGTGTATGCGCTGGCCACGCATGCGGTCGGCGCCCGCGCCATTGTGGTGCCCGCGCGCGACTATGGTCATGACCTTGAATCGATGCTCGCGGCCATCGCGCCCGATACCCGGATGCTGTTCATCGCCAACCCCAATAACCCCACCGGCACGTTTCTGCCGGCTGCGCGTATCGAGGGGTTCCTGAAGCAGGTGCCGCAGCAGGTGGTGGTGGTGCTCGATGAGGCCTACAACGAATACCTTGATCCGGCACTGCGTTTCGATTCCACCCGGTGGGTGCGCGAATATCCGAATCTCATGTTGTCGCGCACGCTGTCCAAGGTGTACGGGTTGGCGGGCCTGAGGGTGGGATTCGGTCTCGCGCAGGCTGAACTCACCGATCTGATGAACCGGATCCGCCAGCCGTTCAACACCAACTCCATGGCCCAGGCTGCGGCGATCGCTGCCATTGCCGATGATGAGTTCGTCGAGCACAGCTATCAGCTCAATCGTGATGGGCTGGCGAAGCTTCAGTCGGGGTTTGCTGCGCTCGGTCTGCAGTTTGTGCCGTCGCACGGCAACTTCGTGCTGGTGCGGGTGGGCAATGCCGGCGCGGTCTATGAGGGATTGCTTCGCCAGGGCGTCATCGTGCGGCCGGTGGGCGGCTACGGCCTGCCCGAGTGGCTGCGCGTCTCGGTGGGCCTGCCCGAGGAAAACGACCGGCTGCTGGCTGCGCTCGCTAAAGTGATGAGTCAGGCAGGCTGAGTCGTCGCCGTGCGAATTGCAATTCTTGGCATTGGCCTGATCGGCGGCTCGCTCGCGGCGGCGCTGCGTGCGCGCGGGGTAGCCGCCACCATCGCGGGCTGTGCGCCCGGTGGCGATGCGTCGCGGGCGCGGGAAATCGGCCTGGTTGATGAGGCCTTCACCGATCCCGTGGCCGCGGTCCGGGGGGCCGACTGGGTGGTGTTTGCTGCGCCCGTTCCCGTCATGGGTTCGCTCATGGCCCAGATTGCGCCGGCGCTGGGACCCGACACCCGCATCACCGACTGTGGAAGCACCAAACGCAGTGTTGTCGAATCGGCCCGAGCGGCCTTCGGTTCGGCCTTTTCCCGATATGTAGCGGGCCACCCCATTGCAGGGTCTGAGCGCAGCGGCCCCGACGCTGCCAATCCCGACCTCTTTCGCGGTCGCCGCTGGGTGCTCTGTCCGGTCAACGACGATCAGCGTGCGCACTGCGCGGCGCTTCGCCAGTTCCTGGAGCCGACCGGCGCGGTGATCTCAGAAATGTCGCCCGATGCGCATGACCGGCTGTTTGCAGAGGTCTCGCACTGGCCGCATGCAGTGGCCTTTGCGCTCGGCGCGGCGATCGGGCGTGGTGCGCTGGCGGATTCCGCCATTGAGTTTTCCGGTGGCGGCTTGCGCGATACCAGCCGCATCGCCGCCTCGTCGCCCGAACTCTGGGCCGGCATTCTGCTCGACAACGCCGATGCGGTGCTCGAATCCGCGGCGCGCTACCGCGCTGAACTCGATCGCATCATCGGTGCGATTGAAGCGCGCGACCGCACCACGCTGGTCGACTCTCTTGAGGCCGCAAGCCGCTGGCGGCGTCGGCTTGGCTGACCTGACGCGAAGGAACTGCGCATGACCCGACAATTCGATGTTCAACCCGGCGGCAGCCTGCAGGGGCGTATCCGCGTACCGGGTGACAAGTCCATCTCGCATCGTTCCATCATGCTGGGCGCGATCGCGCGCGGCACGACCCATGTCAGCGGCTTTCTCGAGGGCGCGGACGCGATCTCCACCATGAATGTGTTTCGCGCGCTGGGCGTGCGGATCGACGGGCCCGATCACGGCCGCGTGGTGGTGCATGGCGTGGGGCCCGGCGGGCTGCGCGCGCCTTCGGGCCCGCTCGACTGCGGTAATGCCGGCACCGCGATGCGGCTCCTGATCGGCCTTCTGGCGGGTCAGCGTTTCGGTTGCACGCTGATTGGCGACGAGAGTCTGTCCAAACGCCCCATGCGCCGGGTGGCGGATCCGCTTGCTCGAATGGGGGCGCGCATCCACACCAATGAGGGGCGCCCGCCGGTACGGATCGAACCGGCGGCGGGAGCTTTGAAGGCGATCGAATATCCAATGCCCATGGCAAGCGCGCAAGTCAAATCGTCGCTTCTGCTCGCGGGGCTTCATGCCGAAGGCGAGACCGTGGTGACCGAGCCCGCTCCCACGCGTGACCACACCGAGCGCATGCTCGAGGGCTTCGGCGTGAAACTCAGTCGCGAGGGTGCCACGGTTCGCATTCGCGGCGGCCAGGCGCTCACCGCCACCGACATTGATGTGCCTGCGGATATTTCATCGGCGGCGTTCTTTCTGGTCGGCGCGTCGATCGCAGCCGGATCCGATCTGCTCCTCGAGCATGTCGGCGTCAATCCCACCCGCACCGGCGTGCTCGACATCCTGACGCTGATGGGCGCCGATATCGAGCGCATGAACGAGCGCACGGTGGGCGGCGAACCGGTGGCCGATCTGCGGGTGCGCGCATCGCGGCTTCGCGGCATCGAGGTGCCGCCCGAATTGGTGCCGCTTGCGATCGATGAGTTCCCAGTGCTTTTCGTGGCGGCTGCGTGCGCGGAAGGCCGCACGGTGGTCACCGGTGCAGAGGAACTTCGGGTGAAAGAGTCTGACCGCATCGCGGTGATGGCCGACGGGCTGCGTGCGCTCGGAGTTCACGCACAGGCCACACCCGATGGCATGATCATCGAAGGCCGTGGCCAACACGCCGGTCCCGTGTTTTCGGCAGGTTCAGTCGCCTCGCATGGCGACCACCGGATCGCGATGGCGTTTGCGATGGCGGCGCTTCGCGCGGGCGGACCGATCCTTATCGATGACACGCTCAATGTTGCCACCTCGTTTCCGGGCTTCGTGGCGCTGTCGGCGGGTGCGGGCCTGTCGATCCGCGAGATTGCCGCATGACCGGTGTGGTCCCGGTCATCGCCATTGACGGACCCACCGCGTCGGGCAAAGGCACGGTCGCGCAGCGCGTGGCCGAGGCGCTCGGTTGGCATTACCTCGATTCGGGCGCGCTCTACCGGCTGGCCGCGCTCGCCGCGCGCCGCGCAGGCGTGGCGCTGGATGATGAGCCGGCATTGGCGCGTCTGGCGGTGAACCTGCCGATTGAATTTTCCGGGGGGCGGATTTTCCTGGCGGGCGATGAGGTGACCGACGCGATCCGCGCGGAAGCGGTGGGCGAGGCGGCGTCGCGGATCGCCGTCTTGGGGGCGCTGCGTGCGGCCTTGCTCGATCGTCAGCGTGATTTCCGACAAGCCCCAGGACTGGTCGCCGATGGCCGCGACATGGCGAGTGTCGTGTTCCCCGACGCGTCGCTCAAGGTGTTTCTCACGGCAAGCGCCGAAGCGCGCGCCGAGCGGCGCTATAAACAGTTGATCGAAAAGGGGTTTTCTGCTAACCTCGACGGTCTTTTGCGCGATTTGCGCGCGCGTGATGCCCGCGACGCCGGGCGAACCCATGCGCCGCTCGTTGCCGCAGAAGGAGCGGTTGTCCTCGATTCCACTCCGCTTACGGTGCTGCAAACCGTTCAGGCGGTGCTTGATCGATGGTCGGCCACCGGGCTTGCGACGCGCGCTGCGCGGCAAGAGTCCTGAAAGGGGACCGTCCTTGGGCGGTCAATCGTCAACTCCGCTGGGTTGCCGTGATCCGGGTGCGCTGCGAGGTTTCGCTGCGGGCACCAGGGGCCGTTGTCATCGGTTTTTCCGCTGACCGCCTCGGAGACGGTTGTTCGGCGTGCTTTATCTGGAAAACATTTTGACTACTACCGAAAGTTTTGCCGACCTGTTTGAAGAGTCGCTTAAGCGCCAGGAAATGCGCCAGGGCGAGGTCATCACCGCCGAGGTGGTGCGTATCGACCACAACTACGTGGTCGTCAATGCGGGACTGAAGTCGGAAAGCTTCATCCCCATCGAAGAATTCCATAACGACCGTGGCGTCATCGACGTAGCCGAAGGCGATTTCGTCTCGGTGGCCATCGACTCCCTGGAAGACGGCTACGGCGAAACCCGCCTGTCGCGCGACCGCGCCAAGCGCCTCGCCGCGTGGGTGAGCCTGGAGAAGGCCCTCGAAACCGGCGAGCCGGTATCGGGCACCATCACCGGCAAGGTAAAGGGCGGCCTCACCGTCATGACCAACGGCATCCGTGCGTTCCTCCCCGGCTCGCTCATCGATACGCGACCAGTCAAGGACACCACGCCGTTCGAAGGCAAAACGCTCGATTTCAAAGTCATCAAGCTCGACCGCAAGCGCAATAACGTGGTGCTGTCGCGTCGCGCCATCCTTGAACTTACCCAGGGCGAAGAGCGCGCAAAGCTTCTCGAGATGCTGCACGAGGGCGCCATCGTCACCGGTTCGGTCAAGAACATCACCGACTACGGCGCGTTTATCGACCTCGGCGGCATCGACGGTCTGCTCCACATCACCGACATGGCATGGCGTCGCGTGCGTCATCCCTCGGAAGTGCTGCAGGTGGGTCAGGAAATCACCGCCAAGGTGCTCAAGTTCGACCAGGAAAAGAACCGTGTTTCACTGGGTGTGAAGCAGCTGGGTGACGATCCCTGGGTTGGCATCGCCCGCCGTTATCCGCAGGGCACGCGCATGTTCGGCAAGGTCACCAACATCACCGACTATGGCTCGTTCGTCGAGATCGAGCCAGGTATCGAGGGTCTGGTGCACGTCTCGGAAATGGACTGGACCAACAAGAACGTCAACCCGGGCAAGGTGGTGGCGCTGGGCGACGAAACCGAAGTCATGGTCCTCGAGATCGACGAAGACCGTCGTCGTATTTCGCTCGGCATGAAGCAGTGCCGTCCCAACCCCTGGGAAGAGTTCGCCGACAACCATCGCAAGGGCGATCGCGTGCGTGGCTCCATCAAGTCGATCACCGACTTCGGCGTCTTCATCGGACTCCCCGGTGGGATCGACGGCCTGGTGCATCTGTCGGATCTTTCCTGGCATCAGACCGGCGAAGAAGCCGTTCGCAACTTCAAGAAGGGCGATGAGGTTGAGGCCATGGTGCTGGCGATCGACACCGAGCGCGAGCGTATTTCGCTGGGTATCAAGCAGCTCGAGGGTGATCCGTTCAATAACTACGCGGCCACCAACGAGAAGGGCGCTTTGGTCAAGGGCACGGTAGCGAGCGTCGATCCGCGCGGTGCGGTCATCCGCCTGTCGGGCGATGTCGAGGGCTACCTGCGGGCGTCCGAGATTTCGCGTGACCGGGTCGATGACGCCCGTAATCACCTGAAAGAGGGCGATGAGGTCGAGGCCATGGTCATCAACGTTGACCGGAAGAATCGCTCGATCAGCCTGTCGATCAAGGCCAAGGACACCGTCGAAACGGCCGAGGCGCTGCAGCGCATGGCCGCCGAAAGCGGTGCGGCAAGCGGCACGACCAATCTCGGCGCGTTGCTGCGGGCCAAGCTCGACAATTCAAAAGAGTAAGTGGTGCGGGGCATGCAGGCAGATGCCCGAAGTGGCCTGAGCGGTGGCGTCGACGACGCCGCCGATCAGGTCGCGCCCGGCCAGATGACGCGGTCCGAGCTGATCGCCCGTCTGGCCGAGCGCTATCCGCAGCTGGTGGCAAAAGACGCCGAGTTCGCGGTTCGTACGATTCTCGAGGCCATGGCGCGCACGCTTGTTGATGGCCATCGCATCGAGATCCGCGGCTTTGGCAGTTTCGCGCTGTCGCATCGGCCGCCGCGGGTGGGTCGTAATCCGAAGTCGGGTGAAAAAGTGATGGTGCCGGGCAAGCGCGTGCCCCACTTCAAGCCTGGCAAGGAATTGCGCGAACGCGTCGACGCCGGTCTGAACGGCGAGAAGGGCTGACCGCATCGTCTGCGGTTCTCAAGACAGGGGTCGGGTCCGATGCGTATCCTTTCCTGGATTTTCTACATCCTGCTGTTCGTGCTGGCGCTTGCTTTTGCGCTGTCCAATACCGAGCCGGTTGAGGTGCGGTTTTTCGCAGGGCAGGCTACCTGGCGTGCGCCGCTGGTGGTGGTGCTGCTGTCGTTTCTGGCGGCCGGCGTGCTCCTGGGTCTCTTTGCGTGCATTCCGTCGTTCTTTCGCCAACGGCGCGCGATTGCCGGACTGCGCAAGGAATTGAAGGCGGTTGGTCGACCTGTGGGAAACCCCAACGCGGGGCCCTCGCCCGAACCGGCTATCCGTGCGGAGGGTGCTGCTGCGGCCAGCGGCCCAGGTGGCGCCTCCCCGCCCCTGGGCGTCTAGGTCGGCGGCGGTCGTCGCCTTGGAATTTGATCTCCTCTGGCTGCTCGCGCTCCCGCTCTTTTTCGGGCTGGGTTGGTTGGCCGCGCGGCATGAATCCGCTGCGGGCCGCGGCGGGCAGGGCGAACTGCCAGCAGGTTATTTCCGCGGGCTGAATTTTCTTCTGAGTGAACAGCCCGATCGCGCGATCGATGCGTTTATCGATGTGGTTCGGGTCGATCCCGAGACCGTTGAGCTGCACTTCGCGCTCGGCAAACTGTTCCGCCAGCGGGGCGAAAACGACCGGGCGATCCGGGTGCATCAGAGCCTGCTCGATCGGGCCGATCTCGATTCGAAGGCGCGTGAGCAGGCGCTATTCGAACTCGGACTCGATTTTCTCAAGGCGGGGCTGCTTGATCGTGCCGATCATGCGTTCGGCCGGCTTGAATCGGGAAGCTGGGCCGAGCAGGCGCTTCGGCATCGTCTGGAAATCGCCGAGCTGGTGCGCGACTGGCC
>CAIPNM010000449.1 GCA_903866395.1 uncultured bacterium
GAGAAGAGCAGCACGACGCTCACTCTAGCTCCGGTTGGCAACAACGCCCCCGAGACGTTGCAGGCCGATTTGCTTATGATCGGTGGCAGCGGACTGCGCGCCTTTGCGGGTGTCAATGGCGGCACTGCCAGCCAGCTCGGCCTCGAACTCACCGGGGTCGACTTCGGCCTCGCGATGATGACGAGTAAAACCCAGGCAGCCCGTAAGTGGACGGCCCTGCAGGCCTCTGCTGCTTCGGTCGCTTTTGTGGGTCTTGGCAGCGATCTCACGGTGAGCGCAACCGGGGTCCGGGTTGAAGTCAATCAGGCTGACGGTAGCGCCACCGATGTGGTGGACTTCACCCGTACCGACCTGTCCGTCCCCGGCGGTACCAACTCCAGCATGCGCCTGTCCATTGACGGGGCCAAGGGCGAAATGGTCCGCGCGAGCGGCCGGCTCAACCTGAACGTTTACGGTTTCTTCCAGGTCACCGGCGATCTGGCGATTGAGAAGAGCAGCAAGACGGTCACCCTTGCCAAGGTCGGCAACGCCGCTGCTGAGCAGGTGTCGGTAGACCTGCTGACCATTGGCGGTAGCGGCATGACCGCATTTGCCGGCATTGGTGGCGGTACGAGCAACGAACTTGGCCTTAAGCTCACCGGCGTTGAATTCGGTCTTGCGCTCTTTACGAGCAAGTCCGATGCCGGCCGTAAGTGGACGACGCTGCAGGCGACTGCAGCCTCAGTGTCGTTTGTCGGTCTGGGCGACAGTATGAAGATCGGCGCGACCAACGTGGGCGTGCTGATCAATCAGGCGGACGGCCCCGCCACGACCGTGATCGATTTTGCCGCCACCGACCTGTCGGTTGCCACGGGAACCAATCGCTCGTTGAGGCTCTCGATCGATGGCTCGCGCGGCGAATTGATTCGTGCCAGCGGCCGCCTGGAACTCGATGTGTTTGGGTTCTTCCAGGTGGCGGGCGATCTCGCGGTAGAGAAGAGCAGCAAGACCTTGACGCTCGCCAGGCAGGGCAGTGCTTCAGCCGAAACGGTTGAGGCCGATCTGCTCACCATTGGTAATAGCGGCATGAGTGCCTTCGCAGGCATCGGCGGCAACTCGTCCAATTCCTTCGGCCTGCGCCTGACGGGGGTCGACTTTGGTCTTGCGTTGATGACCAGCAAGGCCAACGCCAGTCGCAAGTGGACTGCCCTGCAGGCCACAGCGGGGTCGGTGTCGTTCGAAGGACTTGGCGACTACCTGAAGATCCGCGCCACCAACTTGGGCGTGCAGATCAATCAGGCAGAAGGCAGCGCTACGGATGTCGTTGATTTCGCCAAAACCGATCTGTCGGTTGCAACCGGCACCAATAAGGAACTGAAACTCACGCTCGATGGCGCCAAGGGCGAAATGGTTCGCGCGAGCGGCCGGCTCGAACTCGATGTGTTCGGATTCTTCCAGGTGTCGGGGGATCTGGCGGTTGAAAAGCGCTCGCAGCGCATCACCCTTGCCAAGGCCTCGCCCACGGCCACCGCCGAACAGGTCGATACCGATCTGCTCACCATTGGTGGCAGCAACCTGAATGCGTTTGCCGGCATACGCGGTGGCACGGCCGATGAGCTTGGGTTCAAGCTGGAGAGCGTTTCCTTCGGTCTCGCGCTGATTACCAGCAAGGCCGATGCAAGCCGCAAGTGGACGAGTCTCGAGGCGTCGGCTGCGCGGGTTGGCTTCGTCGGCGTGGATGGCATGACGCTGAGCGCCAACTCGATTCTCGTCAACGTCAATCAGGCGGACAAAGACGGCGATCGGGTAGTTGACTATTCCGCTGGTGCCACCGCGATGTCGGTGGCTACTGTCACTTCGAGTGAACTCACGCTGTCAATGGATGGCGCCAAGGGCGAACTGATTCGTGCGATGGGCCGCATCGATATCGATCTCTTCGGATTCTTCCAGGTAGGCGGCGATTTCGCGGTCGAGTCATCCAGCACCCGGGTGACGCTTGGCCGCAAGTCCGGTCAGGCGACAGGAGAGTCGCTTGACGTTGACATGCTCTCAATCAGTGCGTCGAACCTGAACGCCTTCGCCGGTGTCAAGGGCGGCACAGCTGACCGGGTGGGCCTTGAACTCCAGAACGTCACGTTTGGGCTTGGCCTTTTCACCGCGAAGAACGACAACTCCCGCAAATGGACTGCCCTGAAGGCCACTGCTGGCAGCGTTGGGTTTGTTGGGATCGGCGACTTCCTGCCGACTGTTCGCAACCTGTCGGTGGACATCAATCAGGCAACACGCGATACCGATCCGGTCATTGATTTTTCGGTTACGCCGATTGCAGTTGCCACGGGGCCAAACAGCACCATCACCATCAATCACAACGGCAATGCCGGCGAGTTGATCCGTGCCGAAGGCGACATCACGCTGCGCATCTTCGACTTCGTCTATTTCGACGGTCGAATCGGCTTCGAGAAATACACGCCGTCGGGCGACTTCAGGCTATCCAACGGTCAGTCGGTCAAGGGCGAGTCCATGCTCGCCATCACCGGACAGAACATCACAGCCTTCGTGGGTTATGCCGATGGTGGAATTGATCGCAGCCGAACCTTCGAGGAGCAGCGCAGCAATCTTTACGGCTTCGGGGTCGAGGGCGTTGATTTCTCGATCATGCTCGCCAAGGCGGGTGGCAAGGACTACACCTCGGTCAAGGCAAAGATGGATTCGGCGGCCATCTATGGCTTCGATCCCAATGCGTTCGAACTGTCCGCGCGCGGCCTCACGCTCGAACTTAACACCTCGGGCGACGGCGGTCCCACCCTCGATTACAAGGCCTCTTTTGGGCCGAACGGTCTTTCAACCGGTTCAAGTGGTGCGATCAAGCTTGACTTCACCAATGAGCGTTTTGGTGTTTTCTCGGATGAGGTGACGCTCAAGATCTCGAAGTTCATCTACCTCAAGGGCGCGATTGGCTTTGAGCGCGTGCGTTACGGCTCAGGGAAGTTGTATTCAACTTCCAGCCTTTCACCCAACCTCAGTACACCGATTGGTGAGTCCAAGGGCTTTGCGATTACAGGCGCGTCGATTGATGCGTTCGTAGGCTATGCGGAGAACGGATTCGACGAGACACGTCCGTTCACCGAGCAAAGCAGCCTGTACGGGTTTGGCGTGGAAGACGTGAGCTTCGCCTACCTGAATCTGGATGCGGGTGGTGTGACGTACGACAGTCTCAAACTCACCACGGGCCGCGTGGCGGTCTACGGGTTTGATCCAGGGGACTTCGAACTCTCCGTCAACAAGCTTGCGATTGAGTACAACAGCTCGTCGCAAGAGGGGCGCAGCCTTGACCTGTCTGGCAGCCGCGCGCTTACGCTGGGCGCTGGCGCGGCGGCGGTCAAGCTCGATGTTCGCGGGGACCGACTGGGAATCTACGCAACTGATGCAACCCTGATGATTTCTAAGGTTGTATTGGTTCAGGGTTCCTTCGGGTTCGAAAAATCCGACTTCGGTATTCTTAAAAACGAACTTGGTTTACCCGTTCTCGGCGCCAAGGGCTTTACTGTCGGCGCTGACAACGTTGACGTCTTCATCGGTTACGCAAGCGAAGGCTTCGATCGCAAGAAGTCCTTTGCCGAACAGCGCAGCACGCTCTACGGCTTCGGTGCCGAGAACATCAGTTTCGGTCTCCTGCAGGCGCAGGCCGGTGGTGTCAATTACACGGCACTCAAGGCGCATGCCGATTCAGTCGAGATCTACGGCTTCGATCCCAACGACTTCGAACTCTCGGTCAAAGGTATTGACGTTCTGGTCAATACCTACACCGGCGCGTCTGGCCCGTTGTCGGGCGCCTTGGATCTAAAGGCGAGTTTCCCGGTTTCCGGCACCAAGAATTTCGCTGGACTGGCGGTTCAGACCGGCGGCACGCCGGTGGTGCTCGACATGACCTCGAAGCAGATCGCGGCCAGTGTCAGCCGCGCCGTGCTTCGTATCGCGAGCTTTGTCTACGTTGAGGGCTCGTTTGCCTTCAACCTGGGTGCCTCGGTCACGATCGACGCAAAGGGCCCGCTGAACATCGCGATCCCGGGTGTCAAGGCTGAGGTGATGGAGCTTGCAGCCTCTAATGTCAATGCGTTCATTGGCGTGGGCGGCCCGTATTCCCTCCCGGCGGACACTGACGTCAACGGTGACGGCCTCATCAATGGCGACGATCGCAAGATCGTGAACCCCGATGCGGTCGGACTGATCGTCGACGACTTCGATTTCGGTCTGGCGATATTCACCACGAAACCCACCCTTGGTTTGGGCGCGCTGGTGCCGGTCGACACGCGTTTCACAGCGCTGAATGCAAGCGTCAGCCAGGTGAAGCTGCAGGGACTGGGCGACTTCATCAATCTCGACATTAAGGACGTGAGCGCCCGCGTCAATCTCAGCAGCAACAAGAATTTTGTTGCCGATTTCTCCAAGCTCACCCACGTCAACGCAACAGGCCAGGCCATCAAGGGTTACGGTATCAAGACCGCGCCTGGCAACAACCCGATCCCGCTCGACTTTGACAACGTGTACACCGAGGTCAGGGTGGGCGATGCGCTGGCGCAGGTCGCTGGCATCGTGTCGCTGGAAGGAAGCCTCACCTTCCAGAAGAAAATCATCACCGGGGTGGATTTCCATATTCCCGGCGCCACCATCACCGCTGATGCCGAGGCCCTGATTCTCGCTGGCCAGGACATCTACGGTTTTGCGGGAATCCGCGGTCCTGCCAGCACGCGTGCTACCACCGACGTTAATGGTGATGGGAAGGTGGATCGCACTGACCGCGTCGTCAACTCCGATGCCATCGGCTTCAAGGTTGATGATCTCGACTTTGCGCTGGCCATTCTCAAGCCCACGCTTGGCGGCGGACTGACGCTGCCTGGCAAATTCTTTGGCTTCAAGGCCTCTGCCGACTATGCCGGGTTGGTCGGAACCGATCCGTTCCTCACCCTGAACGCAGAGAGGGTTGTGCTGGAACTGAACGTCGCGTTCAGTGGCGGCTCAGAGGACATGAATGGCAACGAGGGCATGGGCTTCCCGCTGCCGTTCTTCTATGCTGATTTCAGTTCGCTGAACGGCGGGAAAGGGCTGGACATTCCGATTGGGTCCAACCCAAGCGCCATGAACCTCAACTTCAACTCGAATTCCTTGCGAATCGGGATGAAGGCCGAGCTCGGCATCTTTGACCTGTTCAGCATCAAGACCGAGTTTGATTTCAAGTTCGTCCTGCCGGAGACAGGCAGCCTGATCCCGAAAATCAGCCTGTCGGGTCTGAAGGACATGCTGCCGACGCTGTCGCCTTCGGCGCCGGAGTGGCTGAAGGACGGCCTCAAGTTCATCCAAAACATTGATCTCTCGATCAGCCCGGAAGGCATCACGGGCATGATCACCTTGCCCGATCTTCAGCTCAACCTGGGTGGCTTCGTGCACATGCGAGGCGACTTCAAGCTGACTATCGGCCAGTCGTTTACCGCAGACATGTACACCGGCCTGCCCAAGATGGCAGGTGCCGCGCTGAACGCGGCGATCGACGGAATCAGCTCGGCACTGCCCTCCAACGGGCCGATCAACGCGAGCAATGTGGTCAACGTCATCAAGATGCTTTACGGCATTGACGATGACTGGACCTATTTCCGCGACGTGACGTTCAAGGGTATGAGTCTGGGCGCGAGCAACGTCTCCATTTTTGTAGGGGGCGGTAATCCCCAACTCGGTAAAAACGATCCTGACCTCAGCGAACAGGATGTGTTTGGATTCGGCGTCAAGGGCGTCGACGTGGCCTTGGGCGTGTTCAAGCCCGACCTCGGTCTGCTGGGCAAGATTCTTGACCCGGATGACGTGTTGTCGCTTCAGGTTCACGCCGATGAGCTGGGTGTCTATGGATTCGGTGATGTCCTCAAGATTCAGGCGAAAGACGTCAGCATCGATGTCCAGCAGGGCGGCAAGATGCTGGGTGGCATCCTGCGCGGACTGCCGGTTTACTCGTCGATCAAGGGCAAAGGGGGCAAGCCTGACGGGCTCCAGCTCGATACTGGCAACCCGGACAGCCCCGTCTATCTGAACTTCACCGGCCCGGAGGTGATGGGCGTTGACATTGGCTTGGCAGAGATTGCCGTGGCCGATTTCCTGCACCTGCGCGGGTCGCTCGCTTTCCGCAAAGGTGAGCGCTACGACGTCAAGTTTGACCTGGGCGGATTCCAGCAGCTTTACGAGGAGACCACGGGTAGCCCTGCTGGCTCACTCCTCGACATGGAAGTCGAGGCGATGACCATCGCCGGTTCCAACCTGGTTGGCTTTGCCGGCATCAATGGACCTTACCGCTACGGGGACGACAACAACGGTGACGGGCTGCCCGACAATATCAACGAGAGTGCCGCCGGCCTGGTGGTCGATAACGTTGATTTCGCGTTCGGTGCTTTCACCCCGGCGCTGATCACCTTCCTGCCATTCGACCTGCCCTTCAAGCCACAGTTCATCGCGGCCAAGGCCTACATTGGCAAGGCTGGACTGGTGGGTATTGACCCCAGCGTGCTCGACGTACGTGCCGAAGACGTTACCGTCAACATCAACACGTTCCACATCAAGGGCGCCCCGGCGCAGCTCAATCTTGCGCTGCAGCTCTTTGGCCCCCCTTCCATTAACTTTGAGGCGTCGTTCCCGAATTCGCCTGAGCCGGATGTCAACAACAACGGCAAGTTCGATACCTACGACGAAGACCGGAACGGTAACGGCCGCCTTGACGCTGGCGAAGATCTGAACGGCAACGGCATCTTTGATGTGACCGAGGATCTGGATCGCAACGGTGTTCGTTCGATGCGTGGATTTGCTGCCCGGGCGGGCGGCAATAACGCGGTGATATTCGACTTCACCAGCGAGATCATCCAGGCCAAGGTCGGGTATGCGGTCATCAATATCGGCGGCTTCCTTCAGATGTCGGCGTCGATGGCCTTTACCAAGAAGGGCTCGGAAAAAGTTGAGGTGGTCAATACCGATGGCACGCGCGAGCAGACTACGGTCACCTCGCTTGCGATCGGCATTAACGACGCTTACGCCTTTATTGGCGTTGGCGGCTACTGGCGCGATGGCAATGGCGACGGCCGCATCAACGAGAAAGATGCGGAAGACCGCAACCGGAATGGCGTGCTCGATGTCTACGACGAGGACGCCAATCACAACGGCCTCTTCGATCCGGGCGAGGACACCAACGGCAACACGCTGTTCGATCGCACCGAAGACGCCAATGGCAATGGACTGCTCGATGACTACCGCAACAAATCTGCGGTCGGTCTGGCCATGCAGGATCTCGATTTGGGGATTCTGGTAGCCAAAGAGCTGGTGATCTCCACCACCAAGGTCACGATCGGTGTCTATCTTGCCGCCAAGGTGGAGCTACCCTTCATTGGTCTGGTGGGGATTCCGGGCGTCACGATGGAGGCGCGCGACATGCTGCTCGAGCTCAACTTCGGCATCCGAGCAGGCGTGCAACTGGGCTCTATTGTTCGTGATCCCAAGACGGGCGCATCGTCTTATGTTTCCACTGGCGCCAAGCCTTTCTTCGGCGCCTGGGTGATCGACTTCTCGAAGGCTACGTGGATCGATCCGGGTGTGCTGCCGGACAGCAGTGACGACGTGACGATGCCGGGCTATGCCATCGAAACTGGCAACCCGCGCGAGCCTATCGTTCTCAATTACAACGAGCTGTACCTCCGCGTCTACGGTATTGCGAAGCTCGACATGTTTGGCATCGTCAAGATGGACGGGGTGCTCGACTTCCGCTACAGCACCAGCGAGGGGCTGACGGCGTTTGCTGATGTCACCATGACCACGCCGATCAGCACCTCCAAGGCGCGCGGTCTGGTGGTGGCCAATAGCGGTGGCTTTGCCATGCAGTTCGAGCTCATGTCTGGGATCGATCTCGGGCCGGTGATGCAGCTCGATGTGAAGCTCTATGTGGCGATGAACACCTTCGGGCGCGATATCGTCTATGAGGTGCCGAAGCCGTTCCGTCCGATTGTTGGTTACGACACCTTCACCATCACCGCTTATCCGCCTGGACGCCCCGATCTTAACGGTGACGGAGTGGTGTATGCAGCCTTTGGAGGCAAGGGCAACCTCAGCATGCTGGGTGGTGCGCTCAGCCTCAAGGGTGACTTCAGCGTCATCATGGTCAAGCGCAACTCCGAGTTCCGCATGGAGTTGGGCATCACGGCTGAGCTCTCGCTTCCAATCCTCAAGCCCCTGAGCGTGACCGGCACGCTCGGCATCGTGATCGATGGCGGCAGCACCGGTGTCTACGGTTCGCTGGATGTGGGCGGAAGCAACCCCAACTCCACCCTTATGGATGCGGGCATTTTCGAGATCCGTGGCCGCTTCATGATGCAGCTGAACACCACGGACAAGGTGCAGAAGGTTCGTGGGCGGGATGCGCAGGGCAGGGTGTTCGACGAGAACGATCAGCCCATCATGGTTGATCTCAAGCCGCGGATGCTTCGGTTCTCCGGCATGGCCGAGGTGATTCTGCATCTGGGCATGGATATCTCCATGCGCGGCAGCATCGACCTCCTGATTGACAGCGAAGGCTTTCAGCTCGACATGCGGGTGTCGCTCGATCTGGGAATGCTCGGCAGCGTGAGCGTTGAAGCCCAGGCCGCCATTCTCAACCGCAACGGCGAAACTATTTTCGCCATGCGTGCGGCGTTCGAGCTCTCGATTGGTGTTGATATCGTTGGTATTCGCTCGAAGGCAATCCTTCAGATCAACACCGGCAGTACCGACTACCTCACCATCGGTGCGAATCCGCGGGTGATCCCTGCGAACACCATGTTCGACCTCCAACTTGACGGCAAGATGAACATTCTTGCTTTCGAGATGCAGTTCAAGGGCGGCATCAGGGTGCAGGGCGGCGTGTTCGAACTCAAGTTCGATGCCAGCCTCAACTTCTTCAACTTCCTGAACATCAACATCGCCGGCATGATCCGGTCCGATGGCCAGTTCTACATCAAGGGCAGCACGAGCTTCGAGCTCGACTTCGGGATAGCGCGTCTCTACGGTGGCTTTGGAATCTGGTTCAGCAATGACGGCTTTGGCGCAAGCTTCTACGCCGGCATCGACATCACGATCAATATGGGCTTCTTCAAGCTCAACTTCACCCTGGCCGGTGTTGAGGGCTTGATCGAACTCACGGCGGCCACCGCCAAGCTGCAAGGCGCCGTCACCGTTATTGGCATTCGTGTGGGCTTCAGCATTGCCTGGAGTTGGGCGGGCCCGCCGGTGATCGCGCACCAGGAAGGCAATACCGTTTATCTCCATATGGGCGATACGCCGGGACGCTACGGTCCGGCGGTCTACGACAAGGTCACGACATCGGATTACGTCGTCCGGCCCGCTGACGATAGCGGCCGTTCAATCATCGTGAGCTCGCTGGGCCAGAATGTGGTCTTCCATAACGTTGATCACATCGTCGCGCGTGGCGGTGCCCAGCGTGATGCGATTACGGTCACGCCAGGGGTGGCGGCACGGCTTGACTTCGAAGGCAATGGGGGCGCGGACTACTTCATTATTCTGGGCGGCGGCGCGGGTAGCCGCGTAGCGGGCAACGCGGGCAACGACAAGTTCACCGGCGGACCGGCTTCCGGCATCAACTTCCTGGGCGGCGATGGCGATGACAGCTACGTCGGTGGCTCGGGCGGCGGCATCATCGACCTGGGCACTGGTGTCAACACAATCTCCACTTCAGGCGGCGATAGCCGCATTCGCGTCGAGCGGTCATCGCGCACCAACGTGATGATGGGCGGTGGTACAGCCGACATCTCAACCGACCTCGACGGCCTTCTCGACGTGCGGGGCAATGGCGCGGCCTACATCACGCTTGATCCCATCGATTCGTCCAAGAGCACGCTGGTGCTCGATAACGGGCAAATGTCGTTTGGTGGGCGTTTCGTTACCTTTGATTCGTCTGCCGTTGAACAGTTCATCGTCGACAACACCAACGACCGCGCAACGCTGCGTGCCACCATGGATCCGGCGGTGCACTGGGGCCGAACTGGCATCACGATCAACACGCCTAGCCTGCTTGATCTTAGTGCGGCTACGCTAAGCGGTGGCAGCTTCACGCTGAACGCGGTGGGTATCAAGCCGCAGGCCGATGGGACGATCAAGACACGTGCCCAGAAGCTGAGCGTGACCAATACCGGCACTGAACAATTTGTCGATGTGATTGTGCGGGAGCAAAACTCGCTCAATATTGGCACGCTGGTGTCCGAGGCGGGTCGGATTGATGTCGAGCTTGCCGCTCGTGATTCAACGCTCACGCTGCAGGACAGCGTCGTCCGCACAGGCTCGGGTGGCAGTATCCTGCTGGTTGCTGATGACATGGATTTTGTGTCTGGCGCCGGCAAGGTCCAGGGCACAGGAACCCTGGCAATCAAGACGAAGTCCTCGGATATCGGATACCGGTTGGGAACGGCGGCTCAGTCCGCCACTGGCTTTGATTACTCCAACACCCCGTTCACCGGCTTCATGGAGCTTGGGTCGCGCGATCTTGCCGCGATCGCATCGCAATTCAACACCGTCACGATCGGTCATCGGGGTACGGGCATTGTGGCGATGATCGTCGGCGATGTCCGCGATCAGATGATCGGAACGCAGATGATCCAGTCGATGCTGCGCAACGACACGGTGCTGGTCGCAGATGCGTTGCGGGTGCAGGGCGATGTGCGCGGTACCCGGCGAGTGACAACGGATTCGCACACGCTCGATGTGTGGCGTACAAGTGTCACGAATCCGATGGGAGCGCCGGCATCGGGAATTACGGCCAATGACATCACAGTCAACGCCGACGAGCAGGTGGTTCTGAGTGGCTGGCTGCGCGGTGCAGACAGCGTAACGATGACGGTCGATCAGACGAATGACGTCCGCGGCCTGATTTATCGTACCGGTGGCAGAAACAGTCTTTCGGTCGATCAGAGTGGTGAAATCAGTGTCACCGATGACAACGCAACACTGACCGTCAGGACGGCGGGGTCTATCTACACCGCCGGTGCAATTTTCGCTGGCCGCTCGGATGCCGCTGGAACGCCCACCAGCGGCCGAGCGGCGGTCATTGACGTCGAGTCCGACACGGGAATCAGTCTCCAGCCAGGTGCCCTCGTCGCGGCGCGTTCGAGCGACGCAGTGGTTCGCCTTGACGCCTCCACCTTCCTTCATGTCAATTACGACACGGCGGTGACCTCGGGTGCGCGCTTTGACTATGTGGGCTCAACGCCCATCCCAGTGCAAACGGGTCTTGATTCGCGCTTGACGCTGTCGACCCAGGGTGAACTGCTGCTGGCCGGCGCCGTGACAAGCGGCGGTCGGATGACGCTCTCTTACGGCGATACCCAGGACGACTTCGCCAACTATTTCGACACCATCTCTGCCAAGGCGCTTGCCAGCATTGCTGGAACCACCGCGGAGATGACGGCGCTTCGTGCCGGCCAAATTTCGACGGCGCTGCGGGCTGCGATTACCGCGAAGAACCTCCCATTGGGATCCTCGGCTGCGCTCGCAGCCGTGTCCGGAATTGTTCCGTTCAGCAGCCTGACTACCGATGAGCAGAACGCCGTAGCGGTTGGTGCTGGCTACGCCGTCTATCCGACAGGTGGTTTCTTCAAGGCGGATGCATCCGGCGCGTTGCGTTTCTTTGTCACGCCCACAGTCGGCTACTCGATCGCGTACGACCCCGCCACAGTTGTCTGGGGCGCCGCTGGCAATGGCACGGGAACAGCCTTTGACCAGCTGTCTGCGGAGCAGCAGCAAGCGGCGGCGGCCTCGCTGGGGTACAGCCGTTATTCCGGCACCTTGTTGTTCAATGCCGATGCAATCGATGGGCGTTTCGTCATTACCCAGCCCAAGCAAGGGATCCGGCCCGATTACGACAACAACGCCATCGACTGGGGCGCGACCGGCGCGCCGGCCGCCGGCGCGTCGTTTACCGATTTGTCGCTTGAGCGGAAGCTGATCGTTGCCCAGGAGCTCGGTTACCAAGCTGATCTGTTCTTCTTCAATGAGAACCCGCCTGCCGGGCTCACCAAGACAGTTACCGAGTTCACCGAAGGCACCGACTATGTGAACTCCACAACCGGTGGTCGCACCGGTGTGGTGTGGGGTGCCGGGGGCCAGCCCGCTGCAGGTACGTCATTTGCCAACCTCACGCTGCTGCAGAAGCTGACGGTTGCGCGCAGTCTCGGCTACGACCTGAACGGGAAGCTGGAGTTCTACAAGAACACCGCGCCAGAGGCCAAGCAACGTCTGAGCGGCACCGATGCCGACCGTACCTTCCTGCAAGGTGCTCCGGTTGATTACGACAATACGGAGATTTCCTGGGGCGCCGCGGGCGCCCCGGCCGAAGGGGCGGGCTTTGCCAGCCTGACGGGCGACCAGAAGGCGGTGGTGGCGAAGCATCTTGGATATCGTCTCATCACTGCGGACAAGGTCTTCATCAAGCAATCGGCACCCGCCGATCAGCAGGTGGTATTCGGCTTTGCCGAGAGCACCGGCGCTGTGTTTGACTACGACCGGGTCGATTGGGACAAGCTGCCTGTGCCTGCGGGAGGTACCGCGTTTACCGACCTCACGCCGGATCAGCAATACAAGGTGCTCGACAAGTTCGGCTACAAGCAGTACTCGGAGCGTATCTTCTACAAGGTGAGCGAGACCTCAGCCGCTCGAGCCGTCCGAACCAGCCTGACGCCGGTCGCTGATTACGCTGCCAACCAGCCCTCGGCGAGTGGCACCAACAATCGCTGGCTGCTGTCCGACGGGCCGAATAACTACATCGTTTATGCCTTCGATCAGTTCGGCGACGGTCGGGCGATCGAGATTCAGGTTCAAAAGGTTCACCCGCTGTTCGGGCAGCGTGGTTATGGCTTCCTCCTGGCGGGGACGCTCACGACGCTTCAGGCCAACGAGGGCCTCACGGTCGCGGGCGACGATGATGTCATCATCCGCGGCAATATCAGCCTGCTTGGTGCCGGCGCCGATCTCAACCTCCAGTCAGACCGCTGGGTCTACTGGGAGGGAACCGCCAAGGTGATGGGTGACATCGAACTTCGCGGTGGTGTCGAAGTCAATGGCACGGTCCCGACGCGCTATCAGGGTTCTGGGAATGATTCCCGTCCGAACGTCAGCGTCTACATCAGTGACACCTCGACGCTCAACACGCTGTCCGACGATGGAGATATTCTCATCCACGGCGGCAAGGATGTCCTTTTGCTCGGTCGCGTGGTGGCCGGCGCGGTCATTGGCCCGAACAAGCCCGAATTTGCCGGAGAGGGTGGTACCAGCGTCGTCGTGAAGGCGGGAGAGTCGATTTACGTCGACAGCGTGGTGGCGGCCGCCCAGTCGGTCGACCTGATCACCACCGGCACGCCTGGTCCTGACGACGGCGGGCTCGCGGTCACGATGACCTCGGCATCTGGAATCCTGGTTCCTGGCATCACGTCGGACAACTCTGGTGCCCGGGTGAGTATCGATGCGCGCGGCGGTGTTCAGATCGTCAGTACGATCACCTCGGGTGCGGAGATCTTCCAGACCTTCGATTCGAGCGGAAACCTGGACAGCGAGACCGTCAACTGGATCGCTGAGCAGGGTGTGATCGATATTCGGGCGCTCGGTCGCGCCTACATTGGTGGAATGACGCCTACGCAGTCGGGTGGTACCGTCGAAATCGGTGGGCGTCTGCGCGCGAGCCAGCAAATCAGCATTCAGGGTGGCTCGAACAGCGATGGCGTCGGTGTGAAGTTGCCCGGCGGCGCGCAACTCTCCACGCGCAACGACGAAGGCGAGATCGTCATCAATTCGGCGCAGGATGCCGAAATTTACGGAATGGTCGTCGCGGGCGGCAGCATCGCTGATGAATACGATGCAAACGGTCAGTACCTTGGCAGTCGCCCGATCTACGGCTCTGGCGAGTCGAAAATTCGCATTCAGGCGGACCGTCAGATCAGGCTCACGCGCGAGCTGTACGCCGGAGCGTTGATCGATCTTCGAGGCGGCCTCGCTTCAATCGATAACACCCGTCCGTTCTACGACCAGGGCGTGGTCATTGGTGGTAGCGCGACGCTTCGCACAGGGCTGCAGGAGAGCGTGATCAATGTGAGCTCCTCGGGCAACCTGTCCGTGCTCACGCCTGCCTGGACCCAGCAGGTTCTCGCCGAGCAGTTCCCGCAGTTCGCCAATGGTCGTCTGAGCAGCAATGTCACGCTTCGCATTGAAGTTGATCTGGGCACCCACGTCATTCGAGGGGATGTCACCGTTCTCGCGAGCGACACGCTCGACAACACCGGCCTGCAGAACGCGTTAGATCCGACGAAGGGGCTGGTAGGCGACATTCAGGCGGCCATTGACGCCAAGCAGTTCTCTGTCATCAGTTCGCCCAGCGGAAATCCGGCTGTGGGGTCCACGAAGCAGATCAACAAGGATCAGCTTGAGGTCCGTCTGAATGACGGCCGTCTGATGTTCACGGGCGGATACAAGACGACCTTGTATCGCCTCGGCAGCTCCAATGTGCAGCTGCTCGGCCTCTCTCAGCTCGCGACCAGCGACCTGATTTCCAACCGCGCGGTTGCAGTCGATGCGAGCCAGCCGGGTTCGGTGGTCAATTTCGGCAAGCCCAATGCAGTCAACGGAGACGTGACGATCAGCGGCTGGGTGGTCGGTTACGACGCCATCAACCTTTACGGCGGGCTCAATTCGGCAGGTCTGCCGAACATGACTCTCACCGCTACCGGCGTGTTCGAGACCCGAAGCGGCGATATCGTGCTCCGACCGCGCGGGCATGCTGTGCTTTACGGCACGCTGGCCGCTCGCGGAACGAACGCGAACATCGTCATTCTTGCCAACGACACCCTCGAGCTGCGGGGTGACCTGATCGCCAACCGCGACATCACAGTCAACGCCGGTACGGTTGTGAACCCTAGTGAGGACAGTGTTGCTACCTTTGGCACGGCTCGCCTCATCTCCGAAGGACCCACCGGGCGCGTAACGATCACGGGTCTCAACGATGTCGAGATCAATAGCCAGATCGGTCGTTCCCGCGAAGACACCCGGAACGCCGGTATCTCGCTCGTTGAGTTCACGTCGGTTGAAGGAACCCTGCATCTCGACCGAAGCTCGCTCATCGATACGGTCGGGCAGATCAACCTCAAAGGCCGGGATGTCGTTGCCGAGGGCTGGATCATTTCGGATCGGCTCACCGATTCCACTATTGACTACGAGTTGCAGATCAACGCGGCCCGTGACCTGGTGCTCTCGGGAACCTATGCGGTTCGTGGTTCGGTGCTTACCGACGCAGGGCGGAACCTGTCGGTTTACAACACCGGCGTTGAGCTGCCAGCTTCAGCCACCGACGTCACCGGGGCGCGCATCAGCCCCGCGGGGACTGCGGTGGGCGACGATCGAGAGGTTGACCTCGCTGGCATGTCAGTTGTTGCGGGCGCCACCTTCTCGCTGAAGGTTGGTGCTCAGCAGGTCGATTATGTGGCGCAGGCGAATGACACCCCGGCCCTGGTTGCGAGCAGCTTGCGAGGCTTGCTGAACGCTGTAACTCCGTTCACTGGGCAGGTAAGCGTCACCGGCAGCAAGATCCTGATCGCTGACGGTGCGGGTACGGCTGCAATGTCAGTCAAGTATCAGAACCCGGCGATCGGTCAGCGCTTCGTCGCGCGTGCCGGGGTTGATATGAACCTCGGAGCGACAGGCGCGGATGCGCTTCCGTCCAGCGTGGTGGGCGCTGTCGTCAGTGCGGCCGATTCCAACGCCGCGTCGGCGCGGTCGGTTGCGCTTGGGGCCGCCACATTGGTGAGCGGTGCCAAGTATTTCCTGGCTGTTGACAGCACAGTGGTCACCTACGTCGCTGCGCCGGCAGACGGTGCGGCGCAAATTGCTGCGGGTCTGGCTGCCGCGCTGAATACGGTCACGGCGTTCGCCACCCGCGTCACGGCGTCCGGGTCGACGATTCAGATCAGTTCCGGTTCGGGCACGTCAGCAATCTCGCTGCAGATGCTCAAGCCCCGCGCTGCTGTGATCGAAGCCGATAGTCTGGTGGAGCTCACTGCGGGCGGTGCCATCACCGCCGGGGCGGATGCGCTCGTTCTCACGCGCGCCAACAACTCTCAGATTCTGCTCCACGCTGGAAGCATGCGCATCGACGGTCAGGTGCTCGCGGGAGGCTCCTACACCCAGGGCGCAAGCCCGGCCACAAGCTGGACCGGGTCCGGGGCAACGTTGCAGCTGACCGCTGCGGGTGCCATCACGGTTGGCGGCAATCGCACGAGCGACACGCTCACCCAAGTTCCGTCGGGATCAGTGCTGCAGGCCAGTGGACAGGTCAGGATCCGTGCGGGCTCAATCCAGGGAATCGGTGTTGACCTGGGCAGTGCAAGTTCGATTCGCGTCGATGCGACCGGAGGCGGTGCGTTGACGAACGCCCAGCGGGCCGCTGCTGGGGCAACCGGGTCGGGTCGAATCATCATCGACAGCGACGGCGCGGTGTTTGCGTCGGGCATCATCAATGCCGTCGATCCGGGCTCCACGCTCTCGGTCAGCACCCGATCCCTCTTCCAGGCGTACAACCTGATTCGTGCGGCGTCGGCAATCACCATCGATGCTGGCACGCATCCCAGTGGCTACGGCGTGTCAGTTGTTGGCGAGTTCGCGATCACCAACGGCGTCCGTCGACTGGTGTCTGGCGGTACGCTCGATACCGACACGGGTGGCTCCATCACCGTCAACTCCACCGGCGGGATGCTGCTGGCGGGTGTGGTCGGACAGGTCACCGGCCCGCAGTTTGATGTCGCCAGCGTTTCAAAGATCGCTCTTGAGAGCCGCTCGGGCAATATCGCGATCACGGGTCTGGTCGACGCGCGTGACGATGTATCAATCGTTGCCAATCAGGTCACCATGACGCTTGGCAGTCATGTGTTCTCGCTTGAGCCCTCGTCCAAGGCGTATCTGCGTGCCCGCGAGCGCATGGACATCCTTGGGCAGATCACCACGCAGGACGCCATCATCAAGGGCGATCGCCTGGTGCACCTCGCAGCGCCCGTCGTTTACGTTGACGGGATTCTGAAGACCGAGGCGGACAACGCGATTCGTAGTCGCGTCCTGGTCAACGTGTCACAGGAATTAAAGGTCGCGGGGCTCATCCAGTCTGCGGGTGATGTCCACTTGAACGCGGGCGTCGATCTGACGCTGAGCCGCGAGCAGCTCGAGTTTGAAATCGCGCAGTCCGCCTTGAGCGGTGGCCTGATCCGGGTGATAGGACAGGGCGTCGTTCAGTCAGGCATGAAGGTGGTGAGCGGTAGTACCCAACGTAGCACCTATGGTGGTGACCTGATCGCTCGGGCCGGCGGAGATGTCGTCCTGTCGGCTGATGCCAACGTTGGCGGCAATCGCTCGGTCGTGGTGCCGGTGGTAACCACCGTTGAGGAAGCGGTCGAGGAGGTTGTCGGTTACCAGGAGGTGGCGGTTGGCACCATGAAGGTGCCGGTGATCACCAAAGTGCCCACCCTGATCACTGAGCAGGTCGGAACCGAACTGGTTCCGGTCGGGTCGCGCAACTATTCGTTTGACGTCACCCTGGAGCAGGTGGGCTACTACCGCGCCGATACGACCGCCGATCGACGGTACCGCGAAACCTTCATCGAAGGCTACGACTATCACAACTACGAGATCGACTGGGCCGATGCAGGCACGGACACTGATCCGGGAGCGAAGGCTTACGCGAGCCAGCCCGAACTGGACAACTTGCGGCTCAGTCACGCCCGCGGTCAGTACACTAACGTCAATTACCGCAATTTCCAGCAACTGAATGATGTTCAGCGCCAGGCGGTTCTGAACTTCCTCGGCTACAAGAAGCTGTTCGAGCTTTCCTACAGCGCGACCGGGTACAACCCCGACACGAACACGACCGGGACGTTCGCAAACAAGGTTTTGCGCGAGCAGACTCTGAACGGCAATGTCACCGCGCAACTGATGGACGCGCCGTGGAAGAACAATGCGCTCGTGGTGGTGGCCGGAGACAAATACGGCTGGAAAGACAAATACATCAAGATGCCGGGTGGCGCCCAGAAGGACATCGAAAAGGTTGTCACGCAGGGCGAGCCGCTCTACTACTACAACGACGGGCAGGCACGGAATGATTACGGTGATGTAACCGCGGACGGGCTCAACTCGGGCGGCACCTGGAAGACCAAGTCCGCTGCAACGGGTAGTGACGTGGCCGGCGAGTGGGTGGGCGACTACCAGGAGAAGGCCCGCATGGTCTACCTCCAGGATCGCTCCCGCTATGTGCCGTCAGCGGGCGGATCGGGTGGCGGCCTGTTCGGAATTTCGTGGCTATTCGGGAGTTCGACCTCGTATTACGACTGGGATAACAGCATCGGCCGCTGGGCGATTTACTACCCGGGCGGTGGCACCTGGAACTTCGATGTTGCTGGACGTTCAGGCGTGACAATTGGTGGTGATCCGAAGTGGGTGACTGATGCGCAGTACGCAAGTGGTAGCCAAGCGACGGACAGCACATCACCTGCGCGTGAAGGGTGGTCCCGACTGGTCTATGGGCCGACTTCTCTGGTGTCAGGAACGCGCAACTCTCTGGCGACTGATACCGACACGATGACGGAGTCGAGCAGTCAGTGGGCAGGCTGGAGACCGGTTGGGAATGTCTACGTTGAAACCAGGTTCCTCTTTTGGTCCTGGGGCCGCTCATATTCGATCTATGAAACGTTCTACAACTACAACTACGACTGGAGTTCCAAGACCAAGTCGCAGAGCGGGAACCTGGTTACCGATCGAAACATGTACGAGCAGCGCGTCAAGCTCAGTTACAAGGCGAATACCTTCGCCGAGACGATCTTCGACTATCGGCCGGTTTACCAGACCACCACCAAGGAAGTCACGGTGGTCAACTTCGAAGACGTCACCGTCTGGGAGTCGCGCCCGGTTACCGCCACCACGTATGTCAGCCGCACCGAGCAGGGCACTAAAGTCATCCCGCTGCTGGGCGCCGACTACAGCGGCGAATCGCTGTTTGCTGCCAATAACCTCCGGATTCAGTCTGGTGGCAACACAGCGTTGAGTGGCAAGGTCAAAGCGTACGAAGACCTCGAGGTGCTCGCCGCTGGGAGTATTGCCGTCACGCCGACCATGTCGGCGAATAGCACTGCAACATTGTCGATGCTGGGCGCTGGAAAAACATTGCGCCTTGATGCGGAGGGCACATTAAGCATCGAAGCGCCTGCTGAGGTCATCGGGCGCGATGTCTTCCTGAATGCAGGCCGTGGTGCAACCGTTAATGGCCAGATCGGCGGCGAGTCGGTTGGCAACGCCGGAATCGACACGGAGACGATCACGGTTTCCGCGGTCAACGACATTCGAATTGGTGGTACCTGGGCCGCGCGCGGAAAGATTTTGGTGGCGGCCGGCGAGGGAACGGGCAGCTTTGGTGGCGTCACCACCATCGATGCCGGAATTGTCGAAGGCGACCTCAGCCTTGCCACGATCAGCGCTGTGGGCACTGCCGCGAGCGATCCGCGCACTGTCACGCTGCCAGCCAACACCGCGGTATTGGCGGGGGGCAAGTATTCGCTGGGTATCGGCACCGATGAAGTCAGCTACGTCGCCGTTGTTGGGGACACGGTTGACAGCATTGCCGCTGCGCTTGCCCTGAAGGCCGATGCGCTGGCAGACATAGTCGCGCAGGCATCGGGTCGGGTGATCACGCTTTCCAGCGGAGCAGGGCTTCGTGCCATTACTGGAAGGGCGGGCACCCCCGATCTGGACTTTGCAGTGTCCGGGGTCTCGGGTCTGTCTGGCGGCATTGTTGTGAACGCCCAGCAAATTAGCAGTGCCACAGCGCGTACCATCGATTTTGCTGCGGCGAGGGTGGTGACGGGCACGCTGTACCGCTTGCGTGTGGAGGACAGACTCTTCACCTTCACCGCGGGTGCGTCGGAAACGCAGGCCAACGTGGCCGGCCAGTTCCGCAGCCTGCTGGCGGCTGCCGGCTACTCGGCGTCGGTGTCGGGTACCGTGGTGACGGTCAACGGACTCGGCAAGAGCATCATTGAAGCGCTCGATGGCGACAACATCGAGATTCGGGCTGGCCGGTTTGGCGGCAATCTCATGCTCGCTACCGCTGCAACCGTGTCTTCACCAAGCAATGCGAGTGCCACGTTCAGCGCGCCGGGAACGGTGCAGTTGTCGGCGCTCGATGGTCGAATCCTGCATCGTGATGGCTTGATCAAGGCCGACCGGCTCGAGGTTGCTGCAGGCGCCGAGGTTGATCTCAACACCCGTATTGGCACACTGCGTGTCGATACGGTTGGCGCTGGCAATGTCACCGTTACCAACAAAGTCGTCGAGACAGACCTGCGAAGTGCAGTGGTGAGCGCGCAGAGCGGCTCTGCCTCAACCAGCCGCACCGTCACGCTGCCAGCAGGCATGGCGGTTGTGCAGGGTGCCCACTACAAGCTGGCCGTGGGCACCGGCTTCATTGACTATGTGGCGATTGAGGGTGAAACGCTAGCCTCGCTTGCAACAGGGATCGCCGCGGCGATCAACGCACTAGGAGGGATGCCCGCGAGTGCAAGCGGCTCAGTGATCACGATTTCCAGCGGCGCGGGCGACAAGACCATCGCAGGTCTGACCGCGACTGGCGCGCTTACGATTGAACGAGCGGTTCTGGCCGACGGTGCGTTTACGGTCAACAACACGGGTTCACTCAACGTGGTGCTGGCTGAGACCCAGGGCGACAGCGATCGCAACAACATCAACCTCAATGCATTGCGCACCAACGGTACGGTGAGCCTGGCGGTGCACACGGCCACCACAATCGGACGTGGCGACGTCACACTCAATGTGCAGGGGGCGATGTCGCAGCGCACGGGCGGACTGATTACCGCCGATCGACTCAATCTTTCCACGGCAAGCAATGGCGATCTGGTCCTGCAGACCCAAGTCAACGATCTAGCGCTCGATATTCAACGTACTGGCAACGTCAGCATCACGCAGGGTTCACGCACCCTGCATTTAGTCGACACCGATCTTGCGAATGGCTCTCTCACCATCAATGCGGCGGGTGCCGTATCGCTGGTGGACGTTGAACTTCTGTCCAACCGGGAGACCAATAACATTTCGGTGACCGCGGCCGGAACGATCAGCGCCAATCGCGTGGTGGCGGGCAGCTACCTCGAGGAACTGCCTATCGCGTTGACGGTGAATGGTGCGCATATAGGCGACCTCAACGACGACCGTACGATTAACCTGGGAACGCTCCCAATCTCCACGGGCGCAACCTTCCAGATCAGTCTCGCTGCAACGTCCATCACCGCAAGTGACGCGGTCACGGTCAGAACCGTGGCGAGCAGTACTGACACGTACGCCACGATCGCGCAGCGCCTGGTGACCCAGTTGAATGCCGCGGGCTATGGAATTGCCGCGACGTCGTCTGTTACAGCAGGCGCTCAGACCATCACAATTGGGTCCGGCGCGGGTACCCGCGCAATCGTCGCGCAGCGTCTGGTTACGGGGGGCGATGTCGCAATCAACGCGGCAAGCGGCTCCGACGTTGATTTCGACCGTACGATCAGCTTCGCGAACATACCGGTGGTTGTCGGTGCTCAATACCGTGTGACCATCGCGGCAAGCACGCCTGGTGGGTCCGACTCGGCGGTGCTTCGCACAACAGCCGCCGCAAATGACACTATTGACACTATCGTTGCAAAGCTTGCTCAGCAGATCGATGCCAACGCCGCCTTTGTTGCAGCGGCCAGCGGGTCGACCATCACCATCAGTGCTGGCGCGGGTATGCGGACGATCACGGCGTTCGATACGGTCACGTCGGCCGGGTCGATCAGTCTGACCAGTACCGGCGGTGCGATCGAGCGCTCGGTCGGCAGTGGTGATCGGAATCTCATTGCCAATCTGCTGACACTGTCTGCTGCCACCGGCATCCGTGGGCTGGAGGTTGCAGCAAACCGGCTCAATGCCTCAACCACGACGGGCGATATCTACGTTCGCGATCACGACGGTGCCTTTGAGCGGTCGCAGGGGCTGCTGGTGGTTCGCGCCATCAGCTTCGACCCCGCTGTTGGCAACACCAACAACACCGTGACGCTGTCTGCCGAAGGGTCTCTGCTGGTTGGCTCGCGTGCGATAGGCGCCGAGCCCGCGGTGGATTCACTGGTTCGTGGCGACACCGTGGTATTTGAGAGCAGGTCTGGCGACATTCAAATGCCGCTACGCACAACCGTGTCGCCGGACGGCACTCTCGAGACCGTTCGTTACGACCAGGGCATCGCCTTCCGCGCGAACGGTGCGCTCGACTTGTACCGATTCTTTGAGGGTGATGCGCTTACCGAGTATCGAGCCGAGACGCTGCTGTTCGATTACAGCGACGCTGTTGTCAGCGCACGCCAGGGCTCAGACGCCAGTGCACGCACCATCGATTTTTCATCGATTGCGTTGACACCGAATACCCGTTACGTCCTTCGGGTGGGTGAGACGCTGTTCGCCTACGCGACGGGCAGCAGCGCGCCGACCGCCAGTGGGCTTGCCACGGCATTCAGGGGCTTGCTGGACGATGATGCGCAGATTGCCGCGACGGTGGCCGGCAATATCGTCACGTTCACGGGCGCGGGAACCAAGCTGGTCGCGATGTCCGAAGTGGGGGTCACGTCGGTCATGCCGAGAAAGAGCGGCAACCTGCCCGGTGACATCACCTCTGACACCATCATCATCGATACTGATTCGCTGGTGTCGATCAAGGGCACGCTCACCGCCCGAAACTTGATAGAGCTTCGCTCTGACCAGGACGTCGTTCTCGCTGGCAAGCTGGTGTCGCGTGATGGTGGCGTCTCAACCATCGGACGCCTGGTGGTTGAGGCGAGTGGTGTCACGCAAATTCAGGCGGGTGTCAACACCAACAATGTGGTGGGTTCCTCGTTCACGTTGAACGCGGCGAATCTCGTTGCCCGCAACACGGGCTTTGTCAACATCAACGTGAGTGCGTTCCCGGTTGCGCGGGTTGATCTGAGAGGCGCGCTGGACGTTTCGCTGACGGTTGCCAAGCCGGATGGAACGACACAGAACCTTGACCTGACCGGATTCGTGGGCGGGCTGAAGGGGTTCGATCCCGCCAGAAACATCACTATCTCGGTGCCGAAGGGACAACTGAAGCTGGCTGGCGGGATTGTCGCGGCAACCGATGTTCTCGATGTCAATGCCACCAGCATTCTGCTCGACGGCGCATCGGTCTTTATCGCCGACGACCTGAAGCTGAAGGCCGATTACGCCATCACGGCCAAGACGCTTGCGAACACGCTCTATGTCAACTCGGCGGTTCAGGGCTCCATCTCGATCGACGAAGCGGACAGCCTCGATGTGTTGTCGGCGTTCGCCAACGATGGATCGATCAAGATCATCTCTGGCGGCAATCTGGTGATTCGCGAGGCCAAGACCTTCCGCGATTCCTTTAATAACGCGGGTGCTGCTGGCAATAACATTGCGATACAGGCCACAGGTGACCTGTATCTTGGAACCCTGGAAGCAGGGGTCGTCGCGGGCTCTGAAAAGCAGTACGCCGCGATCTCGGTTGATTCGCGTACGCTGATTCATGAGTTGCGGTTCGACGCGGCTGGCGTACCGGTGACTGCAGCCTCCTACTCAACGGCTGCGCCAGTGGTGAAGGTGGGCAGTTCGACGGTTTCAGCGACCACGGCTGTGGTGAGTACGAGAGGCAGTCGCTCAATCGACCTTTCGACGATCGGAGGGGCGCCTGCGGCCAACACGAAGTACTCAATCATCTTCGACGGCCGCACGGTCGAGTACACGACCGGCGGTGCCGCGCCAAGTTGGGACGAACTTGCCGCGCGCTTGGCTGCAGCGTCGCGTTCGTTGCCTGGGCTGCATGCCACGGTAAGCGGACACGTGATCACTGTCAGCCCGTTCTCGAACATGGCCGCTGAATTGACCGCGCGCGTTGTCACGGTGAGGGGCGCTGTCGCGCAGCCGATTACTCAGCTGGTTTCCGCGTCGGATGAAGGGGTCGATGACGGCCTGGAGGTTCGTACGACACTTCGGGACACGGCAGGCCTGAAATCGGGTTTACCCACTGAGATTACGGTCCAGACTGCCTGGTCGTCTGGTGGCGCAGTTCAGTCACCGACCATTACCCAGCCGGATGTTGCGAGCCCCAGTCGCGCCCAAGTTTCCAAGCTGGAGTTCAATGGCGGAACGAGCGACAGCTATCGCTACTCCGTCACCATCGATAAGCAGGTTCCGTTCACCTCCATCAGTCGCGCTTCGAACGTTGTGACCATCACGTTCCCCGATGCGCACGGCTTCATCGTTGGCCAGTCGGTAGTGATTGACGGTATCGGCGGTTTCGAAGGAACCCACACGATTACCGCGGTGTCCGGCAATACGCTCAGGTTCGCTCATACGGGTACGGATGCGACCGCGGCGGCGGGCAGTGCGATCAACAAGTCCACCGGAACCTGGACCTACTCAGTTGAAGACGACCAGGTGGTGGGCGGCATTGCGGTCGACGGTACCAGCTGGGCCTCGATCCTGACTAGCCTAGATACGCTGATTGATGCTGCAGGTGGGCAGTTCACTTCGGTTGTGCAGACGCCTAACCCCTCAATTAATCTGCGCCCTGGGTTGACACTGACCGCGCGAACTGATGGTGTGCCTTACAAGGTCACCGCGAGCGTTGGCCAACTGTCCTCGGCGGCCGTGACGGTTACCGTGAATGGCGTCGACACCGTGCCGATTGTCCAGGGCTATGACACCCCGGTACAAAGCGCGGGCATCGAGCAGGCGCAAGTAAGCCTTGTACAGTTTGCCGACATTACGGCGGCAGAGCAGGACGACTATTCGTACACAGTCTATGTCGGCGGGCATGCGTATTCGGCACGGCTCGGCACCAATGTCAATATGGTGGTCACCAATGTTCCGGCCGCCGACGATGTTTCTCTTGCTGTCACCGCCTCAGTTGTCGGTGCCGCGACCATCAACGTTACCGGGACTGGCAACACTGCGACGGCAACGGTCAATCTGAACACGCTTCAGGCGGTTCCCAGGGCCACCTACACGCTCTCGGTCACCAATAACGGCACAGCGCTTAACCCGGCAATTACCTACGTGGCGGGCAGCGGTGCAACACAAGGTTCGATCGCAACGGGACTAGCGGCAGCGCTAACAGCGGCCGGTCTCACAGCGACCGCGATCGGGTCAACAATCAGCGTCACTGCAGGGTTGAATTCCCCGGTGATTGCTCTTTCCGCGGCAACGGCTTCTAGCACGGTGGCAGCGGTTGGCGGGTCAGCCACCATCACGACTCCGGCTGCCGGTTCGGCGGCAGTGGCGCTCAGCGGCGTAACGGTCACCCCAGGCGCCATTTACACGCTTACTTTCGATCACAGCACCGCGAGTCCTGATCGGGTGGTGAGCTACGTCGCCAGTTCTAGCGACACTCTCGATTCGATCGCGACGGCGCTCGCTGCCCGCGCTGATGCCCTGACAGAGTTCACCGCGTCTGCAACTGGCTCGACCATCAATGTGACGGCAGGTGCGACGGGCTACACGCTAAGTTTCTCCGGCCAGACCGGGTTTGCGCTGGGTTCGCTCGGCGCTGTGTCTGACACCAAGACCGGCAACCTGGGCGAGCGCGTCATCTCCCTGTCTGATCTCAAGTTTGTCGGGCCGGGTGCAACTTATGTACTGAAGATTGGCGCCAAGACTTTCTATTTTGTCGGTGACGCGGGCGACGATGCAGGCGATGTCATTGATAGCTTGACGGCAAGCGTTGATGCCGATGGCACCCTGGCCGCTGCCAAGTCGTCCACGACGCTGGCAGTCAGTGCGTCTCAGGCTACAAACTGGGCGACGGTACTCGGTTACCTAGAGACTCTGATCGAGGCGGGCGAACCGGCTCGTGCGTTCGTCGTTACCGATGGCGCTGGTCAGTCTGACATATCGCTTACGGCGGGTGGCGTGTCGGTTACCGACCTGATCGATGTCACGCCCAAGCTCACAATCGATCTGAACTCACTCAGCATACAAAACGGTTTCACCTACACCGTAACGCTGCCGGGTTCCAATACCTTCACCTACGTTGCAAAGGCGACCGACCGAGCAGGATCTGTTGCGACTGCGTTGGGGCGTCTCATCGATGCCTCCCCCGGCTTCGTTGCGAAGGTCAGCAACACCACCATCGAGATCATTTCTGGCGACGTCGGCACGGCAGGGCAGGTTACTGTCACCGGGGTCAAGGCCTCGGACAGCACGACTGCGCCTGGGCAGGCGACCATCAGCACGCCGGTATCAGGTCTCGATCGGGTGATCGATTTGTCGCGACTCACCGAACCGTCTGGTGCGACCTCATACACGCTCAGTATCGGGACGCATACTTTTACCCTGACTGCCTCGAGCAGGGTCGAACTCGCACAAAAACTTGCGCTGGCAGTTGATGCGCACGCGAGTTACACGGCGGAGCAGCGGCGCCTCGTTGACGTAAGCGTTGATAGCGCTAATCGCCGGCTGACATTGACTGGTGGCGTTAACAACACGCCGTTCACACTTGGTGAAGTGCTGGTTGCCCGGATTGACGCGTTGACCAATAACGGGGTCGTACCTACTCAGGTTCGGTCGGACGCAAATCCTCAGATCAACGAAATCATCTTCGCTTCGGGTACTTCGACTTCAACACCCACTTCGCTGTTCCCGGATACGGTCAATGTGTTCATTGACGGCGTGGGTTATGCGAGCGCTGGTGGCGTTCTAGCGGTGCCCGCCGGCTCTACCGTTACGGTAGCTGCCCGTGCACCGGCTAGCGGGGTCACTTACCCGACAGTGGAGGCTGAGGTCAATGGTCTGACAGTAAGCGTTGCATCGGGCGTGTCTAGCATTGTGCTCCCGTCCAGCGGGCAGCCAGTGGTCGGTCAGACATATGTACTTCGGGTCTACTACACGAAGGACGGTAACGACACTTCTTACGATGCGAAGGTGGTTGCCAGCAACAACGTCACGACTTGGGATCAACTCGCGAGCCTGCTGCGGGCTGAGGTCGAGCAGGGCCGTCTGATCGGCGCCTTCCCCTACACCTCATCGGTGTCTGCTCGCACGATCACCATCCAAGCGGCGGTGACCGTGGCGACCACCAAGCTTCTTCAGTACACCGAGAGTGTGGCGGGGTCGATCGTTTCCTTCTCCGATCACGTCCTGCAGAGCGGCGACGTCATCAGCTTTGATATTGGAGGTTTCTCGTACCCCGTTCAGATCGGGCGCGGAGACTATGGCGTTCAGATCAATCTTGTCGGGACTAACAACGCAGCTAGCTGGGACGCTGTGCTCAACAACCTGGAGACGCGGATCCTGGCTGACTTCGGTCCGGGCGGGGTGAGCCCTTCTGGCCGTGACTGGGCGCTCTCTGTTACAACCCCAGATGGTCAGCGCAAGATCCTGCTCGACAGTTCGACCATTACCAGCAAGATGCTGGAGACACTCGATCTGCAGAACACCAAGGCTAACGCCGATGGTGTACTGCCGATCCTCTCAGCGGAAGACGTTGCGCTCCGGAATCTCAACATCGCAACCTTCCAGACCGTGCTTGGTGGTCTGGAAACTGCGATCGAGGCGCCTTCGAATACCAGCTTCAACGTAACCACCGACGCGGCAAACCGTCGGGTGGAAATCAGTAATGCCACTCCGTTCAGCGTCGACGCAGCTTATGTGTCGCGTGGCGGCGGCGTCTGGCAGTCGGGCAATGTTCGCAGTGCCGGGGCTGACCAGGCTCAAATCAGCCGAGTCATCTTCGAGCCAAAGGCCTTCCAGGATGGCCAGGAGTTCAGTATCGTGATCGACAGTACAGAATACGTTGTCAAGGTCGGGGATACCGTCGGGTCAACAGTCGTTGCGGCGAACAGCCCAGCGACCGTTCTTGAAGCGCTCAAGACGCGCATTCTTGCCGATGGTTCAGACACCGATTCCGATCCGGATTCCGGACTGGTCACCGTTACGCGCTCTCAGATCAGTGACTCCAGTTCACCGCACAACGGGAAATGGATGCTCGAGCTTACCGGCGCGGTGAACCGTCCGTTCAGCCTGGAAAGCATCCGCATCAACGGGCGGATCGCGACCGACCTCGATTCCGCGACGACTACTACAACGGAAACCACTCCGGTGCTGGGCGTCGCGCAGCGCAGTGTGCTGCAGTTTTCTGGTACCACCCCCAACGCGAGTGCGATTTACACGGTGTCGATTGATGGCACCAATCTCTATTACACGCCGCCTGCGAGCGGTAATACCTGGGCGGCGATGTTGTCGGACATCGCTGGTCGAATCAACGCCAATGCTGCGCTTCCCGTCACTGCAACCTACGACGCGACACTCCTTACGTTGACGGTAACGGCAAAGGTGGCCAACGACGACTTTGCGATTACCGCGGTCGCTGAAGACGCCGGGATCAAGAACGGAACCTCTGCTCTCCGACCGACGGGCGACTATGTAGTGATCGCTCCAGATCGGAACCCGGGGCCATTCGGGGTCATTGCCCAGGGCAACCTCTCGGTTGTGGCGCTAGACGTGCACGCAGGGGACCAACTGCGTCTCGGTAGTGATACCGGCGACTTGGTGGTGGTCTCTGCGCTAAACGTCGGCACAGGCACTGTCATTCTCGAGGCTCCCCAAGGTGGGGTGGCCCTCGGCGGTTTGGTCACCGCGAATCAGCTGACCGCCATGTCGCTCGACGACCTGTCGATGAAGTCTCAGGTTGGTGTTCTGGACGTTGTGATGACCGGCGGCGGTGACCTGTCGGTTGAGCAGACCGGTAACCTGTCCGTGTCGCGGTTGACCTTGGCCGGTGGCGATGCAACCCTGGTCGTTGCAGGAAACCTCACGATCAATAATCTGACCGGCACCGGCGGCAAGCTCACTATCATCGCCACTGGCAACGTCACGATCGGTGATATCGCCTCACCGGTCGACCTTAGCAATGTGATCATCCAGTCGGGCGGTAACGTCAGCGCAGTTCTCAAGTCCGACACGCTCGACATCAGCGCCAAGGGCTCCGTCAACATCGTCAACAAGCAGGCCCTGATCGTCAATTCGCTTGATAACGGCGGGGCTACCGTCGATATTCTTGCCACGGGTGATCTGACGATCGATGCCGCACTGACCTTGTCTGGTGCTGCCCCCGTTACGCTCACCACCACCGGTGCCGGCAGCGATATCGTCCTTCGCCGACAGATCACGAGTGGAACCGGCGCGGTGGCCGTGAATGCGTCGGGAACGCTCACCTTCGAGCTCGACGGCGCGATCACGTCGACCGACGGCGATGTGCTGTTCACCTCCGGCGGCGCGATGACGATGGAGGCGGATACATACATCCGTTCCGGCCAGGACCGCATCGCGATCACAGCGGGCGGCAACCTTACACTCGGCAAGCTCCGCACCGACTCCACCCAGGATCTGGTGATCCGCACTGGCGGGGCGCTCATTGATGCGGGTAATAGCGACTTTGACATCGTGATGCCGTCGGTGAACGGTTCACCTGCCACCAGCCGACTTGTGATCGAGGCGGTGAATGGCATCGCCAGTGGCGGTCGCCTTGATGTGGATGTCGGCAGCATCGATATCCAGAACACCGGGACCGGTGGTGTGTCGCTTCAAAACCGCGATGCTCTCTATATCTACCGCTCTGAGAACGCTGGCTCGGGGGCGATGGATCTTTCGACTAGGGCGGGCGAGATTGTCTCTATGGTTTCTGGGGTTGGGATTACCTCGCAGTCTTGGACGCTTGACACCACGGGACGGCCGCTGCCGGCTGCAAATACCGCGCACGTTCTCGACTTCGGTGGCACAACGTTCGCATTCACGTCGGATGCCACTCCGACCTGGGCCGAGGTGTTGTCGGGCATCGCTGACGCAGTCAACCTGAATGCCGGCTATTCGGCATCGGTTTCGGGCGGCACGATTACGCTTTCGCGCACCGGCGGCAGCGCTGCGCCATCGCTTACCGGACTCTCCGCGGCGCTTGCACCTACGATCCTGCCGCTCGCGACGGGGGGCTGGAGCGTTGCGATCAACACGGGAGTGCAGGGCGCGACGCCGGTGGCTAACGCTGTCTACACGTTGGTCGTCAATGGTCAGGCTCACCTCACGACGGCAGCCTCCAGTTCACCCACCTGGGATGCCTTGTTGACGTCGTTTGCCACCGCCATCAACGGGGTGGCTGGTTCTGTTGCAACCGTTGCGGGCGGTATCCTCAAGATCACAGCGGGCTACGGTCCGGTTCAGCCGCGACTGATCCAAGGCGCGGTAGGTACGGTATCGGGTGCCGTGTCGCTCTACGCCGGCACGTCCAAAGTTGATATCAACAAGACCATTTACACCGGTGGTGGCGCGGTCACGATCACGGCTGAGAGCGGCAATCTCACGCTTGCCGATGGTGTCCGTGTGGCGGGCGGTGGCACGGTAACGATTGCCGTGCCTGATGGCGCGCTGCTGAACGATCGATCGGTGGTTGGCTGGCTGCTTGAAGATGGCACATATGACCATGCCACCAACCCGTTTGAGCTTGAACTTGAGTGGGCGATGACCAAGGGCAAGGCCTCGATCAACCGTCTTGATGGCACCATCACCGTCAAGACGCTGACGACGGACGAGCAAGACCGTCGCGGGCTGAGTACCGGGCAGATTCTGCGTCAGGCTGACGGCCCCATGATCCAGACGGGTGGCCTCCTCAGTATCGACACCCGCGATGAAGTGGGTAACGCGATGGTGGGTTACCGCTACAGCCCAATGGCGATGGTGGTCGACGCAGCCAAGGTAGCAGTCGCGAGCAGCGATCGCAAACCCGTCAGCATCCTGCTGCTGGGTAACGCCGAGGTCCTTGATTCGACCAGCGCGAGCGGTGCACGAGGCGGTGTCACCGACATCCAGTCGTTGGGCGGCGGACAGGTCATTTCGTCATCCATCGACTCCGGTGGGAAGGATGTGGTGCTGGCTGGCGATCGGATCCAGATCAACGCGCCGGTTCGGAGTATTAACGGGCAGGTTCAGATTCAGTCGTTTGATCCCTTCGCCACAATTGTTCTTGGCGATTTGAAGGCTGCTGGTTCCCAGTTCTCCGAAGACACCGAAATGGTGGTACAGAACCCCGAAGTGCTGAATCTTGTGGCGGGTGCCTCGGGAATCGTGGTCGGCTCGGCTGATGGCTACAACACGATCGTGGTGGGTGATGCCACGAATTCGAGCGTGGTCTTTAACAACAACCTGACGCTGCTCGCACCCGGAATCGGCGGCGAGATGTTCTTCGCCCAGGACGCAGTTGTTAACGGCAACCTGGTCACGTTCGGGTCGGGCTTCACCACAACGGTTAGCGCCGATAAGGTCGTGGCCGGCAGCATCGTCGAAAATGACTCGCTCTACCTGACGCCGGCGGTGTTGAACACTCCGGATACCCATGTGTTTACTGCAGGTGGAGGAAGCACCGCGGGCAATATCACGCTGGGTACCTACGCTGCGAATCACTACCTGAGCGCCCAGCAGGGTCAGAGCGTGGGCCTGGTGCTGATGCCGATGGTGGGCGGAAGCGTTACCATCAATTCCGAGATTGGTCGGTCCACCGTTGACGCAGGTAAGAACACCGGACCTTTGTCTAGCCTGACCGTTGGCACACCGACTGTGCTGGCAACCGATGTCACCTTCCGTGAACGCGTCACGGTGGCAGGCAATGTCACGATCTACGCATCCGGAACGGTCAGCTTCCAGAAAAGCCTTGTCATCACCAACGGCGGCAGTCTTACCATCCTGAGCGCGTCGGTGGTGAGCTTTGACGACCAGAATGGCTCAATCACGCTGACCAACACCAACCAGTCGCTGCCCTCTGGCGATATCCTGATCGAGGCGAACCAGCTGTTCCTGCCGGTTCAAACCGCGCCGATCTCGGGCTCCGGCACGATCACCCTTCGTCCGTCTACGCTCAACCGTACGATCCACCTGGCGTCGCCGCCGTCTGATTTCGGTGACGTGCTGAGCATCTCCCGTGAGGAACTGAAACAGCTCTCAAACAATTTCCAGAAGGTCGTGATCGGGCACCAGAATAGCGCTGGAACGCAGGCCAAGATTGGCTCGGGTACGGTCCGCGTGGGCGGTGATGACAATGCCCAGCCCACCTTCCTGCACCCGTTCGAGATCTACGGCGGCGAAGTTCGGTTTGAGGACTTCAACGACGCATCGCGCTTCATCACCACCGAGAAGCCGCTCTCTGTATTCGCGACCAACAACATCACCTTCTACAACGAGTTGGCGATGACGGGGGGCGCCGACCTGCTGCTTGAATCGGCCAATGGCAAGGTGCAGCAGCTTGACAGTACGGCAACCGATGTCCGGACCGGCGAGGCGCTTCGGACCGACACGCTCACCGTTCGCGCTGCAACGGGCGTCAGCCTGCCCAATACGGATGTCACCACGCTTGTGCTGGACAACAGCGGTATGGGCTCCACCGATAACGTGGTGGTGCAGGAAATCGCGTCGGGTGGTGACCTTGACATCTATCGTGCGACTCAGGGCGGGGCGCGCATCACTGCGCCCACGGCAAGTCCGACTGCGGATGCGATCTACACGCTTACCCTGGATGGGATCGTGTTCCGCGCCAAGGCAGACAGCACACCCACCTGGGGCGAGGTGTTTGGGGCGCTTGCAAGCGACGTCAGCAACACCAGCCGTGCGCCGGTGGCCTTTAGCGGGATTGCGCGCGCCTCGGGCGTGGTGACGGTGACCTTCCCCAGGGCACACGCCTTCCAGGTGGGGCAGTCGGTCAACATCGCGGGCGTTGATGGATTCAATGGGGAATTCACTGTAGCGAGCGCGACTGCGACAACGGTCACCTATCAGCAGGCAGGTAATGATGCTGCGCCCACGAGCGTGGGTACAGCGTCTAATGTCAGCGCCTATGCGGCGTTGGTATCGACTGATTCCTCTGGCACCTACCTCACTATTGGTCGCGGCTTGAAAGGTTCGGCGGTTGCGCTTGCAAGCATCTCCCGCACCTCGGACGTTGTGACGGCTACGTTCACCGCGCCGCACGACTTCAAAATTGGACAGCTTGTGACCGTGGCTGGTGCTTCGGGCTTTAACGGCACCTTCCAGGTTGCGACGGTTACCGCTGGGACGCTCACGTATTCCGAAGTCGGTGCGAATGCTTCGATCACCGACGCGTTGGGTGCGGCCGTGAGCGCTGCCCCGTCGCTCCACGTAATTGCCCCCGCTGTGGCGGCGATTGCGACCAGTCCTGCGGCTGGTGGGGTCTCCACGCTTCGCATGACATTGGCGCAGGCCACGACGGTTCCGACCATCGGTGCGCAACTGGACCTGAAGGTTCAGCTCACCGCGGATACCGAACGCGTGTTTAATCTGGTTGGCGCGTCACCGGTTCCCGATACCTGGTCCGAAGTGTTTCAGGATCTCGTCACCAAGATCAATCAGGTGTCAGCCTCAACCGGCGTATCGGCAACCCTGTTGGCTGCTGACAGCTCTGCTGGCCCTGGTCTCACGCTGAGCGGCGTGGTCGGCGCCCGACTGGATACGACCACCCAGACCGTTGTTGCGGGTAACGCTGGAAAATCGGGCGTGAGTTCGATTGCGCTGGCTTCCAACCAAACAGCCCCGACCGTCGGCCGTGCGTACACGCTGACCGCGCCGACGACCGTCGGTTCTGATCGCGTCTTCACGGTGGTTGCCACCAGCGCCAACTGGACTGATGTTCTCAGAACGCTCGCCGACAAGGTTTCTGCGAGCGCAGATTCCACCGGGCTTCGTGCGGTCTACACCGCCCCGGTAACGCTGTTCAGCAACACACCGGCCAACGGCCCAGTGCTCACTGTATCGGGCATCACGGCTGCCGGGTCGCTCACGCTTCAGGAGTCAACGCTTGGCACTCCCGCGGCCGTAGCGGTTGCCGTCACGCAATCACAGGGGACGATCACCGTCGGCGCCGCCGGTGGTGATCTGGAGCTGCTGGCTGCGGGCGACGGTGTTCTCACAGCAGGCACTGGGGCGATTTCTCTGTCGGCACCGGGTGCTGGCAAGAAGCTTGATGTCAATAAGGCGGTGCGTGGCACCAGTGGGTCCATCAACCTGAGCGCCAACGGTCTTGTGACGCTCGCCAAGCCGGTGACTGCATCGGCAGCCGGCAGCATCACGGTGACGTCCACGACGGCGAACATCGCGCAGAACGCGGACGTTACTTCGGTGGGTGGGGTGATCGGGTTGAACGCGGGCGGCAATATCGTGATGAATGCCGCCAACAGGTTGAGCAGTGTCGGACCGTCGTCCAGTCAGCCCGGTGGTATCTCGCTTACGGCTGGCGGAAGTGTTGACCTGAGCCTCCTTGAGACCCGCGGTAACGTGAGCGTGACCGCGACAGCGGGCGACATTGAAAGCGTGCTCAGTGCTGGCACGCTCAATATCAATGCCGAATTGCCCTCCACCGGGCGCTTCGCTGAGATTTCCAAGCTCACTCTGTCGTCGGCGGCTGGTACGGGCACAGCGGCCAAGCCAATCGTCACCAAGGTCGACCAACTGACGGCCAAGAATGCGCGCGCAACCAGCAGCGCGCCGGTGGCTACCGGTGGCATTTACGTCAGTGAGCAGACTGCGCTCAGCGTGGTGGCTGACGGCGTGACCTCGGAAGGCAGTGGCGGGCAGATCATTCTGAAAGTCCAGGCAGGTAACCTGATCGTTGACGATGTGATCAGCACCACCGGCACTCTTGGCGACATCCTGCTGCTCACGCAGGCGGGCAGCATCAGCGTTCCGGGTACGGTCTCGTCCGAGTGGCGAAGCGTCAGCCTGGAGGCGAGCCAGTCAATCACCATTGGCGGCACCGGCAAGATTCTCGCGACACCGGCAACTGCCATCACCGGGGGAACCGGTGTACGGACGGTCGACCTGTGGGCGCTTGCCGGCAACGTCACCATGCAGACCGCGACGGTGACCAATAATGGCGTCACCACCACCAACGTGGCGACGGTCAGCACCAACAATGGCAACAACGGCAATCAGCGAATTCGCGCAGGTGGATCGGTCACCCTGGGCCGGATCACCGCGGGATCGGGTGCCATCAGTGTGGTGGCGGATAGCGGCACGATTTCTCGCACGTCGGCTGCGAACATCAACGATATCGTTTCGGGTGATCTGCGGCTCTCGGCGTCGGGTGCTATCGGTACCAGCAGCGATCCCCTGCGCACTAGCGTTGCCAAAATCGCAGCGACCAACACGTCGGGCGGCGTGTTCGTTCAGGAAGCTAACGGCCTGGTGATCGGCTCCGTCAATGCCGTGGCTGTGAACCGCCTCGCGCTCGATGGGACGAGTGCTGCGTTCAATGGCAGCGATACCGCGCTGGCGGGTGTGTCTGCGGGCAACAATGGCGCCGTAGTGGTTCGTGGCGGCACCTCCCTGGTTGGTAACTTCACCGTGGATTCGCCAGTGACCGCCACCGGCACCGGCAACGTGCTGATTCAGGCGGGTAGCGGTACGCTTACCGTCAACGCTGCGATTGATGCCGGAAGCGGTAACGTATCGCTGATCTCGCTTGGCAGCCAGACCTACTCCGCAAGCGGTGATGTCACAACAACGGCCGGCACGATTGACGTGCAGGCGACGGGTGCGGCCAACGCCCCGGCTGCCATCACAATGGCTGCCGGCACGAAGCTTCAAACCAACGGCGGCGCGACCGGCAGCATTCGCGTGGCTGCGGGCACCTACACGGGCAATACCGTCACAACGCCTGGCGGAACCATCACGCTGGGCGTGCTCGATGCGCGGACCAGTGCCGACCGCGGCGCTTCCGCTCTCACCAATCAAGGCACCTGGGGCGCGGTCAGCGTCATCAGCGTCGGGGGCTCGGTCGTTGACGCCGCAGTACCGTTCACATCAATCGCCCGTGCGAGCAATGTGGTGACCGTCACGTTCCCCGTAGCGCATGCATTCGTGGTGGGTGACTCGGTTGTGGTGTCGGGGCTTGCCGACTTCAACGGAACGTTTACCGTTGCAAGCGTGACGTCAACAACACTCACGTACGCTCAGACAGCGGCCAACGCGACTGGCTCTGCCGGCGTGATTGCCGACACCGCCACCAATGTCTTCGCGAAAGCTCTTCGTGTAGCCGCCTCGGTGACCGACAGTTCTGTTGCGACGGGTGGTACGGGCGTGAATCCTCTCGAGATCGAGGCGAGCACCCTCAGCCTGCGTGCGGGCTCGGGTGGCGCGTTTGTGACCGAAGCCACCAGCCTCGTTGTGGGGCAGACGCCCAGCATCGCGGTTCAGCGGGTGGCTGCGGATGGCAGCAGTGCAACGGCGGCAGGCGCGACTGATGACGCGCAGGACGGGATCACAAGCAACGGCCCGCTGGTGCTGCAGACCGTTGCCGGCTCGCTCTCGACGCTGGCCTCGACGGGCGATATCACCGCTGATGGCAACACGCTGTTTAAGGCGGGCGGGTCAAGCTCAGACCTGTCGCTTGGCGGGACGCTGTCTTCAGCCGGGCACCTGACGCTGGATGCCGCGCAGGATCTGAACCTGTCGTCGGCGGTTGTCGTGACCGGTGCGGCGAACACTGTGAACGCGCAAGCTGGCATCAAACTCAACATGCAGGCGGGCGCGAGCATCACCAGCGCCAACGGTGACGTTCGTTTGGCGTCTGGCGTGAACACGGGGTCGGCGACTGCAGACAAGGATGTTGTGATCCGTGTCGTGAACGCCGGAACCGCACGCGTGACAGTCGACGCAGGTCGCTCGATTGTCGATGGCGATGCTTCGGCCGCAACCAACGTGAGCTCGGGGCAGTTGCTCCTGAAGGCAGCATCGGCGATCGGCACAGGTTCTGATGCCATTGAAACCGATGTCACCACGCTCTCTGCAGCCACGGGTGCTGGCGGTTTGTTCATCACTGAAGTGGGTACTGGCGCTTCAGCTGGGGTACGTGTCGACGACGTGACGGTGACCGTCAAGCCCGTGCTTGCGACCGGCGCGGTAGCAGCTACTGACCTGAGCGTGAGCCTGGATGATCTTGCTGCCTCCAGCACCGGGGCGGTTGTCCTCACCGTCAATACCGGTGATCTGACGGTGAATCGTGGCTCGGACAATGGCGCCATCAGTACCGCGGGCGGCAACGTTCTGCTGCAGGCGGTCTCGGGTAGCGTCATGCTTAATGATTCGCTCGCCGCTGCGGGCGGCAGCATCAGCGTGCGGGCCTCGGGCGATGTCGTTCAGGCTCCTCATGTGGTCACCTCGGCGCCGATCGATCGACTCACAGTCGGCGCCGCCACGGTGCGTGATGCGGGGGGCAATGATCTTGCTGTCACCAGTGGCGAGTTGGTCGTTGCCAGCAACCTGATCGACAACGGCGGAGCTATTCAGCTCACCGGTGCGGGCGGGTTGATTGGTGCCACCAGTCGCTCCGCGGTCAGTCTGTCGGGTTCGGCCAGTGCGGCGGCTGTGGGCACGGGAACCCTCACTGTTCATTTCATTGACAACAGCACCAACCCGGTGACCATCACGGTCCAGAACGTGGCCGTCACCAACGGTGTGTGGAGCGTGAGCAACGTCGATCTCAGCACGCTCGCTCAAGGTCCGGTCAAGGTCCGGGTCACGGGTGCCGGCACCACCGCCATTGAGCGGGCTGCTTTCTTCACTATTGATACGACTGCGCCCGCCATCACGTCGGTCGCCCAACCCGCCAGCGGTTCGTACACCGCGGGTGCGGTGATGCTGTTCTCGGTTGCGATGTCCGAAGCAGTGCGCTTCGGAGGCAGTGCTGCCACCGCGGCCTTGGATCTCACGCTCACCAGCGTGACCTCGCCGGCCACCACACCTGTGACCGCTCCGGCGCAGGCCTTGTACCAGTCGGCTCTGTCCACTGCTACCACCGCGGTGTTCACCTATACGGTTCCGGCGTCCACCACGGTCAGCGCATTCGGGGTGACCGGAATCTCCCCGAACACGGCCACGATTACCGACCTTGCGGGTAATTCGCTGGTTCAGGTGGGCGACGCGCAGCAGTCCCTGTCCCAGGTCGGCACCACCGGATCACCGCGCCCCGTCGTTGCAGCGCCGGGTGCAGTGCAGGTCGAAACGGCCAGCGGCCGTGTGCTCAAACCGAGCGCGGCCAACGCGATCACGCTCGCGGGAACCGTGACGAGTGCCACCGCTGCGAGCGGGTTGACCATCACCTTTACCCCGGCAAGCGGATCGCCGGTCAATACGAACATCGCGTCTTCAGCGATCACGGGCGGCCGCTGGACGCTTCCGGCCACCGACCTCTCGGCCGCCTTGGCCGCTGGCCCGGTCCGACTCACGATCAAGGCGACTGGCGGCAGCACCAACCTGGTTGACCAGGCCGCTTTCCTGACACTTGACACCTCGATGCCAACGGTCACCGCTGTTCGTGGCCCGGCAGCCGGCGCCTTCGCCGCAGGCTCCGCGCAGACGCTGGTGGTTGAATTCAGCGAATCGGTCACGATCACACCGAGCGGCAGCACGCCCAGCCTGCGTGTGACACTGAATCCGAACACAGCGTCAGCCCGCGTGGTTGAGGCGGCCTACGACGCCGCGCGCTCCACCGACACTCGCAAGGTGTTCAGCTATCAGACGCCGGATGGCTACTTCTACACGGCTCCGTCGGTGGCGGGTTCGATTAGCACAACGGGCACCGGCACCATCGACGTCCAAGCCGGCGGTCGGATCGTGATGGTCGATGCCGCGGTCACCAGCGCAGGTAGCGGCAATATTCGCTACGTTGCTGCAGGTGCGCTCCAGTTGTCGCAACTTAGCACCACCGGCGACGTCAGCCTGGTGGCCGATACCGTGACCGACGCGGGCCCTGGCGGGTCAGCGAGCGCGGTCAACGTCATTGCGGATGAACTCCGGATCTCCGCTGCCGGCACCGGAAGCGGCAAGGGCTTCGGCACTGCAACCGACCCGATCGAGACCACGATTGCCAAGCTGGCGGCATCGGTGGCAGCGACGGCTACCAGCGATAACGGTGGCGGTCTGTTCGTCCTTGAAACCAATGCCCTGGATGTGGGTACGCTGAGCGCAATTGGCGTCAACCGGGTGACGGCGGCAGGTGTCGCCGAGGCTGCGGGTACGGGCGCTGCGCCCCCCGCCGATGCATCACTGGGGAACCTGACATCTGGCGGGGCACTGATTGTTCGTACCGCTTCGGGTGCTTTGGCAACCCTGTCGTCGGGCGGAGCGGTGACGGCAAAAGGTGTTGCTCTTCTTTCAGCGGGCGGTAGTGGCATTCTCACCCTGGGTTCCGCAACGACCGTGGTCGGCAACCTCAGCCTGATCGCAGGTGGAGCGCTCAATCAGAACGGCAACGTGCAGACCACCGGGTCAGGCAGTTCGGTTGACATGGCGGCTGGTGCCGAGATCACCATGGCAACGACCGTGAGCGTCACCACGAGCAACGGCGCGATCCGCCTTGAGTCGGCCACCAGCAGTTCCAGCACGACCGAGGCCAGCCGCAAGATCACGCTGGGCGCGCTGAACGCAGGCACCGCCGGCGTTGCAATCCTCTCAGGTGGTTCGATCGTGGACGGGGTGGGCTCGGCGGCTGCCGAGGTGATTGCCAGCCAGTTGATCCTGCGCGCCAACGACGCAATCGGTTCGGGAAGTAATTCGATCGAGACCGACGTGGCCACGCTTGCAGCCCGCGCAGGCGCTGATAGCAACGGTGCAAGCTTCGCAACGCTGGAGGGTGTGTTTGTCCGCGAGGTGGGAGCCAATATCCGAAGTGGGCTCGCCGTCGATACCGTCACAGTTCAATCCAACCGCGTCAACGCTGACGCCACACTGACGGCCCAGCAGGTCACCCTTGAGGACATTGATGCGATCGGCACCGGACCGGTGGTGGTAACCGTCGATTCGGGCGAGCTTCGCCTCGAGGCGGGTCCGGCTGACCCCGCGGCGATCACCACCGTCTCCGGGGCGATTCGCCTCGAGGCCTCCGCCGGCGATGTACGGCTGAATGCCCGGGTGGAGTCGGGCAGTGGCAGCATCTCGGTGATTGCCTCTCAGGATGTGATCCAGGCGCCTTACCTGATCGGCTCCGTATCGATTGATTCCCTGATCGCGGGGCGGTCGCTCTTGCGCGATGCCGCTGCGAACGGCGTCGTTCTGGACAGTGGCGCCGCGGCGCCCACCATCACCCGCGATGCGGCCTCGTCGGTCGCGATCACCACGGTGTCTGGGGCATCGCTCAACGCCACCACTGACGACACGGTAAGCCTGCAGGGTACAGTTTCTGGTGCAGCCGGTGGCTACGCGGCGGGTACTGTTCTGGCCTTCGGCGTTGCCTTCTCCGAAGCGGCTGTCGTCGCGGGTTCGCCGCAGATTGCGATTACCTACAACTCTGGTGCGAGCGCGGTTGCGACCTACAACGCGGGGATGTCCACAGGCACACAAAAAGTCTTCACCTGGACGGTGCCTGCCAGCACCACGGTGGGCAGCTTCACGGTAGGGGCGCTCACCCTCAACGGCGGTTCGATCACGGATCGCGCCGGCAATGCGCTGATCACCACGAGCGGCAGCCTGACGCTGCCGACCGCATCAGCCGCCTCGGTTCAGGTGGCCACCGCTTCAGGCGCTGCGCATCGTCCGGCAGGTCTGACCGCCTATACGCTGTCTGGAACCGCGTCGAGCGCGTCGATTCCCGCCGGGCTGACGATCACCTTTACGGACTCAGCTTCGACGCCCTCCACCATCGTGGTTTCCGGTGTGGCAATTACCGGCGGCCGCTGGGAGATGCCGGTAACCGATCTGTCAGGTCTTGCCGAGGGCGCGGTCAAGGTCACGGTATCAAGCGGTTCAACGACGCTTCTGGACCTGGCTGGCTTCCTGACCGTTGACAACACGGCACCAGCCCCGGTTCGTGTAACGGTGCCGACCACGGGAACCTACGCTGCGGCCAGCGTTCAGACTTACACGGTCGTGTTTTCCGAGCCCGTCACAGTCACCGGCTCGCCCACGCTCAATGTGTCGGTGGCTGGAACGCCTAACGCGACGGTCTATGCTGCGGCTTACGACGCGGCCGCGTCCACCGATACGGTCAAAGTGTTCCGTTGGACCGTGCCCTCAAGCCCGGTGGCAAGCGCCGATGTGTCGATCACCGGAATCACCCTCAACGGCGGTTCTATCGTTGACGCTGCTGGCAACGCGATCGCGGTGTCGAGCGGCGTGGTTACGCTGTCCGCTGCGGGTACCGCATCCACCAACCCGGTGGTGGACGCATCGGGCGCGATTCAGATCACCGAAGCGGCGGGGCGTCAGCTGGCAAGCGCTGGTCTCAGCTCGATCACACTCACGGGTCGTGCGACGGTCGCTGGCCCCCTCACGATCTCACTGGTGGACTCGGCAGGCTCGCCAGCAACGGTCACGGTGAGCAATGTCACTGTCACCAACGGGCAGTGGACTGCAACGACGCCGAGTCTGTTGACCCTGTCATCGGGTGCGGTCAGGATTCGGGTCTCCGATGCCTCGGGCCAGCTGTTCGAGCAAGTGTCTTACCTCACGATCGACAAGACCGCGCCGTCTGTCAGCCGTGTGAATGCACCGGCGGCGGGTAGCAGCGTGAACGTGAGGTTCATTGATTCCGCAGCCCAGCCCGCCGAGGTGGCCGTCAACAATGTTTCAGTGGTTAACGGCGCCTGGTCGATTCCTTCGACGAATCTGTCCACGCTGGCAGCGGGCCCGGTCAAGGTGCGCGTCACTGGGGCGGACAATACTTTCATCGAACATGCCGCGTTCCTTACGCTTGACCGCTCGGCGCCTGAGCTCACCCGGATCGATGGTCCGGCAGCAGGCACCTATGCTGCGGGTACGCGCCTGGTGTTCACGGCCCAGTTCTCCGAGGCGGTCGCCATTGACACCGCGGACGGTCTGCCGGCGCTGACGCTGAAGGTCAATTCGACCACCGAGGCGCGTGCGGTCCTGGATCCACAGGCCTTTTCCGACACGGTCAAGGCCTTCGTCTGGGTGATTCCGACCGGGCTCACCGTCACGTCGGTAGCGGCAGATAGCCTAGTGTTCAACCGCGCGGTCTTCAGCGACCGGGCGGGTAATCTGCTCAACTCGACGCTGCCTGGTCTCGCACTGCGGCCGGTGGGTTCGGGCGGCAATACGGCTGTGGTCGATGCCGCTGGCCCGATTCAGGTTGCATCCGCTGCGGGGGCACTGGTCGGAAGTGGCGGTCTTGCCGCCTACACCGTGAGTGGCACTGCGGCGGGCGACGCCGGGCCCCTCACCATCACGTTCACCGATTCGGCTGCAACCCCGGTCTCTGTGACCGTGAACAGCGTGGCAGTCACCAACGGCCAGTGGACGGCCACGGCCAATCTGTCAACGCTGGCAGCGGGGGCTGTCCGTCTGAAGGTGGCAAACGGTACGGGCGGTGCCAATACGCTGTTTGAGCAGACCGGGTTCCTGTCCATCGACAAGACCGTACCGACGGTCTCGCGGGTGACCGCGCCGGTGGCGGCTCCAATCGCCGCGTCCAGCGTTCAAACCTTCTCGGTGGTCTTCTCCGAAGCTGTGACGGTCACCGGTTCGCCGCAGCTCTCGCTGTCTTTCAACAGTTCTACGGCTGCGACCGCTGCTTATGACGCAGCTGCGTCGACCGACACGGTGAAGGTGTTCCGCTGGACCGCGCCCGCCACCCCGGCGGTAACGTCGGTATCGGTCACCGGTCTCGTGCTGAACGGCGGGGCCATCGCCGACCGCGCGGGTAACGCGCTCGTCACCAGCTCAGGATCGCTCACGCTGAGCGCGTCGGGCGGCGGCGGCACCAACGCGGTGGTCGACGGTGCTCCGTCAGTCCAGGTCACCGAGATCGCAGGCCGCGTGCTTCCGGTCACCTCTGTGGGTGCACTGACCCTGACGGGCCGCACCAGCGCGACGGGTCCGCTCACCATCAGCTTCATCGATTCCCTGTCTACACCGGTGACGGTCAGCGCCTCGGGCGTTGCGGTGAGCAACGGCCAGTGGACGATGCCGGCAACCAACCTGTCGACGCTCGCCCCGGGGGCGATCAAACTGCAGATCTCCAACGCCGGTGGCGTGATCTTTGAGCAGGCCGCCTTCCTCACGATCGACAATGCGATCCCCACGCTATCCAGAGTGGCGATGCCGGCAAATGCCACCTACGCTGCGGGGACGACGCTCACGTTCGCGGCCAGCTTCTCCGAGGCGGTCCGTCTTACCGCGGCGGGTGGCTATCCGAGCCTGTCGCTCACGGTCAATGGCGCTACCCCGTTCACTGCGGCGTACAGCGCATCCCTTTCAACTGACACCACCAAAGTCTTCACCTGGACGGTCCCGTCCGGCCTGACGGTGAGCGCACTGCGGGCGGAAGCGATTCGCCTGGGTGGCGTTAGCCTGACCGACGCAGCGGGCGCTGCCGTGGTGACCACCGACGGTGGCCTGACACTGACCGCGCTGGGTTCGGGCGCCGGTGCCGTTGTGGCTCCTGCCGCATCGGTGCAAGTGGCAGCGGCCGCTGGGGCGCCCGTCCGCCTGCCACAGCTGGTGGCCTACACACTGTCCGGCACGGTGTCGTCGACGATCACCACAGGGCTCGACGTCACCTTCACGCCGTCAAGCGGATCCCCGGTGACCGTTAGCATTGCGTCGGGTTCAATCAGCAGCGGTCAGTGGGCGCTGCCTGCCACCAACCTTTCCGGCCTCGCGGCTGGCCCGGTACGCGTGTCAATCAATGCAACCGGTGGCAGCACCACGCTGTTCGCCCAGGATGCGTTCCTGACGGTTGCACCGGATTCGCTCACGATGTCGCCCGCGCAGGTAGAAGTTGGTGGAGCAATCCAAATCAGCTCGCCATCGGGAACCGTGGTGGCGGGTAGCGCCAACCAGGCGATCAACCTCCAGGGCACAGCAGACGTGTCCCGCACTGGATCTACCCTCACGGTGGTGCTGCGCGACTCAGCGACGCCCACCGCAAACGAAGTCACCATTGCAAACGTGACTGTTACGGATGGCGTGTGGTCGATCCCGACCGCCAACCTGTCCACGCTGCAGCCTGGTGCGGTTCGAGTCACAGTGACCGGTGCCAACAGCAGCAGTCTGGTTCGCGGCAGCTTCCTATCCATTGATCGCGCTGCGCCGACTGCGACACTGGTCGGAATGCCCGCGCTGTCGCTGCCTGTCGCAAACGCGACGCCGGCGCGCAGTGAATATGCCGTGGGCGCGACGCTCACTTTCACGGTGAGCTTCTCCGAGCCGGTCACGGTCGACACGTCGGGTGGTGCACCCACGCTTGCGGTCTCTGCGACCAATGCCGGGGCCCAGTCGGCGATCTTCAACCCGGGCGCGTCCACGCCCACTGCGCTGGTGTTCAACTGGGTCGTGCCTGATCTTAGTGCGCGCACCGATCTGCTGGCAGCCAACCGCAATGTGCCCAGTGTGCTAGTCACGGGACTCGATCTGAACGGCGGCCAGATCCGCGATGCGGCGGGCAATTCAATCGTGGTCAGCCCGGCCACATCGCTTGCGCTTGGCATGCAGAGTTCGACGCAGACCAATCCGGTTGTTCGTCCCTCGGGTGCCCTCGCTATCACGTCGGCAGCCGGCGCCGTCATGCGCCCGGCTGATCTCCTGAACGTTTCGGTCACGGGTACTGCCGCCGCCACCGCGACTAACCAGGCCACGCCGTCGCTCACTGTCACCTTTACAGATTCAGCCTCGACGCCGCGCACCGTGGTGGTTTCCAACGTGCCAGTGGTGAACGGCAGCTGGTCCGTATCCGGGGTCAACCTGAGTGGCATGACAACCGGTGCCGTGCGGGTGAGCGTGACTGGCGCGAGCAATACGATCTTGACGCTGGACAGCTTCCTCGTGGTCGACCGAAGCGTGCCCACGCTGCTGTCCGTCCATGGCCCGGCTGACGGTGACTTCCTGGCCGGCTCCACACAGAGGGTGCTTCTCAACTTCAGCGAACGTGTTGATATCGACACCACCGCGGGAGCGCCCACCATCCGCGTACGCGTCAATCCTGGCACGACGACCGAGGCTGTGGTCACCGCTACCTACGATGCCGCAGCTTCAACGGCAACGTCCAAGGTATTCAACTACGTTACGCCGTCGGGCTATCGTTACTACGCGCCGGGCGACATCGTGACGGCTGGAAGCGGCACGATCGATGTCCGCGCTGGACGCGACATCCTGATGATCGAAGGGACGCGTGCGGCGACTGCGGACGGCAACATCCGCTACGTCGCGGTCGGACGCATTCAGGCAGCGCTGTTTAACACCACTGGAGCGAATGCGAAGGTCAGCCTGATCGCAGAGCGGATCATCGATGCCAACCTCGGCGCGCTGAACGTTAAAGCGGCCGAGCTGCGGATTGATGTGGCGGGTGTTGCGGCAGGTGCTGGCGTGGCCTCGGCTGCCGATCCCCTGGAGACTGAAGTCAACGTGATGGCCGTCAAGCTGACGGGCACATCGACTACCGGCGTGTTTGTGGTTGAGGCGAATGCGCTGACGATCGGCGCCGCCGCTGCAATTCCGGTGAACCAGGTTGGCGCAGACGGCGTGACGCTTACGCCAACGTCCGATGCCGGTACGGTGCAGGGCGTTCAGTCCACAGGTCTGGCGGTGGTGCGCACCACCGACGGTTCGATGACCAGCTCGTCGGGTGCGGCGGGTGCCATTTCCGCGAGCGGCAACATCTTGCTGCAGGCGGCCGGCACGGCGGCCAATGTGACGCTGGGCGGCGCGCTCTCGAGTTCGGCGGGTCATATCAGCGTCAGTGCCTCAGGCGCGATCGCCCAGAACGCGGCAATCAGCACGGCAGCGTCGCTCGCGACCATTGATCTGCTCGCAGGCGCCTCGATCGCGATGGCAGCCAGCACGAGTATCTCCACCAACAACGGATCGGTTCGGCTGCAATCCGGCACCGACTCAAGCGCGGCAGCGCGCCACATTGCCATCGGTCAGATTCTGGCGGGCAGTGGCTCGGTTGCGGTGCTTGCCGGCACCGAGATTACGGACGCCTCGGCGACGGCGGCAGTCGACATTGATGCGGCTTCGGTTCTGCTGAAGGCGGGAACCGCCATCGGCTCCGGTACCAACGCCATCGATCTTGACACTGACGTTCTTGCTGCGTCGGCTGCGGCGGGCGGCGCGTTCCTGACCGATACGGGTACGTCGGCGGGTACCGGTCTGGTGATCGATCATTTCAGCGTCATCGGCAACCGCGTGGGCGTGCTGGGTACGGCGTCGGCGCTCCTCGCCGATCAGCTTGAAGATCTGGGAAGCGTAGACGGCTCACTGGTGCTTCAGGTTGCGCAGGGTGATCTGGTGATCAACGCCGGCACTGCCGGAAGCGGGGCGGTGCTGGCGGCCGGGGCGGGCAATCTGCTGCTACAGGCACAGTCGGGTGCGCTCCATGTGCGCGCTGCGATCGATGCGGGCACGGGACATGTTTCGCTGCTCTCGACCGGTTCGCAGACTTACACGGCTGCCGCGGACGTCTCGACTGTGGGTGGTTCGATTGATGTGGCGGTTAGCGCTACGTCCAGCACCATCACCATGGCTGCGTCAACCGTCTTTGCCTCAGGCGGTGGAAATGTCCGCCTGGTGGCGGACGGGACGATCACGCTGGGCTCGCTCGACGCGCGCCCTGCATCGGGAGCGCAGTCGACCTGGGGGCAGGTCACGGTCACCAGCGCCGCGGGCTCCATCGTCGATGCGGTCATGATCGGTGCGGTCGGGCCACTCAGTTCGACCGCCGCTGTCATCGGCACGGCAACTGCGGGAGAACTTCTCGCAGGCGGAGAAGGGGCATCGTATGTCCGGGCTTCGACCCAGGGGGCGCTCGCCGAGTCGGCCACTGCAAGTGCTGATGCGGATGTGATGTTCGGTGGTCTTGCCTCCACACTGGGAATCGACGGTCTGTACGCTGAAAGTGCCGAGTCCGAGA
>CAIPNM010000450.1 GCA_903866395.1 uncultured bacterium
CAGGTCTTTGCTGAGGCGCTAACCCAACCCGACACCGATCCGGACCGGAGGGCTGCGCTCGAATTTCTTGAGGCTTCAGGCCTCACCGGTTCTCGATTGGAACAGGTGCGATTGCTGTCAACCGAAGCCGCAACAGAGGAAGACAAGCAGCTGCTGAAGAAATCGATTGAATCCCACCTGCTTGGCTGAGCGCACTGCCCCCCCTCCGAGCATCGCTGCCGCTTAGGCTGAGCCCCCCGTCGCCAACCATGAACCCCGCTGCCATTGCTTCGCATCCCTGGGCCTACCCGGCGCTCGAGGTCGTCCATCTGCTGGGTATCGCCATGCTGCTCGGCAATCTTGTTCTGGTCGAGCTCCGGGTCTTAGGGCTGGGGCAAGCAGTACCCCTACAGCCCCTCGCGTCACTCTGTCTGCGTCTGGTCGCAACCGGAGCCCTGCTGTGCGTGGTAAGCGGGGTTCTGATGTTTGCTTCGCAAGCGGCCGAACTGCTCGCCAACCGGATCTTCACGCTCAAGATGCTGCTGCTCACAGTCGCGGCGAGTAACGCGGTATGGTTTCATCTGCGCGGCTCGCTCACGCGACTGGATGTCACTGCACGCTTGAGCGCGCTTGCCTCCATATTGATCTGGATCGCCATTGTTTCGCTGGGTCGTTGGATCGGTTATGCCTGATAGACGAAGGAATCACGCTTTCATGACTCACCCCACCGTTTCACGTCGCCGGCAGGCCCTGGGCGGGCTCGCTGCGCTCCTGTTCTCGCCGCACCCAGCCGCTTGGGCCCATCACGGCTGGAGTAGCTTCAACCAGGATCAGCCGCTCTATCTGGAAGGCGTTGCGCGACAGGTGCGCTGGCGGAACCCGCACGCCGAATTCATGCTCGAACCCGACCCCCGCCTGCAACTGCCGCCAGACCTCGCCCGACGTAACGTACCGGCCCAGTCGGCGCCGGTCGATGCGGCGCAACTGCTCGCGCGCGCGAGCGTGCCCGGCCGGCAGGCCGCCCGCTGGGAGATCGAGCTCGCACCGCTCTTTCGAATGTCACAGTGGCAGGTGCCCGAGATTCGCGAGGGCGAACGCGTGGCCGTGGTCGGCTTCGGTCTGCGTGAGCAAGGCGCGACGCCGCTCCTTCGCGTGGAATTTCTGTTTCTGCAGGCTCGCGCCTTCCCGATGCGCTCGAGCCCGGCCTGAATCCCTTCAGCAACCCCATCATGTCGCTTCATCCGCTCAGACAAAAACTCGCCGCTGGCCAGCCCGTATTGGGCTTGAACGTCCGGTTAGCCCGGTCACCGGACATCGCACGCATTGCCAAGGCAAGCGGACACGATTTTCTGTTCATCGATTGCCAGCACTCGATCTTCGATCTCGAATCCATCCAGAACATTGCGCACACCGCGCTCGCGATCGGCGTTGCGCCACTCGTGCGGGTTCGTGGCGTGGACGATCCCGACGTCTCCCTGCTCCTTGACAACGGCGTCACCGGAATCGTGTACCCCGACATCAACACGGGCGCGCAGGCACGCCGCGCTGTTGAGGTCTGCCGCTTTGCACCGATCGGAAAGCGCTCGGTGGTGGGCGGTTACCCGCACTTTGACTATCGTTCGGTGCCGCTCGCTGAAGCCACCCAAGCGCTAAACGATGCCTGCCTGCTGGTGTGCATGATCGAATCGGCGGAAGGAATGGCCAACCTCGAGGACATCTGTGCGGTGCCGGGTATTGATGTCATTCACCTGGGCACCAATGACTACGCCGCCAACATCGGCAAACCGGGGCGCTTTGACGACCCGGAAATCCAGGCCGCTCAGGCGCGGGTGATCGAGGTCGCGAAGCGTCACGGAAAATTCGCTGGGTGCGGCGGCAACCGAAGCGTTGAACGACAAGCCGCATCGATCCGAAGCGGCGCCCTGTTTGTGACCACCCAGACCGATATCGGATTCCTGATGGCGGCCGCTCAGCTTTGGGTAGGTGGCGTTCGCGCGGCCGTCGAGCAACCTGGCTAGCGGTGCGGAACCTCGGCCAGTTCGCGCGCAAGCTCGTGCTTCCAGAATCGCGCCTGGCCGGTGGTGCCATGCCCGGATGTTTGTGGACTTGCCGGAATCAGATAAAGCCGGGCGTTGCTCACGCGTTTCAGTTCGCGCTCCATCACGCCTAGTTCGGGTGGGTTGCGCTCGTCATCGGCTGAGTTGATCACCAGAAGGCGGGCCCGAATTTTCTCAAGACCCTGCACCGCGTTGTAGTCCCGCGAGGCATCCCATTGATAGAGCAGATCGTTCGCATCGGCGGTAAACGGTGCATTCAGCCGCTCATCAAGTAGCGCGTCGGCCTGCTCGCGAGTGGGCGCCAGACGCTGGAGCCCCTGATTGCCGCCGTTAGTGGCAAGGCCATAAAACACGACCGCCCGCTGCACGCCCTTCGGCTGACGAGCGTAGTAGCCTCCCTGCCAATCGGGGTCGTTGCGAATACTGTCGATAATCAGCCTGCGCGTCATCCAGTTGCGTCCGGACATCTCGGTGGGGAGCGAGGCCATGGGAACCGCAATGTCCATCATGTCTGGATAACGCTGGGCCCAGAGCCAGGTGTGCATCCCGCCCATGGAATTGCCGATGACCAGACGAAGTTTTTTCACGCCCAGATGCTCGGTCACCAGCCGGTACTGCGCGGCGATCATGTCATCGTAGTTGTAGCGCGGGAAGCGGGTTCGGAGCCCTTCGGAGGGGCGGCTGCTCTTTCCGGTGCCCAGGCTATCGGGGATGATGATGAAATGGCGCGACGCATCAAGCGGTTGGCCGGCTCCGAACAGCTCGCCACCGAACCCCGGTACGAGCATGGTCTGCGCAGAGCCCGCTGTGCCGTGCAGGACCAGCACGGGAATGCCATCGGGCTTGCCAAGCGTGGTGTAGTGAATGCGCAGTTCGGGGAAGACATCCCCGGTATGAAAACGGAAGTCGCGAATCACCGCCACATCATGCTGGGGCACCGTCTGCGCGTCAGCCCCCCCCACTAAACAAGCCACCGCAGCCGCAGCGATGCTACCTCTCAGGGTGACTGAAGCATTGTCGGATCGGGACATGATTCGCTCCGCTGGGAAAGGGGGAAAGAGAAACCGGGAACCGGAAAACGTCTGAATCAGGCGAGTACTTTCGGCAGCCAGGTGGCCAGAGCGGGAAACGCCACCAGCGCGATCAGCAACACGATATCGGCCACCAGAAACGGGATCACACCGCGAAAGATTTTCTCAAGCGGTACCTCCGGATTCTGGGACTGCACGACAAACACCGTGAGTCCAACGGGCGGCGAGATCAGCCCCACCGTGGACATAACGGTTACGAATACGCCAAACCAGATCGGGTCATAGCCAATGCCTTTCACCACCGGCAGCAGCACCGGTACGGTGATAAGCAATGTGCTGACCTCCTCAAGGAAGGTGCCAAGCAGCAGGTAGAGCGCAACGATCGCAGCAATCACCATCCAGGGCGCAAGCCCCGCGCCATTCACCCAGTCGGCAAGCGCGCCCGGGAATTGCGTGAGCACGATCAGCCGGGAAAAGATGAAGGCGCCGATCACGATAATGAATAGCATGGCCGTGGTCTGCACGGTTTCGATGCCCGCCTCCCAGAGGCCTCGCAGCGTGAGCCGCCGGGTGGCAAAGCCAATCACCACCGCAGCCGCCGACGCCACAGCAGCGGCCTCGGTGGGCGAAAACCACCCGACATAAATACCGACCACCGCCAGCACGAACAGGAGCGCGAGCTTCCAGGTGCCGGCGAGCGCACGCACGCGCTCACCGAGCGGTTGAGCGGGCGATGCAGGCATGAGGTGCGGGCGGATTCGCGCAAGCACCGCGATCACAACCACATAGCCAATCGCAAGCGCAATGCCGGGAATCATGGCCGCCGCAAACAGCGCTTTGATCGATTCCTCAGCCACCAGCGAGTAGATCACCAGAATGAGCGACGGCGGAATCAGGATGCCCAGGGTTCCCGCCGCGGCGACGCTCCCAGTGGCCAGTTCCATGTCATAGCCATAGCGGCGCATTTCGGGAATGGCAACACGCGAAAAGGTGGCTGCGGTGGCAATCGACGAGCCGCAGATGGCGGAAAAAGCCGCGCACGAACCGATGGTGGCTGCGGCAAGCGCCCCGCGGATGCCTGAGAAGAGCGCATTGGCCGCAGCGAACAGTTCCGAGGACATATGCGCCCGAGAAGCGACCGCCCCCATAAAAATGAAGAGCGGCACCACCGTAAAAGAATACGCCACACCGGGGTTGGCGCCAGTGAGTTCATAGGGAATGGAGGCAAGCGTGCGGAAGGTAACAGGCCAGCCCTGCGCCGCCGCGTAGCCAAGCACACCACTCAATGTGAGCGCAGTGGCAATGGGCACTCGCAGCATCATGAGCGCGAGTAGCCCGATGACCGACACCAGGCCGATCATGCCCACGCTCATAGCGCACCCTCCGAGCGCGACGAGTCGATCTCGCCTGCAAGCAGCACTGCAACCGAGGTGAAAAGCGCGAGCACGATGCCAACCCAGGCCGGCGCCATAAACCACACCTTCGGGATCTGCAGATCAGCCGAGGTATCGCCGAACTCGACGATGTCGATCAGCGGGCCCACCATGTGCCAGGCAAAAAAACCGAGCATCACCGCAGAAAGAAGCGCTGCGATGCGCTTGAGCCCAGCCGACCAGCGCGGCTGCCACTGGTCGATCATGTCGACGGTGATGTTGGCACCGCGGGCAAACACCCCGGGCGCCGCCATGAAAAACGCCACGCCCAGCGCGAGCTCGGCAAGTTCGGTGACCCCGGTGATCGGCTTGTTTGAGAAGCGGCGCAGGAGCACATCGGCCGTGGTGACGCCCATCATTGCGAGGAGCGCCAGGACGGCGATGCTGTCAAACAGAAGCGTGAGGCGCGCCACCAGGGCGCGCACTCGAGCGGCTGACATCAGGCCCAGAAGTTCTTCGAGGTCTTGGCGTGTTTCTCGGCGAGCGACTTCATGGTGGCGTACACCGCCCGCGCCGGCAGGCCTTTAGCTTCCATGGCCTTTAGCGTGGATTCAGTGACGTCGGCCCCGATCTTGCGCAGGCGTTCGTCTTCGGCTTTGGACAGCCGGATCGCTTCGCCGCCGCCGTCCATCATGGCCTTCTTGCCGGGGACATCGAGCGCATCCCAGCCACCGCCGATATCTTTCTCGATGCCGGTGACCGACTGATCGATGAGCTTCTGAAGATCGGCTGGAAGCTTGTTGTACCAAGCCTGGTTGGCTACCACCGCAAAGCTCGACACAAAACAGTAGAGCTCGGTGGTGTATTTGCAGATGCCGCCAAGCTTCCAGGCGATGCCAGCGCCACCGTAGTCGGTGAAGGCACCGTCGAGCGTGCCTTTCTGAAGCTGCTCAGCCACTTCGGTGGGTGGAACGCCAACGGGCGTGGCGCCCAGGGCGGAGATGAACTCGCGGATGGCAGCCGTTGAGAAACGCAGCCGCTGCCCCTTGAAATCATCGAGCGTTCGCAACGCCTTCCTGGTGGTGTGGACGCTGCCAGGCTGGTGCGTAAAGAGATACAGCACCTTGGTGCCGCGATGTTCGGCGTCGAGATGTTTGGCACGAAGCTCGGGGTCATTCAGCACCTTGATGCCGATTTCAGCGCTACCGATGAGATAGGGCATGTTGACCAGCTCGGTGAGCGGAAAACGGCCAGGCGTGGAGCCGTGAAGGATGTAAGCCATTTCGGCCGTGCCGTCGCGCGCGAAATCGAAGTGCTTGGGCGTGGGGCCCATCTGGGCGCTCGGAAAATGCTTGAAGACGAGACGTCCATCGGACTTTTTTTCAAGCTCCTCGCCCCACTTGACCAGCCACTGCGACTGAAAATGCTGCGGGCCCACGAAATTGGCGACCTTGACTTCAAACTTCTGCTGGGCACGGACAATGGCCGGAAAGCCCGACAGACCCGCGGCGGACGCGCCGCCGATGATCAGGTTGCGACGGGATGAACTCATGACGTTGTCTCCTTTGGGTTTTTTTGGAGTGTAACCTGCGATTCTTCGCTCAGCGGGCGCTCAATTCAGAACTCGGTCTCGGGAATCCCCCGATAGATCCAGTCGATTTCGTGGAAGAACGAATCCGGTGCGCGGCCACGATAAAGGTCGTTGCGCAGATCACGCGCCACGCCCCCCGCATGCAGCACCTGGCCGAAGGCGCGCGCGGTGAGCACAATTCTCGCAGTTCGAAGCACCCGCGCTTTCTGGTAGGACAGAAAAGCCTGATGCGGATCGTTGGGGCATTCGGCCAGGCGGGCAGCCAGCACCACCGAGTCTTCAAACGCCATGCACGCGCCCTGCGCGAGATATTGCAAGGTGGGATGCGCAGCATCGCCCAGCAGGGTGACGTTACCCTTCGTCCAGTTACCGATCGGATCGCGGTCGCGCATCATCCAGTGGCGATCGAGGCTGATGTACTCCAGCATGGCGCGAACCCGCGGATGTGCATGTTCAAACATGGCGGTGAGCTCGGCGGGCGACCCATACTCTGCCTCCCCGCGCGCAAAGGCGGGGCTCCCAAACACCGCCACGTTGTTCAGTACATCGCCCGCCCTCAAGGCGTACTGCACGAGATGAATGTTGTGGCCGAACCAGCCAATGACCGAGCGATCGTAGGTGTGGTCAAAGACCTTGCCGATGGGGATGACCCCGCGGTAGGCAAGAAACCCGGTGACCCGAGGCTGCGAGGTGCCCACGACATAGTCACGCGTGGGTGAGAGCAGCCCATCCGCGCCAATCAGGCAACGCGCGGAAAAGCTCGAACCGTCTTCGCAGTGCACCTCCACCATCGTGCCGTGATCGGTGATGCTGGCGAGACCCTTGGATGTGAGCAGTTGAATGCGGGGATGCCTTTCGCAGGCAGCAAGCCATGCCCCCAGCAGGTCGCGCCGATGAATGACCGCGTAGGGGTGCTTGAAGCGCGCAAGAAAAGCATCGTTCAGATTGACCCGTGCCCACTCCTCGGTATCGATGGCATCGAGGAACACCATTGCCTCGGGGAATACCGCGCTGGTTGAGACCGTGTCCCACAAACCGTAGCGTTTGAGAATGCGGGTGGCATTGGGCCCAAGCTGAATGCCATAGCCGATTTCAGTGAACTCGGCGGCCTTCTCGAGAACCGTGACTTCGAAGCCGCGCTCGGCGAGCGCAAGCGCAGCGGACAGGCCTCCGAGGCCGCCACCGCTGATCAATATCTGAGTGTCTTTCATGGTGAGCGCTACGGGGCCAACGGCGTTGGCCCATGATTGATCAGAAAGGCGGCCCGCGTCCGGCGGCCGGCGCCAGCGGACAGGCCCGGGCCGCCCGGTGGAATCAGGAGAAAGATTCCACCTTGCCGTTCAGATCCATGAGTCCGAGTTCGACCCGCAGCTTGGGGAAGCGCTTGGCGACCTCAGCGCGAAACTCGAGCAGCGACTGGCGGTGGGTGGCAGTTTCCGCGTCACGGTTGGCCACCGCCGCATCGCCATAGGCGATTTTTGCCGCGCCGCAGTCACGATGATTGATGGCGATGACCGCCGGAATGTTGTGCAGCTGAATGGATGCGCCGAGATTGTCCCAGAAGGTCTGGTGCCAGCCATTGAATTTGGGCGCCACAGCGCCGATGGCCGCGCCCGCGATATTGAACTGGCTGTACTTCCCGACGAGCGAACGGCTGCTCATGTGATCAAGCGTGAGCTTGGGAAAGCGCGGATCGATACAGGCGAGCAACATGGCGTCGTAATTGCCGCTGGCCGCCTGCGCACCGAAGGGCAGCATCTGGGCAAAACCCATGGCAGCACCGGCTGCAAGGAAAGCGCGGCGGCTGGTGCCAGGGAGGCGGATCAGGTCGCAACAGGTGCAGGCGCCGGAGCTGTGGAGGCCGGAAGTGGAACGAGAGGGCAGAGACAGCATTTGAGCGATCCTTTTGGGGGTGGGTGGTAGAAAGTTGATCAGGATTCAGCCGTAAAACCCACCCTCTTGATGAGCGGGCCCCATTTGTCGTACTGCTCCTTCTGACTCTGGCCAAGCTCTTCGGCAGTGCTGCCGCGAGCAATCAGCCCAACGTTGGCGAGCGCGTCGATTACCGATTTTTCCTTGACCGCAGCGTTGACCGCGGCATTGGCCGCGGCCACGACATGGGCAGGCGTGCGGGCAGGCGCAAAGAACGCAAACCACTCGTCGACCACCAGGTCGGGGAAGCCCTGTTCGGCAAAGGTGGGCACATCGGGCACGAAGGGCGAGCGCTGCGCACCCGAGGTGGCGAGTATTCGCATCTTGCCTGCCCGGGTGTTGGCAAGGAAGTCACCGTGCGGGGTGACCATGGCCGCGATCTGCCCGCCCACCACGTCGGTGACGCCAGGCACCGACCCTTTGTAGGGCACGTGCTTCATGTCAACGCCCGCCTGAATGCCGAACAGCGCACCGACAAAATGGGGGGTGGAACCCGCGCCAGGCGAGCCGTAATTGGCGTCTTTGGGATTGGCCTTGGCCCAGGCGGCGAAATCTTTCAGGTTCCGAACGCTCGCGGGCACCATGGGCCCCACCGCAAAGCCATGCTGAATGATGGCAGCCATCGAGACGGGAACGAAATCGCGGAAGGCGTCGTAGCCGAGCTTGCTGTAGACGTGCGGAAAAAGCGCGAGCATGGAAAACGGCGTGAGCGCGAGGTGCGTGCCATCGGCTGGCGCGGGCTTGAGCACGTCAAGCGCAATGCGCCCGCCTGCGCCCGGCCTGTTGTCGACCACCGCGGCGTTCTTGGTGAACGCGCTACCTGCGAGTTTTTCGCCCACACGGCGCGCCACGATATCGCCCGAACTGCCGGGCGGAAAGCCGTAAAAAATCTTGACCTGTTCGATCGGCAGGCCAGCCTGCGCAAAGACATGCGACCCGACGGCACCCAGCACGGCGGCGGCCGAACCAGCCTGGATCAGTTGACGGCGTGATGTCATGGCGATCTCCCTGAATATTTTTTTCGACCGGCGCGCGGGGCAAACATCGCCCGCCCGCAGCGGCGCTATTGTGGCAGAGGACTCAACGCGGAAGGAAGAGGCCGGGCAGAGTGTCTTCGTGCAGCGCGTTAACCAGCGCAGCCCGATGCCGGAGCACGGCGCGCTGGTTGATCGACCCTTTGTCGGTGACCTCACCCAGATCGAGCGAGGGCGGCTCCGCCAGCAGTGCGAGGCGCGCCACGCGGCTTGCACTCCCCGTGGCAGAGCCCGCGAGGGTGTTGAGAACGGTCTGGAAATGCGTACGTACCGGGGCCGCTGCGAGCACCTCGGCCAGGGGCGCGTCAGGTGCGAGCCCGGCCAGCGCACGGACGGTGGGTGACGGAAAAATGAGCGCCCCCACCTCGTTCAGGTTCAGCCCGGTGATGACCGCATCCTGCACGTGGGGGGCGCCCGCTGCGATGATGCGGGCCCGAAGCGGCCCGACGCTCACGAAGGTGCCGGTAGCGAGCTTGAAGTCTTCGGCAATGCGGCCATCAAAGCGCAGCCCCAGATGGGGGTTGTCGGGGTTGATCCAGAGCACCGCGTCACCGGTTCGGAAGAAGCCCTCTTCGTCGAACGACTCGGCAGTCTGCTCGGGGGCACGCCAATAGCCAGGCGTGATGTTGGGCCCGCGGTAGCGCACCTCGGTCTTGCCGTCGATATCGACCAGCTTCAGTTCGAGCCCGGCTGCCGGAACGCCAATGTCGCCCGCGCGCACCTCCGGATTGGTGATGAACACCGCAAACGGCGCGCTC
>CAIPNM010000451.1 GCA_903866395.1 uncultured bacterium
GCCGATCGCCTGGAATATTTCCAGACCGATCGGATTCACCCCAACGAAAGCGCCCAGTCAAAAATGCTGGACAACATCTGGCCTCAGCTGCAGACCCTGTTGTAGGGACGGTGCAGCCGATTGAAACCTCACTCAGGCGTCATGCCGGCTGCCTTCACCACACTCGCCCACATGGCGGTGTCGCGCGCCTGAAGCGCTGCGAATTCGGTGTTTGAAAGCGGCAGAATCTGAGCGCCGGTGGCCTCGAGGGTGGTTTTCTCAGCTCGAATCGCTGCGTGCACCAGCGCCGTGAACCGCGCGGTAATCGCCGGGGGCGTGTTAGCGGGCAGATACATGCCCTGCCAATTGACCAGCTCGTAATCGGGAAAGCCCTGCTCCTTCATGGTGGGAACCGCAGGGGCGATCGGTAGCCGGGCCTGGCTGGTCACGGCCAGCGCCTTCAGCTTGCCGCCGTTCACCAAGGGCATTCCGGTAATGATGTCAGTCCACATGACACTCACCTGCCCGCCCATCAGATCGGTGAGCGCCTGGGGCGCGCCCTTGTAAGGGACGTGGATGAGATCGGCCCGAGACATCTGTTTGAACATTTCGCCGCCAATACGGCTGGGCGCGTTACCGCTCGCAAAGCTGAACTTACCGGGGTTGCTTGAAACCAGCTTGACAAAATCCGCTACGGAATTGGCGGGCGAGGCCGGACCCACCACCATCACAAACGACGCGATGATGAGAGACGACACTGGCGTGAAGTCGCGCACCGGGTCGTAGGGGAGCTTCCTGAACAGGTTCGGATTGGCCGAGTGCGTGGTGCCTGTTGTGACCAGAACGGTGTAACCATCTGGCGCTGCTTTGGCCACCGTTTCAGAGGCGATGAATCCGTTTGCGCCGCCCCGGTTGTCAACGACCACGCTTTGCCCAGTGGCCTGCGAAACGTGTTGGGCAATGACTCGAGCGGTCTGATCAGTGGCGCTGCCCGCAGGAAAGGCCACTACAAAACGAATAGGCTTGTTAGGGTAGTCTGCAGACTGCGCTACCGTCATTGTTGGCGCGGCCAGCATGGCGAGCAACGCCCCGCCCAGAAGGGATCGTCTGCGATTGCGCTGAAGCATGAAGCGAATGGTCATGATGAGCGTTCCTGGCGAATCGGTGGCCCGATTAGACCGCCGGACTCCGGTCGCGTCAATGCGGTTTATCCCCAGCGCCAGCGCCGCTGCACGCGCAGCGCCCCGACCTATTTCAACAACGCCAGAACGGTTCGTGGATCCATGTTGGCCTGAACCAGCATGGCCTGAGCCGCATGCTGAATGATCTGCTGACGGGCAAGATCGGTTGTGACTTTTGCGTAGTCAGCGTCGAGGATCCGACTGCGCGATGTGCTGAGGTTGGTCTGCCACGAAGTCAGATTATCGACAGAAGAGGTCAACCGGTTCTGAAAAGCGCCCACATCGGCGCGGCTGAGCGAAAGTTTGTCGATGGCGTTGTCGATGACCGAGATAGCGCTTGATGCGGAGCTCGCTGTGGTGATCTGAAGTGCGCCACCGACCAGCGTACTGCTTCCGCCCTGCGAGGCCATGCCAATGAGGTTCAGCGCACTGGTGCGATCGCTTGAGGCGGAGGCAAGCGACTCGACGCGGATGTCGGTCCCCGTGGCTGAACTGAGCGTAATCCGCCCCTTGATTGTTTCACCGGTGCCAGCGGTGCCAACCGCGCCGATTTGAGCAGCGCCGGGTTCGTAAGTCGACTCGATACCAGAGATGAAGCCGCTCGAATCTTCCACTGTGATGTCGGCGCCACCAGCAGACGTGAGGTAGAAATTGCCATCCGCATCGGTGGACGCCGCCACACTGTTGACGCCTCCTGCATTGATGGTTGACACCACGCCGGATAGCGAAGTGAGCGACGACAAATTCAATGTCTTGCCGTTAATGATGACGGAGCTGGCACCGCCGATATTGCCAAGATTGGTAGAAACCTTAGCCTTGGTCTCAGCGCTGGCCGAGACGGCTGACTGGGCCGCTACCGAATTGATCGCGGCTGCTTTGGACATGGCGGAGCTGTTGTCGGACTTGCCCACCTGCACTCCATTAATGCGCAGATCGGTTGTGCTGGTAATGGCGTTGGCATCAACCATCCCGCCGCTGAAGCTCGCGCCGTTACCCGACTCGTTCAACCCTAGCGCCTTCACCATGGCAATCGTGCCAGCTGGCGCACCAGCAGAGATGGATGAACCGTATCCGTTTGCCTCGGTTTTGGCCTCTACCCGAATGCCGGTTGAATCAAGAGACTTGAGCGACAGATATCCCCGCCAGGTATCGGATGTGAATCCAGCCTTGGTGCCCGCAGTGATCACGATGTCGTTACCGGTGTTGTTCGACAGCTCGATGGTGCCGTCGCTTCCAAGCGTTGCGTTGACGCCTGACACATCTCGATTGATGTTGGCGACCAGCTCTTGCACGCTGGCGGCTGCGCCAACGGTATTTGAATTGATGACCACATCACCCTGGGAAAAGACTGAGGCAGAGGGCGCCGCCCCCTTGTAAACATTGAAGGCACTGGCGCTTACTCTGTGTTCGCCGACATTGGTGTTGATCGCCGATGCAAGAGACGAGGCAACGTGGTTGCCTGGTGCGCCGAGATTGGCCGCGAACGCGTTCCGGCCATTGATCTTGATCTGATCTGCGTTGATGGATGTCCCTGCAGCGACGCGGCCGCTGGTTTGCTGGCCCTCCACCCGGTAGCCCTGCAGTCCGAGAGATTTGCTGCTGGCCGAGCTGAGGGTGATGGAGACCTGCTCCCCGGTGTTGATCCCGGTTTGCAGGCCCATGCCCTTGCCTGATCCGTTCAGCAGCTTGATGCTGTTGAAGCTCGTGGTGCTCGCGATGTTATCGATCTCACTGACCAGCTGGGTCATTTCCTTTTGTAGGGCTGAGCGATTGTTCGTGGTGAGGGTGCTGTTCGATGACTGGACGGCAAGCTCGCGCATTCGCTGGAGCATGTTTGAGATACCACTCATCGCACCGTCAGCCGTCTGCATCATTGAGATGCCGTCGTTGGTGTTCCTGATCGCCATACCCATGCTGCCCAGATCGGCGGACATCCGCGAGGTGATGGCGAGCCCCGCAGCATCGTCCTTGGCGCTATTGATGCGCTTACCGGTGGACAGTTGCTGCATCGAGTCGGTCATTTGTCGGCCGATTACCGCCAGAGCGTTGGTCGCAGA
>CAIPNM010000452.1 GCA_903866395.1 uncultured bacterium
CCCAGAAAGTCCAGTGAAGTCAGCGCCAAAATCGCGCCACTCATGCGAAAGGGCAAAAACGCGATCACCGGCGTGAGGCTGTTGGGCAGCACATGGCGCCAGATGATCTGGCTGTTCGATAGCCCCAGCGCGCGTGCGGCTGTCACGTACTCCAGATTGCGGTTGCGCAGAAACTCTGCCCGCACATAGTCGGACAGGCCCATCCAGCCAAAGAGCGACAGGATCACCAGCAGGATCAGCACACTGGGCTCGAAGAGCGAGGCGAAGATCAGCAGCAAATAGAGCTCGGGCATGGAGCCCCAGATTTCGATGAAGCGCTGGAAGATCAGATCGAGCTTCCCGCCGAAATAACCCTGCAGCGCGCCGGTCAGCACACCGATCACCACGCCGATGGCCGTGAGCGCCAGACCGAACAGCACCGAGACCCGAAAGCCGTAAATGAGCCGTGCCAGCACGTCACGACCGCGGTCATCGGTGCCTAGCCAATTGACCGCGGAGGGCGGTGCCGGGTTGGGGCTGGGCGAAAAGTAGTTGAGGGTATCGAAGCTGTAGCGGTTGGGCGGATAGATCGCCCAATTGCCGGGCTTGGCGAGTTGCGCGCGAATGAACGGGTCGAGGTAATCCGTCTGGGTTCTGAAATCGCCGCCGAACGTGGTTTCCGGATAGGTGTTGAACAGGGGGAAGACCGTGCGCCCTTCATAGTGAGCCACGATCGGCCGGTCGTTTGAGAGCAGCTCGGCACCCAGGCTCAGCACTACCAGCGTCACGAAAATCCACAGACTCCACCAGCCGCGTCGATCGGAGCGGAACCTGCGCCAGGCGCGCGCGCCCGGTGTCAGCGCTGCAGGTAATGACCCCCGCGCCGTGCTCATTGCGCCCCCTCGAACTTCACGCGCGGATCGACCCAGATATAGGCCAGGTCGGTGATGAGCTTGGTCACCAGGCCAATCAGCGTGAACAGAAAGAGCGTACCCATGACCACCGGGTAATCACGCTTCATGACCGAGTCGTAGGACAAAAGCCCCAGTCCATCGAGCGAGAATAAGGTCTCGATCAGCAGCGAACCGGTGAAAAATGCCCCGATGAACGCAGCCGGAAAGCCTGTGACCAGCGGGATGAGCGCATTGCGAAACACATGCTTATAGAGGACCTTGTTTTGCGACAGGCCCTTGGCGCGCGCGGTTAGCACGTACTGGCGGCGGATTTCCTCGAGGAAGGTGTTCTTGGTCAGCATGGTGGTGACCGCAAAACTACCCACCACCATGGCGGTGACCGGCAGCACGATATGCCACAGGTAATCCATGACCTTACCCAGCGCAGACAGCTGGGCGAAGTTGTCGGACGTGAGTCCGCGCAAGGGAAACACCTGCCAGAAGCTGCCGCCGCCAAAGAGCACGAGCAGCACCACGCCGAGCACGAAACTGGGAATGGCGTAGCCCGCCAGGATGGCGGTCGAGGTGATCAGATCAAAACGGCTGCCGTGGCGCACTGCCTTGGCAATGCCCAAGGGAATCGAGACCAGGTAGGAGATGAAAAAGGTCCATAGGCCCAGGCTGATCGACACCGGGAGCTTTTCCTTGATCAGGTCCCACACCGACTTCTGTTGAAAATAACTGGTGCCCAGATCGAAGCGCGCAAACCGCTTGAGCATGTCCCAAAAGCGCAGGTGGGCAGGCTTGTCGAAGCCATAGAGCTTGCGGATTTCCTCGAGCTTGGCTTCGTCCACACCCTGACGGCCCCGATAGGTGTTGTCGCCCGCCGAAGCCTCACCCGCACCGCCGCGCCCGCGCAGCTCCTGCACCATTTGCTCGACCGGCCCGCCGGGCACGAACTGCACCACGGCGAATGTGACCAGCAGGATGCCCAGCAGGGTGGGCACCATGAGCAGCACGCGCTTGACGATATAGGCGAGCATGGTCAGCGGGCTCCGGCCGGTGTGGATGCTGTCGTGGCGGGCACCGCAGCTGAACCAGGTGCGCCCACGCGCTGGGCCGTGCCTTCCGGCACACGCCACCAGGTTTTCAGCGCCCACATCGGGGC
>CAIPNM010000453.1 GCA_903866395.1 uncultured bacterium
CTGTCAGGCCCATTACAAGCTTTTTCATCATGTTCTTTCTCCTCCCCAAGCCCCGCAGGGCGATACCTGTATTGGAATGCCGAAATGCGTGGCTTCGCAAGGGTTGAATCGGGTTTTCCGTGTCGGCCCGGCACAAATTTCCGCCACGCGCAGCCGCGCGCGACATATCCGCGACCTTTTTCCAGCACCATTATGCCGTCCTCCCGCGTCGTGACGGCTTCGATTGGCCACCTGCGCGGTAGGTGCGGCTCACAACGAAAAGCCAGGGTGACATCATTGCAGTCGAACCTGCCAATAAGTTGAAAGGGTGGTTGCCGGATTTTCTTTACTAATTGCTCATTCATTGGTAACGATTAGTGTCGGAGTTGCGTACATTCGCCCCGCAATGGTGAAGCGGTCGAGTGAAGGTGGCTCCGGACGGGCGTCGGCACAAAGAAAGATCGGCGTCTGCCACATAAATTTGGAGGGATTGACCATGAGATGGAATCCGCCCGGAGCGCTTACGAGCGCATTTCTGGCTGCCTTGGCTTTAGCTTCACCCGCCGCCGTGCAGGCTCAGGGCGGACCGAACCTGACCAGTACCACCGTCGTGCAGGGTCGGGAGTTCGTATGGGACATGGCATTCCTGCCGGACGGGACCATGTTCTTTACCGAAAAATGTCGCGGCCTTTCGGTACGCCTGCCTTCCGGCAGCACTAATGCGCTGCTCGGCATCGGCGGCTCACAAGGTTACGCCGACACCGCCGCGGACCTTTTCTGCGACGGCCAGGCGGGGCTGAGCGGCGTGGCGATTGACCCGAACTTCGCGCAGAACCGCTTCATCTATATCTACTCGGCATCCCGGATGACGGCGCCCGGCACCAACCGCGTGCTGCGACTGACGGTCAATGCCGACCTCACCCGCGTCAGCAACCGGACGGATATTGTCACGGACATCGCCTATAAGCCGCGGCCCAGTAACCACCCCTTCGGCGATTCGGGCGCGCATAATGGCGGGCGGCTTCGTTTCGGGCCAAGCGATGGTTTCCTTTATGTGACAACCGGCGACACCCACAACGGACCCGGGCCGCAGAGCCCGACGGTTATTGCCGGCAAGGTGCTGCGGATTGACCGCGACGGGCGGGCTGCGCCTGGGAACAACGCGCCGGCGGGCTTCGACGCGCGCGTGCTTACCTATGGGCACCGCAACCCGCAGGGCATCTGCTTCCGCCCCTCCGATAATCGCCCCTTCACCGCCGAGCATGGCCCCTGGCATTCCGATGAGGTGACAGCGCTGGTGGCCGGCGGCAATGGCGGATGGGATCCGCGCCCTAACGTCAACGGGCGCGGTGACTGTCCGGACGGCTATTGCGGCTATATGCCCAACCAGATGGGCGCCACCCCTCCCGCCGAGCGTTCGGCCTTCATGCCGATGACCGATCTTCGCGCTTTCCCGAACGCGATGCGGCCGGCCTGGGTGAATGACGGCCTCTCGCAGGGCATGTCTTCCTGTACCTTCCTCAGCGGCCCGCAATGGGGTGCCTGGAACGGGCGGATGGCTGTTACCTATCTCGGCATTGGGATCCATGGGACGCCGGTCGGCAACAGGATCGATATCTTGGATATCTCGGCCGATGGCCAGTCTTCAACCCGGACGAGCGTCCCGCTGCCGATGCCTGCGGGGCGATTCCGCTCCGCAGTGCAGGGGCCGGACGGCAACCTCTATCTAGGTACGGACACGGGCGAGATTTTCCGCCTCAGCCCGAACTGATCCCTGCCAGCGGCCGGCTGTTGGATGCGTGAGCGCATCCAACAGCCGGCGGCGACACCCGGTCCGTCACGGATCCCTTGCGCGAGCAGCTTTGTCTTTTTCCCGACATTATCTGCAGGGAACGCAAGCGCAACGGTCCTTTTCCTTGAACACCTGGCGGGCCATTCATTCACATGGCGGTCTATCCAGGCGCCATATCATGAAGGTAACATCAATGACCGCGTTGCGTAATGTTGTCCTTTTCCTTTGTTTCCTCGCAACATCCTCGCCGGCTTTGGCAAGCGCCGAACTGGCAAGGGCCAAGAACTGTGTCGCATGCCATCATGCTGAGCGCCGAATGATTGGCCCAGCCTATTCCTTGATTGCTGCCCGGTATGCGAATGATGCTGCCGCCGTCGGTACGCTTGCCGCACGCATCATTGCGGGTGGCGGCGGAAACTGGGGGCAAATGCCGATGCCTGCGCAAGCGAACCTATCGCAAGAAGAGGCCGAGGCGCTGGCTACGTGGATCCTGTCATTTCGGTAGAAGCATTTTCAAGCCAAGTGGAAAAACGCGGCTGACTGGAAAAGGCGACCAAAGGATTATCGGGGGGTTCCCGAGACCCAAGGTCAACGGAGACTGTTCCGGTGATGCCATCCATGCTGAGCTTTCCCGATCCGGAAATACTCCGCGCACCACCGGCCATGGCATCGGTTACCTAATTGACGCTACCGTCCAGATCGATGGCAGGGATCGGGCCATTGACCCAAGCACCGCAATCACCAAGCCGAGGGGCGGCAGAGCCACTTTGACAAGCTGCGCGACAAGCTCTCGCGCTGGAATTGGCTGGCGTTGTGGGAGCGGCACCGTCGGAACCGAGGTAGACCACATCATGCTAAGCACGAGAAAGTAAATGCGGAATGATGTCCCCAAGCGTGCCCTAAGCGCAGATTACCCTGCGGGCCACGCCCCAGTCATAGCCTGCGCGCAGCATGGATATCGCCTTTATTCGTGCCATTGCGACGGTCCTGACGGGCTCCAGCGCCTCCGTCATGACCGAGGGGCGCGATGATGATGAATGGCGCAAGCGCCTTACGGCGAAACTCCGGCAACTGCCGGTATTGCTGCTGATCGATAACCTGCGCCAGGAACTCGATAGCGCAGCCTTGGCCGCCGCATTGACCGCACCGGCCTGGGAGGACCGCATCCTTGGTGTCTCGGACATCATTCGGCTGCCCGTGCGCTGCACCTGGGTCGCTACCGGCAATAACCCAGCCGTCTCGCATGAAATCGCCCGGCGCTTGGTGCGCATCCGGCTGGACGCCCGCAGCGACCAGCCCTGGCGCCGTGAGGGCTTTCGCCACCCTGACCTGATGATCTGGGTGCGCGCCAATCGCGCACGGCTTGTGGCGGCTTGCCTGACGCTCTGCCAGGCCTGGGCCAGCGCCGGCAGGCCACCCGCTGCGCGCAGCCTGGGCAGCTTTGAGACA
>CAIPNM010000454.1 GCA_903866395.1 uncultured bacterium
ACCCGGAGGCAGGGTTGACGAGGCCAACCAACTCGCTAAAACCGAATTTGGCGCGATTGCCCAACAGATGTCCGATACCAGCCTTTCATCTCTTTACAAGGCTTATCTTGACCAACCGCACCTCGTTCAGGCGTCTGAGCCGATGGGCAGCGTTTCAATGCAAGTTGAGAGCAGCTTTGGGCCGTCCGACCAGGCTGAGAACCGGACCTTCTGGCAGCAGGCCAAGCCCCGCGCTCAACCTTTCACATGGGGCCTCGGCGCCGTAGAGGTCATGTTTGAGGTGATCGGGAAGGAAATGACAGGGCGCGGTTTGTTGGTGAAGAGCGAACCCGAGCTCAAGGCGATCACCGACACCGCTCGTTACCCCGAGTCTGCGGAACAACTCATCGTGAATTGCATCGGCACAGGCACGCCTGTCGACAACGCAGTGGCCAATCTCCGATCGAGCGCGCCGCCCCCTGGAGCGCTCCGGGCCTGAAGCGCCGGGCCCGGTGGGGCATATTGAGCCCACCGCCCGTGCCACGTCTGTCATGGGGAAGTGACGAATGTCGGTTTCCTTCACCACGTCAATCACCGCCTCGGCCAGATTCGTCGTGTGGTCACCGATCCGCTCAACCGTCTTGGCGACGACCGCCAGATCGATGCAGGAGCTGTTGGTGTGTAATAACTTGATCAAATATATGACGAGCCGAAGGCAATCTCTGAATTTCTCGTTCAAGTGCGTTGATCAGTCCACGCTCGGCGGTGGCGATTTCAAAACGTAGGTACCCACCGAGAAAGGCAGTGGACGAAGCGTGATGGACTACCGACGGGAGATAGATGGACTGAGGGCGATTGCTGTGCTGCCGGTCATGCTGTTCCACGCCGGCATTGGGGCGTTTAGTGGCGGCTTTGTCGGTGTGGATGTTTTCTTCGTAGTTAGCGGCTACCTCATTACAAAAATCATCCTGAATAATCTTACGCACGGAACGTTTTCGATTGTTGATTTTTATGAGCGTCGCGCCAGGAGAATTTTGCCGGCATTGTTTTTAGTCATGCTCGCTTCCATCCCTTTCGCTTGGCTCTTTTTGACCGCCCCCGAATATAAGAACTTTTCGCGCAGCCTGATTGCGGTTTCTTTCTTTGCGTCAAATGTCTTGTTTTATCGGGAAAGCGGCTACTTTGATACGGCTGCAGAACTGAAACCGCTGCTGCACACGTGGAGCTTAGCAGTAGAGGAGCAGTACTATCTCGTTTTTCCAATTATTCTGATAATTGTTTGGAAACGGGGCCGACGGTGGGTATTCGTATCACTTTTAATAGGGGCCGTCGCCAGTCTTGCCTTTGCGCAGTGGGCGGTACATGCAAAGCCTGCGGCTGCCTTCTATTTACTGCCAACCCGCGGATGGGAATTGCTTGTTGGCGCGCTCGCCGCAGTTTATCTTTCGCAAAGAGCGCGAACAGGTTTCGGCAGAACAGCTGGCGAAGCGGGCGGATGGTTAGGGGTCGTACTCATTTTATATGCTGTTTTCTCATACAGCAAAGCAACTCCCTTCCCTGGCTTTTATGCTCTCGTTCCGACCCTCGCTACCGTATTGGTCATAGTGTTTGCTACAGAAAATACTACGGTGGGGAGGTTTATCGGAAACAAGGCTTTTGTAGCCCTTGGATTAATCAGTTACAGTGCTTATTTGTGGCATCAGCCATTATTTGCATTTGCCAGGCACGGGGGAGTGGACGAGGCGGACCATCACGTGTTTATAGTTCTTCTGGTGGTTGCTTTGATACTGGCATTTTTTACCTGGAAATTTGTGGAAGCGCCATTCCGGTCCAAAGGAAGAATCAATAGCGTACTATTTTTAAAAATTGTTACCGTTGGGAGTTTGTTTTTTATCGGCATTGGTTACTATGGCCGCGCGAACGAGGGTTTCCCAGAGAATACGAATATCCCCGATTCGGGCCAGGTTAAGCTAACCGACAGAAATTTTGTGGTTCTTGGGGATTCGCACGGCGAGCATCTTATTTCTGGCCTTGTATCAATAACAACCGGCAGGGTTGAAAACTTTACAAGTGTTGGTTGTATTCCATTAAGGAATGTTGATAGGTATGACTCGCGATTCGCCCCTGGCGAATGCGCCAGAACGATCAACTCGTGGCTTGACAAAATTATCAAAGACGACCCCGGCGCGGTAATCATATTAAGCGCTATGGGGCCGCTTTACCTCGATGCAGTGCCGTTCAAAGGGAAAGATGTCGCTCGCGTGACCGGGTTGGGGGTGGAACTTATCACTGACAAGTCAATCACGGACAGATACAAGGTATTTGAGATTGGTCTTCGCCAAACCCTTTTTGAGCTGTCGTCGCTTAGGAAATCTACCGTAATTTTCGCGATTGATGTTCCTGAGCTAGGAATAGACAGCGGCTGTTCCAAAGGATCAAAAAAATTATCAATTGGAAAATTCGTTCTTCGTGACCTGGTTCCGGCTGCAGACGCACAAAATTGTGCTGTCCCGCGACACGACTATGAAGATCGAGCAGCTTCTTACAAGAAGTTGGTATCGAATGTGGTTGCCGAGTTTCCAGCAATACGCGTGTTTGATCCGACAGACTTGTTTTGCGATCCGGACTTATGCAAAGGATACGACCCTCGGTATGGTTTTTTATACCGTGACGTTGATCACCTGAGTGCCTCGGGTAGTCGGTTTTATGCCGAGCGCTTGGCTGATTTTATTCATCGAAAATAATGGGTACGTCATTGCACTGAGGGTTGCCGGCTTTCGCCCGGGCGATACCGCAGCGCCATCAGGGTGATGTCATCGTATTGCGGTGCGCCGCCAGCGAAGTCGTCAACGGATAACATCACCCGATCAATCAGGTTTTGTACCGACAGAATGGATGTATCGCTACACACGGTCTCAAGCCGATTGACGCCGAACATTTGCTGCTGCGCGTTATGCGCCTCGGTGATTCCGTCCGTGTAAAGCACCAACGTATCACCGGGCAGCATTTGTAGGCGCGCCTCGTCATACACGGCATCTTCGATGACACCCAATACAAGCCCGGTGGCCTGGTCCAGCCGTTCCAGTTCGCCGGAGGATCGCCGTAGCAGGGGTGGATTGTGCCCTGCGCTGCTGTAGGTGAGTGCACCCGTCTCCAGGTCTAACAATCCGACGAATAGCGTGGTAAACGCGACAGCATCGTTCGACCGCGCAAGGGCCACATTCGCCGCAGCGAGCCCGGCTGCAAGCCCTCCAAAGGCCTCGCTCGCCGCGGTGACCAGCGTTTTGCTAGTCAACACAAACATCGCCGCAGGAATCCCTTTTCCGGAAGAATCGCAGACCAGAAACATCAGCTTCCTTCCCGAGTCGAAAAGTTGGAAATCGTAGCTGTCGCCGCCTACTTCCTTGGCTGGGCGAGTGAGTGCTTCGAGTTCGACCCGGTCACGAATCGGTGCGAGCGCGTTTCGGTCGGGCAGCATGCTCAGTTGCAGCGAGCGGGCGACGGCCACTTCCTCTCGGAGTCGGAAGAGATCGGATCGCTCCGCCAATGCCTGCCTGACGGTGTCTAGGTCTGCCGTGCGCTCGGCGAGTAGCGCGGTCAACCGGCTCTGCTGCCCCTTCACCCGATCGCTCATGAACTGAAAAGCGCGGGCGAGCGGTGTGTCCGCCGGGCCCTCGGGGTGATCTGCCGACCGCTCCTCGGTGACCACCACCCTGGACAACATTTGCAACACCGCGACTCGCTCGGTGTCATCGAGCGTTTGCGCCAGTCGCCGCAATTCACTTTCAATCATCTGCCGCTCACGACTGTGCGTGACGGTTGCGGCAAAGGCGAGTCGGTCGCGTTCGATTGCTGCTTCGCGCAGGCCTTCAACCGCCTGATTGATTCGACCCAGTTCATCCGTTCGAGCGGTCCCGATGGCCGGCGCGTGCAGGTCAAGTCGGGACAGTGAACGCGTGAGTCGGTCGACGTCTTCAAGCGGCGCAAGTTCGCTTCGAAGCACGGCAAGCAGGAGCCCTACAAAAAGCGCGAATCCGATTAGCACGACGAGCGTGACCGTATAGTCGAGTAAGTTCTCCGAGGCGATCTGACCGCTATCGGGCCGAATCAGGAGGAGATTCCCCAGACGCCGCCCTGTCATGTCATCAAGGGGCGCACGTGCAACCTCATACAGCACGCCCTCAAACGATACTGTTTGAAAAGGGGGACCCTGAATCACGGTATCGATCAGCCTGTCCAACGCATCCGGCGCCCGTCTGATGAGGCTGCGCCCATCAAGGTCGACCACAAGTACCTGTCCGGAGTACATCGCCTCGATACGGCTGGCGAGCACTCGAAAATCAACGCTGGCAAGCAGTACTGAGTCGGGCGCAAGCGTGACCCCAGCGGCCAGACGAAGCCTCGCTTCATTGAGATCGGCGCCCGATGTGGCGACCAGCCCCGCGCCCGATCCAAGCGTGTGAATATACGGAGCCTCGATGGCAGCACTGGTTTCAGTTCCTGATGCAGATCGATCCCGGACCGAACGCAGGAGCTTTCCTGTGTGGTCGTGCAAGGAGATCCGCAAACCTGCGTCAGGATGCTTCGTCCGGTTTGATAGAGCGAGATCATCTGGCACCAGGCTGCCTGTGGCGACGGCGGACTGACGCTGAAGGCTCCGAAGAGCCGTTAGCAGTTCATCACCATGTGACTTGATGATCTCTGCCGTGCTTGCTGCAAAGGTCTGTGCGACGTAGTTGCTGAAACGTTCTACGCGCGCGGTGCTGAGCGCGGTAACGAGTAGCGTCCAGATTGCACCACCAGTCAACGCCGCGACAACAACTGTCAGGAGGAGTCGTCGGGCAAGCGATCCGTTGATCATTTCAATCGGAAATCGGAGACGATCTCGCAGGCTGCCCCTTGGGCGCTGCTGCGTATCGATTGTCACCGTACAACCCCTGCCGCTATTCGCAGTCGAGAAGCGACCGCTGCGATGACCGATACCACCATGGCTGAAGCGATCGGAAAATAGCTGGATGCCGAGACCGCCGTCACGCCTGCCAGTCCGGAAACAATCAAACTGAACCCCACGCTTTGGATCACGAACCGCTGACGGGGAAACACTTGCTTGGGGTTGGCAGACCGTGTTGACGCTGTGGTGGCGCGCTCTGGAACCGTTAGAGCTGTCCATGCAACACAGCATCCAGCGATGAGAGCAATAGCCGGGCCAAGCATGATGGAGACCAGGTTGGCATCCGTCGCGTTGAGCAAATAGTGGAGAACAAGGCTGGGGGCCCCGCAGATTGCCCCAGCCAGCAGCGCCACCCAAACCGCCTTGGCACCCAGCGAAAACGGCAGACAGATACCAGTTGCCATCGCAATCAGGAACATCGAAAGGCACAGGTAGCGGCCTGAGTCATCGTAATCGATGACCAAGATGGACACTAAATAGACAAGGCTGATCGCAAGCACAGAAACCGAGAGCGACAACTGAATGAGGTGGGATGGGGCTGTCCGAGGCATCTGGTGCGACGAAGCGAACGCAACGTCCTCGCGGCCGGAAAGGAGCGCCGGCAAGCCCGTCGCAGCAGGCAGAAGCGCTACGAACGACGCCATGGTCAGTATCCCAACAGGCGAGTGGGTCATCACCGCATACAGGATGGGAGGCAAACTCGCCACAAACAAAGCGACGAATATCACGCGAGTCAGGGCGATTCGGCTGCTCGATAAGGCGGAGATACCTGTGGATGAGGTCTGCTGCATCCAGAGATTGAAGGCGACCGCGATACAGAATCCGCTTACAACGCGCGGCAGCGCGACTCCTGCAATGTTAGTGATGAAGGTTGCAGATATGAGATACGCGGCTGCGGACACAAAACTCAGCCCAGCGAGTTTCAACAGATAGGATCGACGATCTTGAAGTGGCAGCGACACATTACTACCCAGCCACCAGCCCAACCCGGTGCATCCCAGCAGTGCGGCCATGCGCCATGAAAACGGGACCGCCAACCATGTTGCCGCTTCACCTAGAGCACACATGAGAGCGAGAAGCGCCGTGAATTCAATGAGGAGCAGTAAACCCGTTGGTATGAACGATGCGCCGTGAGACGCTGACGGGAGGGAAGTGGCTTGTGTACCGAAGCGGTAACCGCGCGCGAGCCTCGCAGTAAGATCAGATACTTCAGCAGATTTCTCAGTTGCATAGCGCTCCAGATGCCGACTCCGCCAGTGGATGGTTTCCCAGAGACGCGCTGCGCGATCAAGGGCGAAGTTATGTCGGGCCGCGTAGCGCCGAATCTCCAGGCTTCCTTCCAAATCAAGGCGGCTTAACCAGTTTCCGCGACGCGCGTTATTTTGGAAGCGGCGGATTGCCTGGAGCGGAGCAAATACCAGCCGCGTGAGCAGCTGGTCTAGGGTCACCCAAATGAGGAGTGCAACGAGGGTAGTACCGCTCAATGCAAAGAGTAGAACCCGAGTGGTTTGAGCGTGGCCCTCGGTTGAAAAAGCGAGAATGAGCAAGGGGCCCTCACGCCCGGATCCCTCCAGGATTCTTCCCGCGGTGATCGTTTGGCCCGACAAGGTGATCGTTGCGATGTCATCGCCCTTGGGGGGAAATAGGTTTGCAGGCAACGCACGTAGCGCTTCAAGCTGCTGCGCAGAGCCCGCCAGCTCGACCCCCGCAGTAGCGATCACCTCCCCATCACTACTTACCACTGCGATCGACGCAAGCTGCCGGTAGGTCTTGAGAAGTATTTCAAGCTCTGTCGGGCTGGCAGCAATGAGGCCATCGGCTCGCTGGCCACCAGGAGATGTCTGATTGGGCGAAATGAGGCTCGCAGCAAGATTCTCTGTGATGACAGTCGCCTGTCGCTGATAAGTGCGCTCGCGTTCGGCCGTCAGGCGAGACTCCGGGGTGATAGCGATCACCGCGAGAAGGACCATCACCAGGGTCGACAGAGCCGCAGCACCCCACGCGACAGTGAACCGAATCCGGATTCGATCGGCCCGCAACATCGGGCGCTCGGCGGGCGTTGTCATCGCGCGGCAAGATCCTGCAAGCGGTGCGCGGTAACTTCAAGCTGCGCGATCACGTCGCTCATGTGTTCCGTTAGCCCTTCATCAGGCTCACCCTGAGGATTTGGGACCAAGACAGGTGTAGCGCTGGGAAGGGCGCGCTGGAGCACTCTCCTGGATAGCCAGAAACCCAAACCTGCGATGACGAACAAAATAAGCGATAGCACCGGAATCGCCATCTGGAGCGTCGATTCAATGATCAGATAGAAATCGGTCATGACCGCCCTGGTGCTGACCAGGATGACCAGCAGACACAGGTCCTGACGGTCTTCGCTTTGAACCGGAAACATGTAACTGCGAGCAGCGGGCGAGTCAGCGGTCTCGCGGAACACCACTGACGCTGCAACTTGATTTGCATTCTGCTTTGCGCGTGTGCCGATCAGCCGGGTGTCGGTATCCGCAATAATGGTCTGGTCAGGCAGTTGCACGCTGACCCTGATGATGTCGGGATCTCTTACCCATCGGGCGTGGATCAACTGCTGAATCGACTCGGCGGCGAGAAGCCGGCCATCTTGCTGAAACCCGGATTGGATGACGCGCGTCGCCTCACTGGCGATCAACGTTACCGCGGTTCGCTGCTCCGATTCAGTCCGGCGCTCGATCCATAGTGCGGTGCCGAGCGCGAAGGCCGACAACGCTCCGAACACGATCGCCCCCACGACCGACGACACGAGTGTTGCAAGGGAAAGGTGTCTAATCATTTCTTGCCGCCAGGAGAAATACCGCGGTGGTGCGGTTGATCCCGCGCTCCCGGACATAACTCAGCTCACTTGAGAGCGAGCGTACGAGAAACAGCCCCAACCCCCCTTCGCGGCGGTCGTCAAGCGGCGCGTTGAGATCAGGAGGCGGCTTCTCTGTGGGATCAAAGGGCAGACCATCGTCTTCGATCATCAACGAGATACGGTCATTGCTCTGTGTAAGCCGCACCGAAACCCATCCTGTATCGCCGGGTTGCCGACCGTGCGTCACATTGTTGATGAGCAGTTCCTCGAGTACCAGTCGCAACGTGTGAGCCAGACGCTCGCCCCATGCGTTGACATCTTGAAGCTGGTCAAACTCGGATAGCGCCTGTGCGAGCCCCGGAGCGCTCGCCGCGTAGGTGGCCTCCAGAGAGGTGACTGCGGCACTGGTATGCATGCTGGAAGTTGCGCTTTGCCTCGGCCCGGTCATTGTTGCACAATCGGTCGAGTCCATCAGCCGAGCGGAAATCGTTCCATGAGCACTGCACCAGCCATCTTTTCACCTGTAGGCCGTATTGACGGGACGAACGCCGCTGCAGCGGAGGCTGAGCTCAAGTCCATTCTTGAAAGCGATGGGCCAAACCTGATTCTTGACCTGTCCGGCGTCGACTATCTGAGCAGTGCAGGGCTAAGGGTGGTGTTGGTTGCAGCGAAGTCCACCCGTGCTTCTGGCGGCAAGTTGGTGCTGGCAGGGCCGCGACCCGCCATTTCGGAAATTCTTGCGATGAGCGGATTTGACCGCATCATTGAAACTGCACCGGATGTTGAGGCCGCGAAGGCGATGTTCAGCAAATCCTGATCGGGCCCGCACGCGCGTCAGTTGCCTGGCCGACCCGGTGAAGCTTGCCGGGGGGCCGTCGATGGTTGCTGCTGCACGCTGCCGTTGCGCGCGGGGGCGCTGGCCGGCGCTGTGGGCGAGCCCGTGGAGGAGGCTGCCGGCGGGCGAGCGCTCGGTTGGGCTGGGGCGGCGGCGGCCGGGGTCACCACCGGCTGCGCAGGCGCGACAAGCGGGGCTGTTTCTGTAGCCCCTGCGCGCACGGATTCGCCGAGCACAGTCGGGCGAATCAGGAACAAACGCTCGCGCCGCTGCACCTGAGTGCTGGTATTCGAAAACAGCGCGCCAATCAAAGGCAAATCGCCTAACAGGGGTACCTTGTCCACGCCGCTGATCGTTTGAACCGAGTTGTAGCCGCCAATCAGCAGGCTCTCATCACGCATCACGCTTGCCTCGGTGCTGACGGTGCCGCGCCGAACCGTAGGAATGTTTCCCACCGGGTTTTGCTGCTGGATCTGACCGTCTTCGATATCGACGCTGAGCCTGACCTTCTGCGATGCGCCTTCGCCGATCAGGCGGGGCGTCACTCGCAGGGTAGTGCCGGCGGTGACCGGGGTGACCAGGGCGGCACGCTCGGACGTGGTCTGGATATAAAACGTTTCCGACAGATCGATGACTGCGCCGATATTTTCTGTGGTGAGAATCGATGGCCGCGCCTGGATGCTGGCGTCGCCCTGTTGCTCAAGAAGCTTCAGGCGGGCAACGAAGTATTCGGCGGAATTCGCAACGATGGTGCTGCTTGGGTTGATACCGGCACCCCTGACAGCCTGAATGATGGAAATGGCGCCGGTGGTCTGGCTGGTGTTCCCATATCCGGCAGCGGTACCGCCGCCGCGGCTCACACTACTCCAGCTGATACCGAGCTCTTCCAGCCGATTGGTGTTGACATCGATGATGAGCGCCTCGATCTCGATCAGCGGCGTCGGCACATCGAGCTGCGCGATCAGCTCTGCATAGATGGGAATTCGGTCGGGTGTGTCCTGCACGATCAGCGCGTTGATGCGCGGATCTGCCTGAATGGAGGGGCGAAGTCGACCAAGGCCGATGTTTGGCAGCGAGCCGGCCTCGACTGGGCCGGTTGGCCGCGCGCCAGTCGCAGGCGCCGTGGCCCCAGGCGGCAAGCCTTCATTCGGGCCCCCGGGGGCTACGGCAAGCCGGCTTGCAAGTGCGGTGACCACCGGATTCAGCTGCGCATCGGTCGCTGCAGGGTTATCGCCGCCTGGGCCGCGTTGCCCGATTGAATTGTTGGTGCCGAGCACCAGATTGCGCAGAATCTGGGCGACTCCCGGTGTGATGATCTGACGATCACGAAAGGTGATGGCGCGATCTTCGACCGAGGCATGCTTCAGCCGAAAGACTGCCACCTGTTGTCCACCGGGTGTACGGGGCAGGGCCTTGATGGTTGACTCAACCAGCTGCACATAAGCCGGAGGCCCCGAGACGATCACGATGCCCTGATCAGGCAGGTCGCCCCAGCCGAACCGAGGATCGAGCACCTTTAAATCGGTGAGTACCTGCTTGAGCTTGTTGCCAGGCCCGGTAGCGCCACCCGCGATCGACCTGACTACCATGTCCTGGGTGCGGGAAACGAACAGAGTACCGGCATGCGTAAACCAAACAAACCCGTAGGTGCTCCCCAGCCGGTCGATGAACTCGGTGGGACTCGCCGTGGTGAAGCGCCCATTCACTGACCCCGAGAGATCGTCGGGCATTTGAACTGACAGGCTGAAGGCAGCCGCGAACTCGCGCAGCACCGTGCGTAGCGGTTTGCGCTCGGCGTAAAAAGTGAAGGCTGAGTCCTGCCAAGGTGGAGGGCCGGCGAACGAGACTGGAGAAATCAGGACTGCCGTGGCGGCAAAAATTGCTGCTAAGCAGGCTGACTGAAGACGCATGGTGCCGAATCGGCGCACGCTCAAAGCACTCCCCGCCAGAATTCCACTTCATTGACGATCACAGATACCGCCTTGTCGAGTTCTTCGGTGCTGGACTGAGCCGGCACGCGGGCTTGCAGCTTGAGGAACGAGGCCGTGGGATCGACGACCGGGCCTGCAGCCACCTCGGCCATTCGGGCCGTGGAGAGAGCAAGCGCTTTTTGCAGCAGCGCGTCGCGCTCGACCGGGGCTGACGGCAGATCCCTCACCCTTGCTTCCACCAAGATATCCCCACCTCGGAAGGTTACCAGATGAACCCTGACCCGGTCGATAGTGAGCGACAGTTGGCCAGGGGGTGCAGCCGGGGGCAGCTTCAGACCGTTGGCGGCAGCCCATTGCTGGATCAGCGCTGACATTGAACCCTCCTCAGATGCCTTGAGAATTGACTCATTGCGAGCCAGATTGCGAGGCGAGACGCCGAACGAGGCGCAGTACCGCGGCAACGGGCTCGATCAGGTCACTCGGAATGTACTGATCCACGTCGGCCTGTTCAAACAGCGCTCGGGCAACGGGAATATCCTGCATGACAGGGACCCCAGCCTGTCGCGCGGCCGTTACCATGCGCTCGGCAAGCGCACCTTCGCCCTTTGCAACCACCATAGGAAGCGGGGTTGTCTTCTCGTCGTAAAGAAGCGCAATCGCAAGATGCGTTGGATTGGTGATGATCACTGACGCGCTTCGGCTTCGCTGCACCGCGCCTTCGGAGACCATCTCCTGATAGAGCTGGCGACGATGACCTTTCACGTGGGGGTCACCTTCCATTGTCTTGTACTCCTGCTTGACCTCGTCTTTGCTCATCATCAGCTGTTTGGTGTGGAGCTTTCGCTGCCAGATCAGGTCGGCAAGCGATAACGCGACGTAGGTGAGCCCGACATAAATGATCATCTGCTTGATCAGTTGACCAACCAGTACGCCCAACTCTTCCACCCCGCGATCAGGGACGAACATCAGCAAAGGCAGACTATCCCGCACCAGGACCCAAACCACCACGCAGAGCACTGCCACTTTGAAGTTGTTCTTGAGGAACTCCACCAGGTTTTTCTTGGAGAACATGTTCTTGGCGTTCTCGACAACGTTGAGCTTTTTAGCCGATGGTTTGAGGGCTTCGAACGCAAACAGAACACCCGTTTGGATGGTCTCCGCAAAAATCCCCACCACCAACACGATGACGAGGAAGGGCCACATCAGGCTGACGGTTTCACGCATGAATTGGCCGAGCAAGATCTCTGACGTAGACCGAAATTCGCCCCCCATCATGTCAATGGGCAGCACCAGGAGCTTGGCTAGATCGGCGACGATGCTCTCCGAATTTCCCACCGTATAGCCGAACAGCGCAACGATCAGCAGGGTCTGAGTGAAGTCCTTGCTTTTGGCCACTTCACCACGATCACGCGCCTCGCGGAGTTTTTTCTCGGTGGGCTGTTCGGTTTTTTCGCTCATCGCCCCCCCTGCCTGAGCAAGGGGTCGAGACGGTCGACCCAGGTGGCGAGTTCCCTGATCGGGGCAAGCGAATAATCAAACAGGGTCGAGGAATAAATCACCAGCACGAAGAGCGCCAGCGCGCTCTTAATTGGCATGGCCAGAAAAAACACTTGCAACTGAGGCGCGAATCGGCTGACCAGGGCCAGCCCAAGTTCGCTCATCAGCATGGCGATCATGACCGGTGCAGCGAGCAGGAGCGCGAGCATCACGAGCCGGTTGAGCTGAACCATCAGAAGCGCTGCGGCTTCCGGCCCGATGGATGGCCAGAACTCGAGGGGCGACCAAAGACGATAGCTGTCGTAGATGAGTCCCAGGAACAAGTGGATGCCACCGCCTAGAAGAAAGAACGTGATGAAAGCGAAGTTGAAAGCGATGCCCAGGGGCGAGCTGTCATGCCCGGTCATCGGGTTGAGCGTGGCGGCCATGCTGGCACCCCGCTGGTTGTCAATCACGAACCCGATGGCCTCAAACGCCCAGAATGGAATCGCGATGACGAAGCCCAGCAACACACCAATCACCGCCTCCTTAAAAACGAGCGCGAGGAGGGGAACGCCTGAGGGCCACGCATCGGTGGCGGGCGGCAGAATCGGAATGAGCACGAAGCCAATGCCAGCGCTCATCGCAAAGCGCACCATTCGGGGTACCAGTGCCCGATTCATGAACGGCATCAGTAGGAACAGCGGCGACACACGCGCTGCCACGATAAAGAGGGAGAACAGCATCCCCTTGAGCGCTTCGTAGCTGGGGATTTCAGAGGCGGACACGGTGACGCTACCGCGTGAGCCGTGGGAACGAATCAAACACAGATAGGGTGTAGTTGAGCAACTCGCCCCCTACCCATCCAGCGGTAAGAAAAAGCGTGACCCCGACCGCAATCAGCTTGACTGCAAACGACAACGTTTGTTCCTGAATCTGCGTGAGTGCCTGCAGGAGAGAAAAAAGCGTGCCGACAATAGCTGCCACCATGATGGCGGGCAGCGACAGCAGCATGGTGAGATAGAGCGCCCGCACGAGCGCAACGACGACCTCTGGCGCTCCCATTGTTTCCTCAGGTGTAGGTCAGGACCAGGCCGCGAATCAGCCGCGACCAGCCATCGACCATGACGAACAAGAACAGCTTGAGCGGTAACGAGATCATGACCGGGGACACCATCATCATCCCCATGGCGAGCAGGATGTTGGAGACGATCAGGTCGATTACGACAAAAGGCAGGAACAGCAGAAATCCGATCTCGAATGCGGCCGTTAGCTCGCTCACCATAAACGCGGGCACCAGCACGACGAAGTCACGCGCACTCACATCGGCGGCAAGTTCCGCGCCCCAGAGTTTCTTGGCGGTCTGCACAAAGAAGTCGGTGTGTTCAGAGGCGGTGTGGCGCACCATGAACTCTCTGAGCGGCTCGGCTCCTTTTCTCACCGCCCCGTAAAGCCCTTCAACCGAGCGAGTGGCAGCGGGCTCGGCAGCCACCTCGTCGAAGATGCGCTGGCCAACCGGCGCCATGATGTAGAAGGTGAGGATCAGCGCAAGCCCATAAAGCGCGAGGTTGGGCGGAATCTGCTGGATCCCCAGTGCATTTCTTACCAGGGACATGACCACTGCGATCTTCAGAAACGTGGTCGAAATCACCACAATGGTGGGCACGAGCGCAAGAAGCGCGAGTGCAAGCGCAAGGGTGATGGGATCGAACGCGTTCAGTTGCATGGGGCTCGCGCGTCGCTCAGGAATGCCCGCCTGAAGCGGTAATGCTAGAAACCGACACTCCAAGCCGGCCGTCAATTTCAACCAGCTGGCCGCTACCGATCACCGCGCCGTTGGCCCGGATCGTGAGGTACTCCTGCGCAGGCCGGTCGAGAGCGAAGGTGGCGCCAGGCTGGAGTGCCTGCAACTCGGCCAGCGTCAGCGTCTTGGTTCCCACGTCGAAGCTGAGGCGGATGGGGAGTTGATCAAGAGAGATGGGCTCATCGCCGCGGGTATAGGATTCGGGCATGTCGGTGGCTGTCCTTGAAGCGGGCGGGGCAGTGACGGTGATCTGATTGGCATCGATCCGAGCGGCGATCGTCCAGCTCGCCCGCGCTTCGGCATCGCCGTACACAAGCGTGATTGCGCCGTCGTCATCCATAAACGGCTCGGTGACGAGAATGACGTCACCCTGGCGGATTGATTGCAGTCGGGAAAAAGGTAGCGGAGTCTCGCCCACCGTCAGGCGAAGCGCAATCGGCAGGTTGAGGAATACTCCGTTGGCGGCGGAGGTTCCAGGGACAGCCGGGATGAGGCTCGCACACACCAGCAGGCCGAGTGTGTCCGCGCGTAGAACCCCAAGGACAACAGCGCCAGACTCGGGCCACATCAGTCGAACGACCAGTCGGTGGCGCCCCGCCATCGCGGGCGTCCCCTCGGGCAGTACGCCGATGATTGCGGCACGCCCGCGGCCAAGGTCGGAAAGCCCATCACACAACCACTGCGACGCCTGCGCGAGCGCTGCATCACGCCAGGCCGACGGCAACTCGGCGAGGTCACTGCCGAGCGATTCAGCGGCCCAGTAATCGAGTGCGCGTCGCGGAAGCTCAAGAACAAACTGAGCGCCGGACCACTCGAGGTGAACCGCAATCGGATCAAAGATCTCTGGCGGGCTGGCATCCGGCGACAGGGCCATGATGGCGAGCAGCGTGGTTCCCGACTCGCCAGGACCGGGGATGGACAGCTCCCCCAGGCCGGAAGCGATTGCAGTCAACGCCTGTGATTCGCTCGCTGACAAGCGCGGAAGTACAAGCGTTCTCATTCGGTCGGTGTCCTTGCGGGCAGGGCCCGGGCCTCAACGGGATCGCGTTCAGGAGGATCCATGGAGACCAGCCAGCAGGCGGGCTTTCGTAATGCATCGGAGAGTTGCTGTGCCATGTTGGACGCGTCGACAGCGAGGCTATCGAAAGAGGATTGAACAGTGCACAAAAAATCCGCAACCCATTCGCCATACGCAAGATAGACCGACACGGTGACCCCGGCCAGGGCGGATTCGCTCAGCTCGACTCTCACCGCGCGCCGCCCTTGGCTGCCGTCGCTCACCGCGATCGTAAGTGCCATGGCGGTGAGCGCCTGAAGCAGCTGCGGGTGATGTTTGCCGCCGCATGGATTCTGCTGGCCAGCGCCCCCGCTCTCAGAGTCTGCGAGGGCACCACCGATGAGCAGGGCGCGCGCCGGCACACCAGGCGTTCGTGCGGGCTGTTCGCCGTCGAGTTCTGCACCAAGTACTTCGAACCCAAGTCGTTCGTTTGCGCCCGGCTTGTCTACTGCGCTGAGGAGGCTGAATGGGCTATCCAGTTCGACAGCCGACGACTCACCCGGCGCGGGGGCTTGGCCTTGCAGGGCTGCGGCAAAGCGTTCGGCCAGCGTCTGATCGAACTTGTCGGGCGCCTGGAAAGCTGACGATTTCCGGCCTGAAAGCGCGCCGCCGTCGCCAGCGAGCGTACGCAGATCGAGCGAAACCGGACGCTCAGACATCGGGCTCCTCCGACCACTGCTCGCGTTCGCGCACGATGCCCGCCAACTCCTCGAATTCAAGCTCCTCGCGTCGCTCGGCTTCACGCGCGATGCCCGCGTGGTGACGGGTAACGAGTTCGGTGAATTTCTCGCGAGTGGTTCGGGCCTCACGAGCGGTGTCCTGAGCCGCGGTGTGGCGCACCTGCGCGGTCTCACGAAGGGCTATTGCTTTCCTCAGATCTGCCTCGTACTGGGCTTCGCTCGCGCGGAGAACTGCGATATCTTCATGAAGCCGAAAGATGTCGTTGACCTTGATTGCGCGGTTGAGGACGCGCCGGTACAGCGACTCCTCCTCGAGTATCGCGTAGTTGCGAAATTCGGCAAGGGCGCTTTCCCGCTGCTGTTCTCCGCGATGAGCATCGGAGAGTGCGCCACGCGCTACCTGCAGACCCGCGTCGGCCTGCTGCTCACGAAAGCGCTTGATCGACAGCAGCTCGTCGAGAGGCTCCATCAGGCGACTCCTGTCTCGGTCGTGGGAACTTCGACTCCGGTGAGGCTGCTCAGGGCCGCCTGAGCAGCCGCAAAAGGTGACCGGTCGTCAGTGCGCTGCTTGAGGAAGTCGCGTATCGCCTCGATCTTGTCGATGGCTTCATCGGTGGTGGCATCGCCGCCGCGTTTGTATTCGCCAATCTTGACCAGCAGTTCCACCTCGGCATACTTCGCCATCAACTCTCGAAGGCGTCCTGCGGCCGAACGGTGCTCGCGACTCACCACCGCGTTTTGTACGCGGCTGGTTGACGCGAGAATGTCAATCGCGGGATAGTGATTCGCCGCGGCCAGGTTGCGGGAAAGAATGATGTGGCCGTCGAGGATGGAGCGGGTTTCGTCAGCGATGGGCTCGGTCATGTCATCACCCTCTACCAGCACGGTGTAGAGCGCTGTGATCGAACCTCTGTCATTCATGCCAACTCGCTCCATGAGCTTGGGGAGCGTGGCGAATACCGAGGGCGGAAATCCGCGACGGGTGGGCGGCTCGCCCGCTGCCAGGCCGATTTCGCGCTGCGCGCGCGCAAACCGCGTGACCGAGTCCATCAGAAAAAGAACCTTGCGCCCCTGGTCGCGGAAATATTCGGCGATGGCGGTTGCCACATAGGCTGCCTTGGCACGCTCCATCGAGGATTTATCCGAGGTGGCGCAGACAATCACCGAACGTCGGCAGCCTTCCACGCCCAATTCATTTTCGATGAACTCGCGAACCTCGCGGCCACGCTCGCCGATCAGCGCAATCACGATCACGTCGGCCGCTGCCCCCTTTACCAGCATGCCAAGCAGCGTGGACTTGCCACCTCCCGCAGCGGCAAAAATGCCCATGCGCTGACCTTCGCCACAGGTCAGCAGGCCATCGATGGCACGCACCCCAAGCGGCATGGGGTCCTTGATGATTCGCCGCTTCATCGGGTCTGGCGCGTCAGCGAACACCGGATAAAATCGATCGGCCTGCAGCGGGCCAGCGGTGTCGGCGTCGAGCGGGCGACCGAGCCCGTCAAGTACCCGGCCAAGCAGTCCGTCACCCACGGGAACCATGTGGGCGCGCCCAGTGGGGGTGACCTCGGTGTATGCGGAGATGCCGTACATGTCGCCAAGCGGAGTGAGCAGTGCCGCGTCACGCGAAAAGCCAACCACCTCGGCCTTCATCTCAAAGTCTTCGCCGGGGTTGCGAAGAATGCAGACCTCACCCACTTTCACCGCTGGTACAACCGCCTTGATGATGGTTCCCACCACCTGAATCACGCGCCCCTTGATCATGAGCGTGGGCGTGTCGTCCAGCGCCATTCGCATCATATCGGTGAGGTAATCAAAGCTCTTCACGGTGGGCCCTGGTGGTCGCCGTCAGACTCTACTTCCCAGAACCTTCTGGAAGCCTTGCTCGATAGCCTGCAGTTGCGACTCGATGCTGGCTTCTACCAGACCGATCTCGCTTTCCAAGATGGTGGCATCGAGCTTTAAACGCGGATCGGCAACGATATCGAGAATACCCACACCTGGAAACTGCTCCAGCAATTCGGAGGCGCGGGCACGAACCTGTTCAACATGCTCAGGTGCAATTCTTAATGTGAGCTGGCGTTGATTGCGAAGCACTGACAACGCGCTTCGAACCACCGCCATGACCCGCTCGGTATCAGAAAAATCCGCCATCAGGCGACGCACCGCGTCCATGACCAGGCTGACCATTCTTTGCTCGATCGATGCAAAGAGTTCAACCGTTCGCGAGGCGGTTTCAATCATTCGCTCGGTCAGTTCCAGTCTGGCCTCCTCCAAGCCCTGCTGATAGCCGCGCGCGCGCTCCGCCTCGAGCTGCTGACGGGCTGAACCAAGAAGCTGGGCGGCCTCCTGTCGCGCATGCTCAAGAAGCGCAGAGGCCTCCAACCAGGCGGCCGCCTCCGCCGCGGGCACCACGGGATCGGAGGCGTCGATGGCTCCCAGGGCTTTTGAACTTGTCAGTCGGATAAAGCTCATTGCATCCTCAACCGCGAGTGGGAGCCGCCAATGCTGCGAGCGCATTGTCCCAATCGGGAATGGCTGTGCTCGCCCAATCGGAATAGCTCCTGACAATGACGTCGGCGTCGTTTGACTGATACGAATCAAACGCTGATACCGACGCAATGTCCACCGGCGGGCATTTAAGAAGCAGCCTTAGGCTCAGAGCGCGGGGCAGGGTGTCGGCTGCACGTTCGATCAGGTGCCATCCGACATGTTGCAAGGCGCGGATCAGCGTCTCGATGTCCCCGACCAGGCGACGATCCGCGATTGGGTGATTGAGCGACGCCTGGTAAACGCGACTCCAGTCATCCTGCGTGACCCATTCGTCCAGCCTGACCAGCTCTGTGTTGCGAACCACCCGGCGGAGCGCCCACCCCAGCGTATCGATGGCTGCGCGGCGCGCGAGCTCGGAAAGTCGGGGCTGCGGCAGCAGGGCGACTCGGTGAAGTGCCTGGCCCGGGTCGAGTTCGGCGCCTGCTGAGCCCAGCAAGCCTGCCAGCGTGCGGGCAGGCCCAGGCTGTGCGGGATCGATCCCGGCCGGCACCCACGCGGCGAGCCGCTCCGCGTGTGCGCCCCGCGCCGGGCTATACAGGAAGTCGATTACGCTCCGTCCCGCCTCGGAAGGCAGTTGGGCAAAAACCAGCGGGAGGTTCATGGGGCGGGCGGCGCTCGACCATCCGCCGCACCACCCATTCGCCCGGTGCGCCGGAGGAACCAGTAGACCCCAGCGCCCGCGGCGGCGGCGGCCACCAGCACGAACACCAGCAACAGCGCCACCAGGCTCCAGATCGAGCCGGATTCAACGCGCACGCCCAATACATTGGACGGGCCCGCCGACGACTCGGGTAAGGCCATGGAGGAGGGGACGAGGACGGTTGACACGCGGTCGCTGCTCAGCCCCGGAATGCTATTGGTGACCAGGCGGCGGACCTGCGGTTGCAGCGCTTCAAGATTGGCCTCGGATCGATGCTTGATGAACACGGCGGCCGAGGCTGGCATGGGCGGTTCGCCGCCGGACCCGCGCTCCGGCAACACCAGATGAACCCGCGCAAACAGTACACCGTCAATGCGCGACAGGGTTGCTGAAAGGTCCTGCGAGAGCGCGTAGAGGTAGCGCGCCCTCTCTTCAACAGGCGAAGAAATGAGTCCATCCTTGCGGAACACCTCGCCCATGCCTGCGAAGCGCTCACGAGGCAGCCCCAGGACGCGAAGGATGTCCACTGCACGCGCCGACTGATTGGCTGGGACGCGAACCCCAACCATTCCCTCCTTGCCGGACACCTTGGTGGCATCAACGCCCTGGTTGATGAGGGCGGCGATGACCTCGTTGGCGTCAGCCTCCGGTACCGAGGCGAGCAGCTCAACTCGGCCCGAACATCCGGCCAGGGACAATCCGAGGAGGAGCGTGACGAACAGACGCCGGGCAGCGTTAAATAGGAATAAAGAGAAAGCGTTCACTGGGTCTTGAGGATGTTTTCTAGGCTCTGGGTGGATTTGCTGACCGCCTTTCCAACCAGCTCGTATTGCACCGAAGACTGGAGCAACATGGTCTGAACGCGCAGCATGTCGGAGACGGTGATGTCGGGCTTGTTCAAAACCTCGCCGGTGGCGCGCCAGGCGTTGGTGATGTCCGTCGATGCCGACTGAAGCCCCTGCAAGATGGCATCGCCCAGCGTTCGCGGGGCGGCCGGGCCACTCGGTGTCGCAGCGGCTGGTCGACCCACTGTGATCGCCACTGCATCCTGTGCCACGCCGGCCGCGTCCGCCCCCCCGGGTATATCAGCAAGCGCGAGTTGAAGGCGCGCAACATCGGACGCTGGGACCGCCGCAGCGCTGGGCTCCGGGGCGACAGGAATTGCCCGCACAAACCCGCCGATCATGTTCGCTGGATCGATCACTTTCAAGCCTCCTGAGCTTCGGGCAAGCCAAGCATGCGCCGAGAGATACGTCCTGCGTGGTCGCTGGCAGGGCGCTCGGCCAAGCCCCGAAGTATCCTAAAACTTTCTGATGTTCGCCCAGATAGCTTCAGTGCAACGCCGTGAAACGCTCGAATCAGCGCCGAATCGTCGCGTGGATCGGACATTTGCGCAGCCGTGCCGGGTGAGTGCGGCACCGACACCAGCACCTCGGCCCGTTCGAGAACCCGAACGGCCTCGTCGGGCTGATTGCAGTTCAGCAGGGCGAGCGCAAGCCCGATGTGAGGCAACGAACTGGCGGGGGAGAGCTCGATCAGCGCGGTGAAAATCCGGTTAGCTTGATCAAGCCAGCCCCGCCCAGCAGCCACCAGACCGATTTCCGCCATTGTCCGAAATTCGTTCGGAGTAAGCGGGTCTGAGCATAACGAGGGCGCGAACGAAGCGGCGTCACTCATCAGCGCCCCGAGACGAACGAAACAGAAGCCGCGAGACCGCAACTCGCCGGAGAAGTTACCGCGCTGCCGCCAGTCACCCCTGTGTTCCTGCTTCAGGCTGTCGAAGGATCGTCAGCAGAGCACGTGCGCGGTCTGCCACCGCCCCCCTGTTGGCAGCGACTGCGGCATGCCTGACAGCCTCCAGAAGGGTTGCCGCGGCCGGGGAGCGCATGGCGATGAGAGCTTCCGCCAGCGCCAGGGCGTGACCAGGATTATCGGGCTCGGCGGTCATGGCGAGCGAGTACATAACCGCCGCCTGTGCTGCACTGCCCGTGCCCAAGATGCAGTGCCCGAAGCCGGAGAGCACTCGCGGATCGGTCGGCCGCTGGGCAAACAGAAACGCGAAGACCGAGAGCGCCTGCTCAGGCTGTTCGGCAACAAGCAGCCGGTAACCAAGCGAATAGAGATGTTCAATTGCGCCGTCAGACAGCGGGGGGCCAGCCTGCGCGGGGGAGGAGATCGACGCGAGGTTGGATTGCATGTAGCTTCGCAGGTCGGCGATGTCCGGGGCGGGAAGCGTGGTGTCAGTCATCTGACTCATATCCGTGTGATGGAGCGAGCGGTCTCTGAAACCGTGCGCTGGATGTCAGCTTGCATATCAAGCATTTTGTTGAATGCCTCGCGGGCGTTCTGCATGGTGTCGTTGGCATTGCTGTAGGCAGCTTCAGCGCGCTTGCTTGCGGCGTCGTATTCCTTGCCACGCGCACTTTCTTCCGCTGATTGGGCCTTGAGTGCTTCGCCCCAGATCTTTCCAGGCAGATTGGAAAGCCCGCTGAACGCACCGCCCAGCTGGTTATAAACCTGTCCCATTTGGGCAGCGGCATCGATACGCTCTTTGTAAGCTCGAAAAGCGGGTGTCTCATTAGAACTGGCTGATGTCTTCGCTGTTGGCTTCGAAAACATGTCGAGCTCAAGACCCTCCGCCATCATGTCGATTTCTGATTGCTGAACTGACTCCCTGCTCCCAGCGGCGTCCTCCAACTTTTTAGACACCTTGATCTCCTCTGCAACTTCCTCCTGATTCTTTGCAGACTTTCGGTTGCTTTCCGCGGCCTTGGCATCGGGTTCGCTCTCAGCGGCGCTATCGATCTTGGTCTTGCCCGCGGGCTTTGGGGCGCCCGCTTGGCTGGAGCTTTCCAACGACACCTTGCTCAACTTGGTGTTCAGGTTGGCGTTGAGCTCGGTTTCCTGCGCACGAATTTCGCTGCGCATGGAATTGACCGATTTCATCTGCATGCCCGCAAACCCGATCTGTACTGCACTGCTTACAAAGGAAAAGATCGCCTGAACAAGCTCGGCTTGGAACTGGTCTTTAGCAGCGGTACGGATCTGCTCGGCGCTGCTCAGCATGGCACTGATCTGTGCGTCGAGCGCGCCTTCACGGTCGACCCGTGCCGCCTGCCGGTACGACAGCATGAACTCAAGAAAAACGGCACTGACCGCAGCAAGGTCGAAGGGTTGAGCGCTACGGTCGGCAATCTCAGCCCGGTACGCGTCACCTGACGCGACGCTTTGGGTGGCCGGAGCTGACATGCCCGTGGCGGCCAGCCGATCTTCTGCGCCACTTCCTTGGCCACTGGCGTCCACGTTCATCAGCACCCGCATGATGTCCGCGTCGCTGACCGTGAAAAGCGCACTGGACGATGTTTGCTCCACAGCCGGTTTTGCGTTGGGGGCGATCTCGCCCGGCACAAACTGTCCGGCCGCTGCATCGACTCGAGTCATACTCAACTCCGCTGAAAAGGGGGATGGGCTTCAGGCCCTGGTGCCGCCGCGACCAAGGTTGGTGCTGATTTGCGTGGACATGTCAGCCGAGTCGCGCAGCATGCCCATGATCATCTGCATCACGCTCTGGGCCTGATCGGCCGCCTTCTTGAGCTCATCGACATTGCCTTCCATGACAGTTCGAATCCGGGCGATTTCGGCCATGATCTGCGCATTGTCGGCTTGCGCATTGGAGGCATCCAGGGCGTACCCGGCCGCATCGAGGCCTACAGCCGCCTGGGTAGAGCCTGCGCCTGCGGTCACAACATCTGCGCCGATCTGCCCGCCAGCGGTCCACATTTTTGCCGTGCTGGAAATTTTGACGACTGTGTCGCCGACCGCTCCTGCCGACTTCCATACCGCCACGCCCGTTGCAATGCCAACGACCAGATCAATGCCCATCTTCACCCACGCGGTGGCGGATTCCGGGGCGCCAGCCAAGCGTGACACACCTGCGACTATGCCGCCAACGGTAAAGATGCTGCCAAAGATATCCTGAAGCTTTTGCGGGACTTCCACGCCGGCTTCCTTGAGCGCCTGAAAGACCATCCCCTGAAGGCTGTCCAGAAACGCCCCCACCGCTATTACTGCAAGGGCAATAGAGGCGCCCCCGGTAAACGGCGACGCTGCGATGGCAAGAAACGCCGCGACGCCAGAGGCCACCACCGAAAAAACGTTCTTGACCCAGCCCCAGATCCCGCTGGTTTTCCTGGCGCTTGCCTCCTGGTCCAGGTCGTTGATCCACTTCTTGACCTTCTCGAGCTGCTGCGCGTTCTTCTGCTTCATGTCGGCCTGGCTGCCGCGGATGTCCGACATCTGCCGCTGCGAGATCAGCCCATCAGTGAGTGACTGCATGTAGCTGAGCTGAACCGTCATGTCATCGACCGAGAAGAACGGCGCGGCGGCGGTATTGGCGCGAATGCGCTCGGACGCTTGGGCGGCGGTCATCTTCGGCGCCGCGAGTTGCGGCACACCCGAGCCTGCGGCGCCGTTACTGTCACGGTAAAGTCTCAGCACCTCCTCCAAATTGACGCCGGCAACCGCGCCGAGGGCGCCCAGCGCACCCAGCTCGCGGCGGGTGGCGACCGTGTCTGCTTCGATGGAGGGCAGGCGAGTGGGGGTGCTGGCGATGGAACCATCGATGGATGTGGGGCTCATGTGGATCACCTGGGGGCTGTTGCGGACGGTTCTGCCGCGCGCGACAAGAGGGTAAGCAAGCCCTCGGCGCGAACACGCAGGGGACCATAAGCGGGGTCAGACGATTGTTCGATGACGATGGCGAGCGCTTCTCGCGCGTCGGCAACCCGGCCGAGCGCCGCCAGACACTCCGCCGTATGAAAGGTGGGTACCGGATCGTTGATGTCCATGATCGACGCCATGGAGTAAGACCCGATGGCGAGCTCGAACTCGCCCGTCATCTGGAGCGAGGACGCGACCGCCTGATGAAACCGGCGATCCATAGGGTCGCAGGCCACAAGCAGACGGAACACTTTGAGGGCGTCGTCGTACCGCTGTTGGGAATACATGCCGTGGCCCACGGTATACATGGCCTCGTAGTCTTGCTCCGCAAAGCCGTGTAGGTCACCCAAGGTTCCGCCCTGCAGCAGATGCTCGGACAGCGCCGCTGCGAAGGCCTCTGCATCGCGTGGCGCACCGGGACGGGAAATTGGTTGATTCATTGGACAGTTCTCCTCAGCGCATGTTAGAGACGACGGAAGACTTGCTGTCAGACGATTTCTTCAGCATGTTGGTCATGGTGTCGAAGGCTTCGCTTCGCTTGTTGTTGAGCGATTGCATCCGCACCATGTCCATCTGAGAACCGCTGGTCTCAGAGTCGATTTTGCCCTTCAACTCGGTGTCAAGGGCATCCAGTCGGGACTTGGAGAAACTCCCATTCCTGAGTTCATTAATGCTGGGCGTATTGGGTGCGATTCCCATGGCGTCAAGCATGTCGGCGAGCTTGGCGGCAGCCGTCCTCAGGGTCGCGTCGCCTTTATTCCAGTTTTGCTGCCCCGACGCGTTATCAGTATCTTTGGCGTCGCCATTGAAGCCGGTTTTGACATTTTGAAGCTGCGCACGGATGTCATTCAGCGACTTGATGCGATCGTTTCTCGCGCGAATAGCGTTGATCTGGTCACTCAACTCGGATTCGGTCAGTTTGACGCGTTCCATCTGAACCAGGATCAGAGCATCATCCACACTCAAATTTTCGGTGTAGACCGGCGCAACGGAACCAACGCCTGAAACGGTTGACATATAAATCCTTTCGTTAATTTGGGAGGGCCTGGCATCACCGAAAAAATGTGCACAAAGGCCCAGGATTGAAGGGCTTAGCGACTATTTGAAATAACCGAATTTTCTGTGTCGGAATTCTTTTTTAGGAAATTTGATGCCGAATCCAGCGCCTCTCTTCGCTTGTCCATGGAGGACTGCAGCGTAATCATTTGAAGCTGCTGGGTACTCATCAAACCGTCGATTTTTCCCTGAATGTCGGTGAGCGTGGCATCGATGCCTGCGCTGGAGATAGTGCCCAAGGCATAGCTCCGCACCATCGCATCAGACTGACCTGCGCTGCGGGCGTCAGTGGCCACCTTTGCAAGTGACTGATAGGCTTCGCCGAATTCGCCGCCGGCCGCCCGTGCGAGGTAGTTGGGATCGTAGCTGGGATCGGCCGGATCACTGGCTCGCCGGTAACCCTCCACCTGCGTGTCGCTCGCGTGCTTAAACTGTTCCGCATAAGGGTTTTGATCAATTAATCGCGCGTCGGCGGACGAACTGCCAGTAAAGAAGGTTTTCTGGGTGCTTAAGTTCGTCCGCATGTCCCGAAGCGAACTTATTTTCTGCAGATTCGACTGCATATCCAGAGCAGCCCTGTTGACCTCTTTTTCTAAAAGTGCCACCCGAGCGGTTTGAACATCGAAATAAAGGTCGCTTGTCGATTTTGAATTCGTCGCCGAAGCGACCCCGCCTAAGCGGGAGGGAGCGCCGGCAGCAGGCTGGATGGTTGTCATCGATACTCCCGAACGTCGACGCCTGGTTAGACCATTCCCAGCCGCCGGCGCTGCCGTACCGCAGCGGCGTGCACGGACGGCGCCGTGCCCGAGTTACCGACGATCCCCATTTCTCGGGCGCGGGACTCCACCTCGAATTTAATTTGAGCGAGATCGTCGGCAAATAGTTCGTGGGCGATTTTCTGGGATTCTGCGGAAATGGAATGAGTGAGATCCGCGATCTTTTCAGGGTCAAGACCCTGTGCCTTGCACCAGGCTGCCAATCCGCCCGCTTCGGCCTGCGCGATCAATTCCTCCGAGTCGCGAATCAGCTTATCGACGTCAATCGCCATGTTCTGAGATGAGGATCCGATGAATGTTGCGAATTCGATGAATCAGAATCACGTCGGACGGTTTATGCGGCGGCCGAACTCCGATTCCGATGGTCGGAGTCTATACTGCAACCGAAGTAATTGGAATCCAAGCGAGCATTGATTACCAGTGCGTTCCCCGTTCGTTCCATGATGCCGCGTTTTTGTTAATTAGTCATGAATCAAACCAGTTCGGTAAGCGCCGCGCTCCCTCAGGCCGGTCAGTTCGCTGGTCCGGGTCAGTTGACTGGCGGGGCCGAGGCCCGGCTCGCCGGGCGCAAGATTGTCCAGCAGCGGACGAGCGAACAGAACCCTCTGCTTGATGCAGCCAGCGAGTTAACGCAGTCCTTCGCCGCCCGCATGCAGCAGCGTGGCGTCAAGGATCGAACAATCCTGACCGGGGGGGCACTGGCGGGTTTGTCACGTGAAATTCGTCACAAGACGCTAGAGCATACCCGGACGGGCAAGTCGCGCGGCAGTCGTTCGGGCGACGCGGAACGTGAGTCGGTCGAGGCCAGGGCGCCGGGGCAGGGGGATCTCGCTCGCGCCATCCTGAAGCGTCCCGATCGAATCAGGCAGTTCGCCGAGGAATCAGATAGCGACCCGACCGCGCAATTTCTCATGTTGCTCGATGCCGCTGAGGAGATCGAGTCTGGGCAGGCTGGGGGCGACGCGGATGGTACCGTTGCCGCCGCAGTCCGTGAAGTTTTGGAGGAAATGTTCGCCGAGCGAGGCGAGCGCATCCTGGCCGATGTCAACACCGTCGAGGCATACAGTCGGCTGAGCGCGGATCAGGCGCGTCAGTTCCGCTCGGCTTATCACGACGCGGCAATCGGTGCCGAATCGCTCGGGGGCGTGCTTAATCACCTCCTGCAGCTGGTTCACGATGAAGGCTCCCCTGCAGCGTTTCTTGAGGTCCATCGCACCATGATCGCGGCGCTAGGCCTTGATCTCTCTGCCGCTCGCTCGTCGACTGACAAGGTCAAGCTACGGTCGCTGGTCAGTGACCTCTATCACCTTGAGGTGGTCAGTACCCTTCTTGAAGGCAGTACTGAACTGTCCGGCCAGCTCCAGGCGAGGCACGGAACCACTCCCTTTGCACCCAACCAGCTCACCAGCGACCTGGTTTCATTGGCGGGGGAGCGCTGGGTCGATGCCGACCACTTCAAGCGGCTTGCCGATCGCTATCGCGCGATGGATCCGATGGCCGCTGCAGTTGATTTCCTAACCGGCGTTCGGAATCTGGTGAAAGACATTCCGGTGAAGGTGTTTGCCACCCCTGAGGCAAGGCAGACCCTCATCGATTCGGCGCAGAGCGCTGTCGACTACGCCATCGACCGGGAAGAGGGGATTGTCGAATGAATGGAGCCGTCTCCTGATGGACCCTTGGCGTGCCACCGAAGAGTTTGGACGAGCAATAGGGTTGGCCGGCCTGACGCTTGACTCAGGCGAGGCCTCTTTCGAAATCGAGTCAGGTGCCAGTCTGGGTCTTCTGCTCCGCGATCGAGACATTCTGGTTCATGTGCGCCAGCCGGTTCCGCATGCCGATGCGTCCCTGTCGCTGCGCGCGCTCCAAAGCGTCGAGGCGCGCGACCGCCATGGCTTTGTGCTTCAGGTGGGAAGCCGCGGTTCGGGGTCTGATTTCTGCCTGGTCGGCACCGTCCGGTTGCTCGAGTCGCAGCTGTCTGCCGAGTCGCTCATGAAAGCCGCTGAGCAACTTCTCTCCTGGGCCGAGAGCCTGTCGCAACCCGTCTGAGCGCCATGGCCACCTCGATCGATGCGAGCTATGCGCTGAACTTCGGCCTTGCCGGTCTTCCGGTTGAGGCCGACTTTCCGTCGTCCAGCCTGCCCGATTACCGGGCAATTCCGCCAACCGGAATGCCGTACATCGGCGAAGTGGATCGTTTGCTCGCTCCCGGCGGTACAGCCGAGTTGATCAGGCAGTGGGGGCTTCCAAAGACGGTCTCGTCCGAGGTTCTCAGCTCTGGCGGGTTTACTGATGCGCTCGCGCAGATTCGGGAACGACTCGATTCGCGTCCGCGAACAAACAGCGAATCGCCGGAGACCGAACTCGCGCTTCGCCGTTTGAACGCCGAGGTGCGGCAAATGCTTGCGCTACGCGACCTGGTTCGCCAGAACCAGAGTCTGTTGCTACAGGGGTGAGCAGCATGAGTTCCCCTCTTACCGACGCAGAACGCGACGCGCTGGCACTGCTTGGCGGATTTTTCCTCCAGCAGGGCCAGGCAGAGCGTGCACTCACGGTTTTTGCCGGACTCGAATCTTTAGAGCCGTCGGTCGTGTCACATTCGCGCCTGGTGGCGGTGGCTGCACTAGCCGCCGGCCGTCCTGAGCGCGCGCTAATCGCACTCGATCGCATTGCGCTTGGCGGCCAGATCGACGCTGTGTTCCATCTTGCGCGAGCCGAGGCGCTGTCAGCGTTGGGCCGAAACACCGAAGCGTCGGCGTCGATGAGGGCCTGGCTGTCCCTTCGTGAGTCGGCGCACCCCCCGCTGGGACTGGCAGCATGAACCGACTTCAAGCGCTGCTTCAGAGCATCGCCTTAAAGGCAGCAAGCCGAAACGACATCGTGCTTGCGGTGATGATCGTTGCGATCATCTTCATGATGATTCTGCCGTTACCCACGCTGCTGGTTGACGTCCTGATTGGTATGAACATGACGCTGTCAGCGGTGCTGCTGATGGTTGCGATGTACCTCCCGACACCGCTCGCGTTTTCATCGTTTCCGTCCGTACTCCTGGTAACCACGCTTTTTCGGCTGGGCATCTCCATCGCCACCACCCGGCTGATCCTGCTACAGGGAGATGCGGGCAGCATCATCGATACCTTCGGCAATTTTGTGGTGGGTGGCAATCTGGTGGTCGGCCTGGTGGTGTTTCTGATTCTCACCATCGTGCAGTTCGTGGTGATCACCAAAGGCGCTGAGCGAGTGGCCGAGGTTGCCGCGCGCTTCTCGCTCGACGCCATGCCGGGCAAACAGATGGCGATCGACGGTGATATGCGCGCCGGCACCATCGACATGGACGAGGCCAAGCGCCGTCGTCGAGCCGTTGAGAAGGAAAGCCAGCTATACGGCGCCATGGACGGCGCCATGAAGTTCGTCAAGGGCGATGCCATCGCGGGGCTCATTATTGTGGCGGTCAATTTGCTGGGGGGCATCCTGATAGGCATGCTGCAGCGGGGAATGACGGCTGGGAAGGCCATGCAGACCTATTCGATCCTTTCCATCGGAGACGGTCTGATCTCGCAGATTCCAGCGCTATTCATCTCGATCTGCGCGGGCATTATCGTGACTCGCGTGCAGTCCGACGAAGGTCCTTCCAACGTGGGCAAGGACATCGGCTCGCAGATCATGGCCCAACCCCGCGCCCTCATCATCGGGGGATGTATTGCACTTGGCATGGGGTTCATCCCGGGCATGCCGTCGTTTGTGTTTCTTTTGCTCGGCATTCCGTTGATCGCGATGGGCATTGCCATGCGGCCGCGCCGACAGGTCGATGAGAAAACCGGCGAGATCACCGAAGTGCCGGCGCTTGCCGCGAGCGACTCATCCGCCCGAAAACCCACCCGGGGCGACGGAACCGATGAATTTGTGCCCACCGTTCCGCTGATTCTGGATGTGGCCGATAACCTGCGCATGGCACTGAAAGCCGATGAACTGAACGAGGAGTTGATCAAAATCCGGCGAGCGCTGTATTTCGATCTGGGCGTGCCTTTCCCAGGTATTCAGCTACGCTTTAACGACCGCCTGGAGTCGAATACCTATCACATCGTGCTGACCGAGGTGCCCGTCGCACAGGGGGTGTTGCGGATCGACCAGGTATTGGTTCGCGAGTCGGCCGACAAGCTCTCGGCGTTGGGCGTTGACTTCGAAAAAGACCGCGCGTTTTTGCCCGGGGTGGAGTCGATCTGGGTGGCCACGGAAACCGCAGAGCTTTTGTCCAAGGCCGGCATGTCGTATATGAATCCCACCCAGATCCTCACCTTCCATCTTGCAACAGTACTGAGGAAATATTCTGCCGAGTTCATCGGCGTACAGGAGACCCGGTTCTTGCTGGGTGCCATGGAGCAGCGCTTTCCCGACCTGGTGAAAGAGGCAACCCGTGTCATGCCCACGCAGAAGATCGGTGAGATTCTTCAGCGCCTGGTATCGGAAGACATCTCGATTCGCAACTTGAGAACCATTCTGGAGTCGCTCGTCGAGTGGGGCCAGAAGGAGAAAGATTCGGTGCTCCTCACCGAATACGTTCGTGGCTCGCTCAAGCGGCAAATCAGTTTCAAGTATTCCTCGGGGCAGAACATGCTGCCTGCCTACCTGTTGGCACCCAAGGTTGAGGAAACGGTGCGGAGCGCGATCCGCCAGACCTCGGCAGGAAGTTATCTCGCGCTTGATCCGGCCGCCTCGCGCAAACTCGTGGATAACCTTAAAAAAGCCGTTGGCAAGCTTCCCGCGAGCGGCGCTCGTCCCGTGCTGCTCGCCTCGATGGACATTCGACGGTACATGCGAAAGTTGATCGAGGCCGATCTCTATGATCTTCAGGTGCTGTCCTATCAGGAGTTGGTGCCTGAGGTGAACATTCAGCCGCTTGCCCGGGTGGATCTTTGAGCGACGCCCGTAAATCCCAGGGCGCTGTTGCCGCCCCGCCGTTCGAATTGCGGCTGTTATCGGGCGTCCATGCCGGTGCGTCACTTTCGCTGTCACCCGGTGAGCGTCTCACGATCGGTCGCTCGCGCAATTGCGACGTGGTGTTGCATGACGCGCCTTTCGATCAGGCACGCCTGGAGGCCAGTTCGGAGGGCTGGGTCTGGCTTGAGCCGGACGGCACCCAACAGGTCATCCCGAGAGGCCAGGGTTTGACTGCTGGGGCCCTGGTGCTGACCGTACAGTCCGCCGGAGAGTCATGGTCAGCTGCAACCGAGCTGCCAATCGCCTGGACCCGGCCTGAAACGGGCAGCGCCCAAGCGGGTGTCTCGTCACCGGCGGCAACCGAAGCAGCCGATAACGGCGTGGGCGAGGGTGGGGTTGGTGCCCCTTTCGGAAGCGCAGCCGCAGGCACGTTGAACGAGTCGCCAGATGCTGCCTCCTTGGCCGCGGATCGTGTGGGGGAGTCGCTAGCGCCAGTTGCCATCGAGGCCGCGCGCTCGCGTTCGTCGTGGCGCGGAAGTAAAGCCTGGTTGCTTGCTCCCGGCGCGATCCTGGTCGGCATTGCATGGTACGCATCCGGTTTCACGGATCCGTTACTTGGCCTGTTTCGCGGCGCACCCATTGAGTCGCCGGTGGCGGCTGCACCCTTGCCTCCCGCAGGCGCCAGTGAGCAAGACCTCGCACGCGTGAAGGAGCGGATCACCGCCGCAGGCTTCAATGATGTGGTTCGAGCGGCGCTGCGGCGCGACGGCCGGATCGAGGTCACGGGCGTTCTGGAAAGTGTGGATGAACAGGACCAGGTGATCCAGTTGCTGTCTCCCGAGCGGCGTTGGGTGGCGCTCGCGCTTCTTACTCAGGCCGAGTTCGCCGAACGCGTACGCGACGCGGCGAGAGTGTTGCCTGAAGGGTTCGGCGCCGAGGCGCTCACGGGTGGTCGGATTCGCCTGACTGGCCTTGTACTCCGGCCCGATGAGGGGGCGCTTGCTCGTTCGATACTTGAAGAGCGGCTTCCACAAACCGTCGCAATGGTGAACGGTCTCAGCACGCCAGACGACGTAGCCACTCAACTGGGTGGCGAGTTGCAGGGGTTGGGCTTTGGCTCGGTCAAAGTCGTGTGGAGTGATTCCCGGATCAGCATTGACGGCACTATTCCCCGCGAGCGGGCTGCTTCTTGGGAGCAGGCTCTGCTCGGCTTCAACCAGCGATTTAGTGATCGACTGCCAGCTCGCGTGGCACTCATCTTGTCAGACCCAATGGTTGCTCCGGTCGCTGCTGCATCGGTCGCCCAGCCCGTGCTGCCGCCACCCAAGCTTCCTCGCATCGTTGCGATTCAGAGTGGCCCCTTGTCCTACCTGCTGTTTGCGGACGGGCACCGCGTCCTGCCAGGTGGCATGGTGAATGGCTACCGGCTGGCCGCCATCGGCGATACCGAACTTCTGTTTGAGGACGCAAATGGCGCACAACATCGGGTGGCCAGGTGAGTGAGCCGGGCATCACATTCAGTCAGCTCGAGGAGCGGCTCGCGAGCTCCGAGGCCGGCGAGGCGATCAGAGAGTGCCAGCAAATGCTCGCTGCGCTTTCTGAGCGCCTTCGCAGCCAGTCCTCGGGCCAGCAGCCGGTCGCACGGTATCGGCGTATCGAGGCCGCTCTACTTGCGATCGAAGCCGCATCCGAGGTAGTGTGCAACGTTAGGCCTACGCGCTCGGATGAGGCGCCCAACCCCTTTCAGACCGGCCCCGATCAGATACGCGATCCCGCCACACGGAAGCCAACACCATGAACGTCTTACCCGGTAACGGACTCAGTCTCGACTACGTGTCGCAGACTATGCTCACTGCGGTCACTAACGCCGAAACCACGTTGCGCGCCACCATCCAGGCGCAGGCCGCTTCGCAAACCCAGACCCCTTCAGATCTTCTGGTACTACAGAAGCAGATCCAGGAGTGGGCCATGATCACGCAACTGCAGAGCACGGTAGTTAAGGAACTCGCCGATGCCGCGAAATCGGTGATTCAGAAATCGGCCTGAGCGGGCCAGCGCCGCGCGGAGCGGCAGCCGCAGAAGGGATCGCCCAGGGCATCGAGGGCGATATGGCTGATGACTCGCTTTTCATGCGGGTCGCGCTTGAGCAGGCGCGCCTGGC
>CAIPNM010000455.1 GCA_903866395.1 uncultured bacterium
CGGCCTCGCAGGCGCCGTACTCCAGGTCGGTGCCCAGCACTTCGTCACCCGGTGACAGCGCGAGCGATTGCGCCACCATGTTGACGCCGGTGGTGGCGTTCGGCAGAAACACCAGGTCGTCGGGGCGGGTCGCCAGTTCGGCGGCCAGCACCGAGCGCGCGCGAAACAGCAGTTCTGCTGAACGCCGGCCCAGAAAGTCAACCGGATTGCGTTCCATCTCAAGCTGCCAGCGCCACTGTGCCTCGAGCACCTCGCGCGGGCAGGCACCGAACGAGCCATGATTCAGAAAGGTGAGCCCAGGGTCGAGCAGGAAGTGTTCGCGAAGAGACATGGGCGCAATTGGGGGAAGTCGGTCTGCCACTTTCTACGATGCGCAATTGACCTGTCAAATCCTGGTGCGCCTCGCCTTCGGCGCCCGGACGCGCTAGAGTCGCGCCCATCGTTTTCCCATCCGGAGACTGCCTTGAACGCCCCGAGTTCCGCTGCCGCTTCGGCGCTGCCATCGGCTTCACCCTCCGAGCCACCGTCGGCCGCTACGCCCGTCACTGGCGCTGCGCATTTCCTGGAAGGGCTCACCGACCTGGGCATTCGCTGCCTGTTTGCAAACATGGGCACCGATCATGTGAGCCTCATCGAGGAAATGGCGCGCTTTCGCGCGGCGGGGCGCGCATTACCCGAGGTGGTTCTCTGTCCCCATGAAAATGTGGCGGTCCATATGGCAGCGGGCTATGCGGCGGTTACTGGCGAGGGGCAGGGCGTACTGGTTCATGTCGATTCCGGCACGGCCAATGCTTCGATGGGCGCACACAATCTGCAGCGCGCGCGGCTCCCCGCCTTGCTGATGGCGGGCAAAGCGCCTTACACCTTGCGCGGTGAGCTCCCCGGGTCGCGGGACAATTATGTGCACTTCATCCAGGATCCGTTTGATATTGGCAGCCTGGTGCGCCCCTACGTCAAGTGGGAATACAACCTGCCGACCGCGGTCGTGGCGCGTGAGGCGCTAAGGCGCGCGCACAGTGTTATGCAGTCCGATCCGCCCGGTCCGGTTTACATGACGCTGCCCCGCGAGGTGCTGGCTGAGTCGCCTGCTGTGCCGCCAAACCAGCACTTCGATGCGGTCCGCTATGGGCCGGCCCGGCTGGGTGGCGTTGACGACGCGCGGGCAGCATTGATCGCCGACCGGCTGATCGCAGCCGAGCGCCCGATCCTGATCACGTCCTATGCCGGTCGACGCGCCGAGGCCGCGGTGGCGATCGAGGAACTGGCTCGTCTGTGCGGAATTCGCGTGGTTGATTACATGCCCAGCGCTCTGGGCATCTCGCGTCAATCGCCGTGTTTTGCGGGCTTTGATCCGGCAGCGGTACTACCTGGGGCAGATGTGGGTCTGCTGGTTGATATTGACGTGCCGTGGCTACCGCGCTTTGTGCAGCCCGAGGCGGGCACCTGGTGGGCGCATGTCGATGTAGACCCAATGAAACAGGACTTTCCCATGTGGGGGTTTGCGACCGATCTACGCATGCAGGCCGATGTCGCCACGGTTCTGCGACAGGTCAGCGCCCTGGTGCGCGCCCGTGCCGATGACGGTTTTCGCGCCCGCGTCGAGCGGCGGATGCGCGAGCTCGATACGGCGGCGGCTGCTCGGGCCGAGGCACTGAAGCGCGCGGCGGCCAAACCCGGCGAGCCTGGCGCGCTTTCCGCCGCCCATGTATGCGCGGCGCTATCGCGCGCGTTGGCCCCTGACGACGTGGTGATCAATGAAGCGGTTCGGAATTCGCCGGCTGTGCTCAACCAGATCATCCGAACCGTGCCCCACAGCTTCATCGGCGGTGCCGGGGGCGGGCTGGGCTACAGCGGCAGTATGGCCTTGGGCGTGAAGCTCGCCCGGCCCCATGTTCGCGCGGTTCATGTGCTCGGCGATGGTGCGTTTCACCTCGGGACGCCCAGCTCGGTCTATGCCACGGCGCAACGCTACGGTTTGCCAATCTTCACAGTGATTCTGGATAACGGGGGCTGGCAGGCCGTGAAGGAGGCCGTGCTGCGGGTGTATCCCGACGGTGCATCGGCTGCCGAGGACGAATATCACGCCCGGCTGCAGGGGGCCACGCGCCGCTTCGAAAAGGTGGGTGAGGCCTTTGGCGCCTACGGTGAACTGTTGAGCGACCCCGCCGAGGTCGAGCCTGCTATCGCGCGCTGCCTTGCGGCACTTGATTCCGGGCGCTCGGCAGTGCTGAATGTTCAGATCGGTCTGCAATAACTGATTGCTTTTTTCGGAGACCATGATGCCCCACGTCCATTCCTCTGTCGTCGCAAGCCGGCGTACTGGCGTATCTGCCGTGCGTCGCCACGTTCTGCCGGTTGCAGCCGCCGTGGCGGTCTCGCTCGCGGCCTCCTTCATGTCGGGGGCCGCGCAGGCCCAGACTGCAGCTGCGGACTGGCCAAGCCGTCCGGTTACGCTGGTTGTGGGCTACGCCGCCGGCGGTGGTGTGGATTTCATGGCGCGGCTTCTCGCCGAGAAGCTCTCTGAGCGTCTGCGTCAACCGGTGGTGGTGGAGAACCGCCCCAGCGTGGGGGCGGTGGTCGGCAGCACCCAGGTGGCGCGAGCCAAGCCCGATGGCTACACGCTGATGATGGGCGCGCCCGGACCGGTGATCTTCAATCACGCGTTAAACGACAAGCTGCCTTACGGTCCGCAGGATCTGGCGCCGATCTCCATCATGAGTGACTCGCCGCTCGTGTTGCTGGTGAACGCGACCAACCCTGCGACCACCGTGAAGGCGCTGGTTGCGCAGTCGCAGGCCCAGCCCGACAAGAGCAACTATGCGGCCAGTTCGGCGTCGTTTCAGCTGGCGAGCGAGCTCTTCAACAAGCTCACTGGGGCCCGTTTTGCGCATATTCCCTATAAAGGGGCGAACCAGTCGGTGCAGGCGGTGATGGGCGGCGAGGTCACCATAGCGCTGGCAGACTCTGGGCCCGCAATCACAGGTTTGCAAAGCGGTAAGCTCCGCGCCTTGGCCGTGACGGCATCGGAGCGTATGCCCGGGCTGCCCGAGGTGCCGACCCTACGCGAACTCGGCATCGACCTTACCCTGTCGCTCTGGATCGGGCTTCTCGCTCCGGCGGGCACCCCCCCCGACATCATCAATCGTTTACATCGCGAGATTGTCGCGATCAATCAGCTGCCTGATGTGCGCGCGAAGATCCTCGCAAAGGGCAGCGTGCCGGCCACGCTTGAGCCAGCAGCCTTCGCCCAGTTGATTGCACGGGAAATCCCGTTCTGGCGGCAACTGGCCCGCGATAACGGCATTCAGGGCAACTGATGGTGTTGCTTCAGGGGCAGGGCTGGAGATCGACACCGGCTGGGGTGCGCACGCGCTGGTGTGCATAGTCGCTACACAACGGGCGTGTGACCATGTTGTTCGGGGCGGGGCGCGCCGCAATCTTCTTAACGTAGTTAATCAGGCTCTGGTCGGCGAACAGACTGCCCGCGGTTGCGCAACGATCGCCCGCACCGGTGCAGACGCTTTTGATCGTGCCATAGCCTTCAAAGCCCTGCGTAAGGTAATCGGTCAACACACCCAGATAGGTCTGATTCGCCTGCAGGGTAGCCCAGCTCCCGGTGTTGGGGTCTTTCACCTCGATGTCGGTGAACCGCTGGCCGCGCGCCTGGGTGAGATCAAGATTCCATCGCAGGCCGCTCGCATACGGATGCGAGCCGTTTGAGTTGCGATTGTCGAGCCAGTTGGCGACGCCGTCTTCCAGGGCCGAGGCGATTTCAGCGCCCGTGATCTGAATGCTGAAGAGTTCGTTAGGAAACGGCTGCACGAGGTAGGCATCCTGGTTTCGCAAGACGCGGGGACTGACCCCGTCGGTTTCGATTGGAACCCGCACCCCGCCGGCATTGACGAGGCCGAAATGGGCTTTGGTAAATGCGGCAACGCTGCCGCCATAAGCCTCGCGATACGCCTCCGCGACCACCTGCGAAACGTCGGCTCCTCGTGCTCGGGTATCGACACCATCGCATAGCGCGCCGCCCCGGTTGGCTGAGCCAGGCTCTCGTACCAGGCAAAGTGAATCTGCTGCGGCGAGGGTACCGATGACCGTCTGAGTGCGGGTTGCGTAATCCGCCTCGAATCGGGCAAGGCGGCTGGCGACCTCGGTGTCGTCTTCGGCGACTCGCACCGCCTTGATCCGGGCAAGCCGCGCCTCGAACGCAGCGCTTTCTTGCGCGGACAGGGGCTGCTTGTTGCGTTTGAAGGTTTTGCCGAGCACGAGCGATGCGGTCCCGTCGCAGGACTGGACGCTCCCGTCGGGGTTGAATACCACGCGCATCTGCGCGAACACCTTCGCATATTCGAACGCCTGCCCAACGCAAACCAACTCCCCCGACTTGTTGCGTACCACCGTCGGGTAGGTACCCTGCGGGTCTGAGAACCCAACTTCAGAAAACGCTCCCAGTAGCGTGTGTGAGTCGCCCCCGATGATGACGTCGACATCGGTCAGCCGCGTAGCGAGCGCCAGATCAGGCTGATATCCGATGTGTGTCATCAGCACGATATGGCGGATGCCAAGGGCCTTCAGTTGGTCGATGGTGCGTTGCGCGGCTTCCGTTTCGTCATCAAACGCCGTGGTGGGCAGCGGTCGGGAGGCGTTCTGCGTTTTGCCCTTTACGTCGATACCGATAATCCCCACCGGTATCCCGCTCACATAGCGAATCAGCGAGGGTTGAAAATAGGGCGATCCATCGGGGCGCTGGGCAAGTGGGGTGCCAGCAGCCGGGCGTATGTTCGCAGCGAGTACCGGGGTCTTGCACGTGGGGTCGGACGCGAGCATGTCGAGAAACTTTTTGAGTGCGGCGTCACCGTCGTCGAACTCATGGTTTCCGGGGATGAAGACATCAAAGCAGATGGCATTCATGGCCAGTGCGTCGGTTTCGCCATCGAAGAAGGTGTAGTACGGGGTGCCGGTGATGGCATCTCCCGCATGCAACTTCAGCAAATTCGGGGTGCTGGCTGCGGCCGCTTTAAAGAGCGTGGCCAGGCGCGCGAACCCACCGAGTTCAACGGTGGTGCTCACCCCGTCTACCACCAACGTGGTCTCAAATGGCCGAATGTTC
>CAIPNM010000456.1 GCA_903866395.1 uncultured bacterium
GAGCCGGCCCATTCGCCCGGGCTCGACCGTGGTGAAGCCGCCAAAGGGCGGGCGCGCAACCTGGTGGTCTTTGAGCTCGCCCTTGCGAAGTACGGGAATCTGGGCGAGCGCCTTGCGCGAGGCGATCGCACCGGATTCAACTGACAGCAGCCGCTCGGCCCACCCCGGTGCGTGCGCTTTCGCATGCGCGATCAGGCCAGGCAGGCGGGCAAAGAGCGCGCCCTCGCGCGCTTCGGGCGTACGCGTCTCGAGGTCGTCATAGTGCTTGCGGTTCGCGTCATTCATTACCGACTCGCTTTGTGACAAGGGCTGGGGATATGCGCGGGCCTCAGAGCCAGCGCTTGCGGCGTCGATAGGACTTGATGTCGCGGAAGGACTTGCGCCCTTCTTTCGCAACGCCCAGGTAGAACTCTTTCACGTCCTCGTTTTCGGCCAGGTCCCGGGCCGGGCCGTCCATCACAATGCGCCCGTTTTCCAGGATGTAGCCGTAGTCGGCATTACGAAGCGCCACATTGGTGTTCTGTTCGGCGAGCAGGAAGCTCACCTTTTCCTTCTGGTTGAGGTCGCGGACGATCGCGAAGATTTCTGCCACGATCTGCGGGGCGAGGCCCATGGAGGGCTCATCGAGCAGGATCATCTTGGGATTGGCCATCAGCGCGCGGCCCACCGCTGTCATCTGCTGCTCGCCGCCCGAGGTATAGCCCGCCTGCGAGGCGCGTCGGGTCTTCAGGCGTGGAAAGTAGTGGTAAACGCGCTCGAGCGCTACAGCAGTATCGGCGCGCGAGAGATTGCGCGTATAGGTGCCGGTGAGGAGATTTTCCTCCACGGTCAGATGACCGAAGCAGCGCCGCCCCTCCATCACCTGAATCACGCCGCGCTTGACCAGATCGGCAGGCGTGAGGTGAGCGATCGGTTCATCGCGGTAGCGGATCGACCCCTTGGTGACTTCGCCCCGCTCGCCTTTGAGCAGATTGGAAATGGCGCGCAGCGTGGTGGTTTTGCCTGCGCCGTTACCGCCCAGAAGCGCCACCACGCCGCCTTCGGGCACCTGAAGCGATACGCCCTTCAGCACCAGAATCACGTGGTTGTAGATGACCTCGATGCCGCTCACGACAAGCAAGGGACTGCTCACGTTTGTCTCCCGGGATAAGCGCTGACCCAGACCGAGCGCGCCCGGTCTGGGTCAGCGCGCCGCGGCTCGCCATGCTGGCTGCCGCGACGAGCGGCGCACCGCACCCTTGGTGTGATGCGCCCGGTGTGCCACCCAGCCGCGAGGCCCGGTGGCACCGCTTCCCATCAGTTGGCGGCTTCCTTCGCGCAGTCGCGTGGCTGCAGCTTTTTCTCGGCCGCGTAGCGCGCTGCATACGCATCCTGCATGGGCTTCAGGATCTGCATGTCAGCTTGATACACCTTGGGCGTGACGTTCCATTTCTTGCCATCCCAGGAGTGAACCTGCGCCGTGTTGCCGCCCATGTGGTCGCGGCAGCTGGTGCTGATCGGTTGCATGAGCCCCTCAAAACCAAGTTGCTTGATGCGGGCTTCGTCGATGTTCAGGTTCTCAAAGCCCCAGCGAACTTCTTCGCCGGTGAGCGGGCGCTTGCCGTAGCGCTCCTGTGCGACGCGCACAGCTTCTGCAGTGACCGCAGCCGAGGCGAGCCCTCGGTTATAGAGCACCTGACCCACCTCATCGCGCGGACCTGAGCCTTGACCCTTGTCGTGCAGGTTTTTCAGGACATCCTGGTGGACACGGCTGGTGCCGGCGGGCGACATGAAGGTGAGCGCGTTATAGCCCTTGCCGCCGTCGCCTGCGGGCACGATGTCGGGCTCGGCGCCCGACCACCACACACCGTACATCTTCTCGCGCGGGTAGCCGGTGGCGATTGCTTCTTTCACGGCGGTTGAGTTCATCACGCCCCAGCCCCAGAGGAACACATAGTCGGGACGGTCGCGACGCACCTGCAGCCAGGCTGCTTTCTGCTCA
>CAIPNM010000457.1 GCA_903866395.1 uncultured bacterium
GCGATTCGCACCACCACGGTGTCATCGGGCTTGATCACCACCCAGGCGTTCACCTCGGGTGTGGCCGCGCCCTGCGCGAGTGCTTCTGAGGCAAACGGCAGATGGAATGCGAGGCTGAGTCCGCCAGCGGCGGAAGAAGCCAGAAACTGGCGGCGGGTGACAGTCAGTTCGCTCATGTTGCGCTCCCGTCAGCGTGCTGGATCGAAAGACCTGCGGTGCGGGGATTGCCGCCCTCGGCGACTACCTTGATGGCAGCGCGAACGCGGTTGTAGGTGCCGCAGCGGCAGATATTGGTCATGGCCTCATCGATGTCGCGATCAGTGGGCTTGGGCTTGTCGCGCAGCAACGCGACCGCCGCCATGATCATGCCGCTCTGACAGTACCCGCACTGCGGCACATCGAGGGCTACCCAGGCCTTTTGCACCGGGTGCGAGGAATCGGGCGACAGACCCTCGATGGTGACCACCTTTTCATTGGCGCTGACGGTAGACACCGGCCGCACGCAGCTGCGCGTGGGGACGCCATCGATATGAACGGTGCAGGCGCCGCAGGCTGCGACCCCACAACCGTACTTGGTGCCGGTGAGGCCGAGCTGCTCGCGCAGCACCCACAGGAGCGGTGTAGTCGGATCGGCTTCGAACTCCCGAACCGATCCGTTGACGTTGAGACGGGACTTCAAGTGTCACCTCCAGGGGTTGTCATGACTGAGTGGACGGGCGATCCGCTCCGGAACGAGCCGACCGCGGCCAGTCATTGTCGCCGGTGCCCGGGAAATCCTGCAAGCCCCTGAGGGGATCTGGGTGAATCAACGATAATCGGCAATCCGGTGCAAAGCGTTGGCCCGCCCATCACGCCGCCCATCACGCCGCCCTCCCACCCGCCTTCCCGCCGCCCCTGCCCCCTGACCACCCGATGCGCCGAATCACTCTCGCTGCCGTTGCCATCATCCTGCTGGGGACAGCGGCCGGCTGGTTCTTGCTGGCCGACCCCGCATCCGACGCGCCGCCGGAGAAATACCGGTTCGCAGCGGTTGATCGCGGCCGCATCCTGCAGAACGTGGCCACCACGGGAACGCTCAATCCCGTGGTGTTGGTCAACGTCGGCACACAGATTTCGGGGCGAATTAGACGGGTTCTGGTCGATTTCAATCAGCCAGTGCGCGCGGGCGAATTGCTCGCCGAACTCGACTCCTCTCTGATTGAGGCCCAGATCGCGCAGCTTGAAGCCAATTTTCAGGAGATGCGCACGCAGCTTTCGGTCGCTCGTCGCAAGCTCGAGCGTAGCGAGGGGCTCGCCGCGCGCGGCTTCATCTCTGCCGCTCAGGTCGAGGATGAACGCCAGGCGGTCGAACTGGCGCAGGCTCGCGTGCGAGCCATCGAAGCCCAGGTAGCCCGTGAACGCACTAACCTCGCCTACACGGCCATCCGCTCGCCGATCGACGGCGTGGTGATCGCGCGCAGCGTTGACGTAGGCCAAACGGTGGCGGCCAGCTTCCAGACACCGACCCTCTTTCTGATTGCGCGAGATCTGCGCGACATGCAGATCGATACCAATGTGGCTGAGGCGGACGTCGCGCTGCTCACCGTCGGCATGCAGGCGCGATTCCGGGTGGATGCCCTCGGCGAGCGCAGCTTCGAGGCCTCGGTGCGGCAGATCCGGCTCAATCCCAAGATCGAACAGAACGTGGTGACCTACAACGTCGTGCTCGCCACCCGCAATGAAGACGGGCTGCTGCTGCCGGGCATGACTGCAAACGTGCAGGTGGAAATCGCGCGGCGCGATGCTGCCCTTCGGGTGCCCAATCTGGCACTCCGATTCCGACCTTCGGACGCCAACGATGTGGCGCCGGCGGGTGCCACGGGTGCGGCGGCGCAGCCCTCGGGGGCACCGGCCGATCGCGCTGCCCGCACGCCCCCGCAGGCGCGCACCCGGATCGCTGAGGTGCTCGTCGCCCAAGACACCCCGGGCGGGCAGCCGCTGCGCAGGCAGCGCGTGACACTCGGTATCACCGACGGCACCTTCACTGAAGTGATTGCCGGCAGCGGCATCGCCGAGGGCGATCGCATCGCAATCGGGGAGTTCGTACAGGCGTCGAACGCGTCCGCACGGGGCGGCCTGCGCTTCCGGCTCTTCTGATTTCGCCCCGGCGCCACGATCGTCGTCATGTTTTCCGCCCTGCCTGCCGAAGCCTGGAGAGCCCTGGGCGCACACCCGCTTCGGACCATTCTCGCCATGCTCGGGATGATCGTCGGCGTCGCCTCGGTGGTGGTGATGCTGGCGGTCGCGCAAGGGTCGCAGGAGCGCGTGCGCCAGATGATGCGCACGCTCGGTTCGAACGTGCTGGTGGTCAACTCGGGCGCAAGCGTGGCGAGCGGCGTCCGCCAGGCCTCGGGCGCAACGCCCACGCTCACGCTCGGCGACGTGGACGCGATCAGGGGGCTCGACTCGGTACGAGCCGTCTCGCCCACCACCTGGAATACGGCGCAGATCATGTTCGACAACCAGAACTGGCTGGGACCCGTGCAGGGCGCCTACCCGGACATCATCGAGGTCCGTGACTGGACCCTGGCTGCTGGTGGAATCTTCGACGAACACGATGTCCGCACAGCCGCCCGCAAGGCGGTCATGGGCGGTACGATCGCCGAGAAGCTCTTCGGTCACCGCAATCCGGTGGGCGAGACGATCCGGATCCGCAATGTTCCCTTCACCGTCGTGGGACTCCTCGGCCGCAAAGGCCAGACGCTGGACGGCTGGGATCTGGATGACATTATTTACGTGCCGCTCAGCACGGCTCGGCGCGATCTGTTCGGAAGCGCATTCCCCGACCGGGTCAACCGCATGATGGTGGAGGCCGTGTCGGCGCAGGCGCTACCGCAGGCCGAGGCCGATATCCGACTGCTGCTACGCACCCGTCACCGTATCGCCGAAGGTCTGGAAGATGACTTCGTAGTCCGGCGGCAGGACGCGTTCTATGAAGCAGAGCAGAAAACCGCCGGCACCATGCGCACGCTTCTTGCCACCATCGCCTCGGTCAGTCTGTTGGTGGGCGGGATCGGCATCATGAATATCATGCTGGTCACCGTCACCGAGCGAACCCGCGAAATCGGCCTGCGGATGGCGGTGGGCGCGCGCCGGCGCGACATCGCGCTTCAGTTTCTCTATGAGTCGGTGGTGGTCTGCGTAGCGGGGGGTTTACTGGGCCTTGCGATCGGAATTCTGGGCGCCTGGATCGCGGTGGAACATTTTGCAATGGCGGCCATTGTCACTGCACCCGCTGCGCTCGCAGCGGGTGGGGCAAGCGTCATGGCGGGCCTCTGCTTCGGCCTTTATCCCGCACTACGCGCAGCGTCGCTATCGCCCGCGCAGGCCCTACGCGCCGAGTGAGCGCCGAGGCTAGAGAAAGCGGTCGAGCAGCCGCCGGCTGTTGCGGTCGAGCGCCGCGGTATCACGCACCAGATAGTGAATGCCGTCGCTGTCGGTAATGAGGAGCGCACCGTTTCCGATCCGGCGAATGTCTTCTTCGCCCTTCAGAACGAAGCGGGCGGGTCCGCGGTCGGTGTCCACCCGCCACGTGCAGGGTGTGACGAACCCCGATACCTCCAGAAGCTGCGCGATCACCGGCATAAATTCGCGCTCATCGAGCGCCTCCTGCACCAGCGACCGGACAGCGGGCTCGAGCGCTGAAATCTGCTCGATCCAGAACAGCTCATGGCCCTCTGCACTCATCAAGGACAGCCCACGCTCGGGCGCCGAGATGGGAAAGGCGCGCACCGCCAGGACCGGCTCATGCACCACCCCTTCGGGCGTGGTGAGCCGCAGCCGGCCGGCAGGCGTGCGCTCTAGCGTGGCGCCGGAGAGGAGCCGCGCAAGGACAGGAGCGGGCGTGACGGACATCGATCAGACCTCGGCCGCCACCCGCACCGGATGCGGCGTCTCCGCGCGCCAGTCGGGCAGCGCGTCCTCCGTGTCCACATTGCGGGCTTGGGCCTGATAGAGCCGGAAATAGGCACCTTCACGCGCCATCAGTTCCTCGTGCGCACCCACCTCGACCACCTGGCCGCGATCGAGCACCACCAGCCGGTTGGCGCGACGCAGCGTGCTCAACCGGTGCGCGATCGCAATGGTGGTACGGCCCGCCACCAGGTTGTCGAGCGCGCGCTGGATTTCCTTTTCGGTCTGCGTATCAACCGACGAGGTGGCCTCGTCAAGAATGAGGATGCGCGGGTCGATGAGCAGCGCGCGCGCGATCGAGATTCGCTGGCGTTCGCCCCCAGACAGAGCCTGACCACGCTCTCCCACCAGCGAGTCGTAGCCGTGCGGCAGCCGCAGGATGAAATCATGGGCATGCGCGGCGCGCGCCGCAGCGATGATTTCCTCGCGCGTCGCCTCGGGCTTGCCGTAGGCAATGTTGTCCGCAATGGTGCCAAAGAACAGGAAGGGCTCCTGCAGCACCAGACCGATGCTGCGCCGATAGTCAGCCACCGGGAGTGACCGCACATCCACGCCATCGACCAGCACCGCGCCCTCGGTGACATCGTAGAAGCGACAGATCAGATTCACGAGCGTGCTTTTCCCCGAACCGCTGTGGCCGACCAGGCCAATCATCTCGCCCGGCTCGATGGTGAGCGAGATGCCGCGCGTGACGGAGCGGCTGCCATAACGAAAGCCGACGTTCCGCAACTCGATCCGTCCGCTCACGTGGGTGAGCGCCACCGGCCGAGTGGCCTCTGGAACACTCGACACGTGGTCCAGGATGTCGAAGATCCGTTTGGCCCCGGCGGCCGCTTTCTGCATGAACGATACAAACCGGCTCATTGAGTCGAGTCGGGTGTAGAAGCGGCCGATGTAGGCAAGAAATGCCGTGAGTACCCCGACGGTGACCTGATCACGCGTAACCAGCCAGATTCCGAAGCCCCAGACGATCAGAAGCCCAATTTCAGTGAGCAGCGTGACGGTGGGCGAAAACAGCGACCAGACGCGGTTCACCCGATCGTTTACCGCACGATTGAGCCGGTTGGCTTCCCGGAACCGATTGGACTCACGCTTTTCCTGAGCGAAGGCCTTGACCACGCGGATGCCGGGAATGGTGTCGGCCAGCACGTTGGTGACCTCTCCCCAGATCCGGTCGACTTTCTCGAAGCCGTGCTTCAGGCGATCACGGACCAGGTGGATCATCCAGACGATGAGGGGTAGCGGCAGGAGCGTCACCATCGCAAGCCAGGGGTCGATCGACACGAGCACCGCGGTGGTCATCACAATCACCAGCACGTCGGTGGCGAAGTCAAGCAGATGAAGCGACAGGAACAGATTGATGCGATCGGTTTCCGCGCCGATGCGGGCAATCAGGTCGCCGGTCCGCTTGCCGCCGAAATACTGCAGCGACAGGTGCATCAGATGGTCGTAGGTGGCGGTTCGCAGATCGGCGCCGATTCGCTCGGACACCAGCGCGAGAATGTAAGTGCGCGCCCATCCAAGCGCCCAGGCAACCAGTGCCGACGCGAGCAGGCCGGTGAGCAGCCAGCCCACCAGCGTGGTGTCGAGCGGCGTGCCGTTCTGATAGGGGATCAGCACCCGATCCATGAGCGGCATGGTGAGGTAGGGCGGCACCAGCGTGGCCGCCGTGGCAGCCAGCGTGAGGAGAAAGCCGATCAGGAGTTGCGACCGATAAGGGCGGGCAAATCGCCAAAGCCTGAACAGGGTTCGGGACGAGGGCGCAACAGCAAGCTCTGCCTCGCACTGTGGGCATTCTTCTACGTCAGCCGGCAGGTCGGCACCGCAGCGCTCGCAGTGGGTGGTGGTGTCGGCACTCGGCTGCTGCACCTCAGGCGACTGTCCGCGCAGCTCGTCAAATCGGCGAACCAGCCGCAGCGCTGCCGGGTTACTGCCCAGCGTAAAGCGCCAGACATCGAGCCGACAGTCGGCTTCAAACAGCTCGAGCGCGCCCGCTCCCGCGTGATCATGCAGTTCGAGCCGGGTATCCGCTCCCAGCGAATGGCGGTGCCAATCGGCATCACCAGCGGCCTTCGCCACCAGCGCGCGGTCGGTGAGCACCACCAGCCCCGCGCCATAGCGCAACCGCCGGTCAAGGTCGAGTTCGAGGGCAACCAGCACCCGCTCGCCCGCCTGCAGGCAGGCGGCGACGACATCGCGCCAAGACTCGGCGATCGACGCATGCGCCGGATCAGCGGCCGGCACGGGCGGCAGGGACACACTCACGGGAGAAGGCGATTTTCGTTGTTCGGTCGACAAGCGTACAGTATCTAACTGTTCCGGCCCGACCCCGTGCCCACGCACCGACATCCTTGCCCCAGCCACCTCCGCGAACCGCGTCCGCACTGTCCCGCGCCCAGCGCCTGCGGGCCCAACGCCTGACTCCCCACCCCAGATGAAGCGCGATATCGAGATTCTCTCGGTCACCTACCTGCGTGGCCCGAACATGTGGTCCTACCTGCCGGCCATGGAGGCGCTGATCGATATCGGCGAGCTCGAGGACTGGCCGTCAGACAAGGTGCCGGGACTGCCCGAGCGGCTGGAAAGCTGGCTCCCGACGCTGATCGAACACCGTTGCAGCTATGACGAGCGCGGCGGCTTTCTGAAGCGCCTGCGTGAGGGCACCTGGCCGGGCCACATCATGGAACACGTCACGCTCGAGCTGCAGTCGCTTGCCGGTCTGCCAGGCGGCTTCGGGCGCGCCCGCGGCGTTGACGTGCGCGGCCGCTACAAGGTGATCGTCACCCTTTGGGAAGACACTGTCACACTGCGCGCCATGCAGCTCGCGCGCGAGATGGTGCTCGCCGCCTATGACGATCGCAGCTTCGACCTGCGCGCGGCGGTTGACGAATTGCGCGACATCGCCGACTCCAACTGCCTGGGCCCCAGCACCGCGGGCATCGTGAAAGCCGCCGAGCTTCGCGGCGTTCCCGCCATCCGCCTGAACGACGGCAACCTCGTGCAGCTGGGCTACGGGCGAAATCAGCGCCGCATCTGGACCGCCGAAACCGACCGTACCAGTGCCATTGCCGAGGGTATTTCGCGCGATAAGCAGCTCACGAAGACGCTGCTCGAAGCCTGTGGCGTGGCCGTGCCACCGGGCCGCATGGTGAGCGGGGCCGACGACGCCTGGGCCGCGGCCGAGGACATCGGGGTACCGGTGGTGGTGAAGCCCTACGACGGCAATCATGGCCGGGGGGTCTGCCTCAACCTCGGCACGCGCGAGCAGGTGCTCGCCGCCTATCCGGTGGCCGCGGCAGAAGGTAGCGGCGTCATCGTCGAAAAATACATGACCGGAAACGAGCATCGTCTGCTGGTAGTGGGTGGGCGGCTTGCCGCTGCCGCACGCGGCCTGCCAGCCTGGGTCACGGGCGATGGTCGACAGACCATCCGCGAACTGATCGAGTCGCAACTGAATTCCGACCCGCTGCGGGGCGGAACTGGCTGGAGCGACGCCCCCCTCAACCGTGTCGGCATCGACTCCGCGACCCGCCTCGACCTCGCCAGCCAGGGCTTTGAGCCCGACTCGGTTCCCGGCGAAGACGTACGCGTGCTGGTGCAGCGGAACGGCAATGTCTGCTTTGACTGCACCGCGCTCGTTCACCCCGATACCGCCCGACAAGCGGTACTCGCGGCACGCGTGGTGGGTCTCGATATCGCTGGCGTCGATCTGGTGGCCAACGACATCGCGCAGCCGCTTGCTGGGCAGGGCGGCGCAATCGTTGAAGTCAACGCAGGCCCGGGCCTTTCCACCCATCTGCGCCCGCCCGGCCTGCCACCCAAGCCGGTTCCCGAGATGATCATCGAACACCTGTTCGGCGCCACTGATGATGGTCGCATTCCGGTCATCGGCATCGCTGGCACCGGCGGCACGCGGCTGGCTGCGCGAGTCGTCGCCCATCTGCTCCAGATGTCCGGGAAAAAGGTGGGGCTCGCCTGCAGGGACGGTCTGTTCCTGGGCTCGCGCTGCATCGATCACCGCGACAGTGCGAATTTCCTGGCTGGCCAGCGACTGCTCGTGAACCGCGCCATCGAGTCGGCGGTGATCGAAAACGGGCTCGATGTGCTCCTCGATCAGGGGCTTGCTTACGACTGGTGCCAGGTGGGCGTCATCACACGCATGAATCCCGACCGTCTGGTGCCCGAGCGCTACATCGATTCAGTCGAGCAGCTCTACAAGGTTTTTCGCACCCAGGTCGATATCGTTCTTGAAAAGCATGGCACTGCAGTGCTCAACGCCGACGACGATCAGCTGGTTGAAATGGCCTCGCTTAGCAAAGGCCATGTGATGTATTTCAGCGCCAACGCTGCAGCCGCCGTGCTGGCGAGTCATGCCGCAGCGGGGGGGCGCGCGGTGGTCCTCACGGAAGGCCTGATCAGGCTGCTGGAGGGCGAGCGCGAAATCGCCCAACTCCGCGCGGGTACGCTCGAACTGCCCATCGAAGGCGACCCCCGCTCTGCCGACGACGGGCTGCTCGCGGCGATCGCGGCTGCATGGGCCATTGGCATCCCTCCCGAGCGCATCCAGGCGGGCCTGGAAACACTCGAGCCCATGCCCGCGCCACAGGTCGCCGCCTGAGGTTCGCCGCCCGCCGTTTGTCCGATCTCACCCGCGCCCACCCCTCGTACGCAGGAACCTGCCGATGGACGTCACCCGAATCCGCGCGCTTCGCGGTCCGAATCTCTGGAGCCGACACACTTCGATCGAAGCGATCGTGCGCTGCGCGCCCGACGAACTGTCGATCGACCGGATCCCCCGCTTCGAGGTGCGGCTGCGCGCCCGGTTTCCGCTGATCGGTGCCATCCGCCCGATCGGATCGCGTGATGACGTACCGATCGCACAGGCGCTGCAATTCGCCGCGCTCCGGCTGCAAGCTCAGGCGGGATGCCCGGTCACCTTCAGTCGCACCGCGCCCACACGGGAGCCGGGCCTCTTCCAGGTGGTGTTCGAGTACACCGAGGAACCGGTCGGTCGGCTGGCGCTCCAGCTTGCCGAGGCGCTCTGCCTCGCCGCGCGCGACGACCAGCCCTTTGACCTCGATGCCGCCCTCAACCAGCTGCGTACGCTCGACGAGGATATCCGGATGGGCCCCAGCACCGGGTCGATCGCCGACGCGGCGCGCGCCCGTGACATCCCCATCCGCCGCCTGACCGAAGGTAGTCTGGTGCAGTTCGGTTGGGGCAGCCGCGCGCGACGCATCCAGGCGGCCGAGATCGATGCCACGAGCGCTATCGCCGAATCAATCGCGCAGGACAAGGAACTCACCAAGAAACTGCTTGCTGCCGCGGGGGTGCCGGTCCCGGAGGGACGGGTCGTCCGCTCCACCGACGAGGCCTGGGCCGCAATGCGTGAGCTCGCCTCACCGGTCGTGGTCAAGCCGCGCGATGGCAACCAGGGTAAGGGCGTCACCGTCAACATCGTGAGCCGTGACCATCTCGAAATCGCCTTCAACGCCGCGTCGCAGTTCAGCTCCAACATCATGGTCGAGCGCTTTATTCCCGGGCACGATCATCGGCTGCTGGTGGTGGGCGATCGGCTGATCGCGGCCGCGCGACGCGATCCACCGCACGTCATTGGCGACGGCGTACAGACCATCCGTCAGCTGGTCGAGGAAATCAATCGCGACCCGCGTCGCGGCGAGGGACACGCCACCTCGCTCACCAAAATTCGTCTGGACGAAATCGCTCATGCCCGCATGCGCGTGCAGGGCTTTGAGGCCGACTCGATACCGCCCAAAGGCGCGCGAGTGGTACTTCGCAACAACGCCAATCTCAGTACCGGCGGCAGTGCCACCGATGTGACCGACGATGTTCATCCCGACCTTGCGGCACGCGCGATCGAAGCAGCGCAGATGGTGGGTCTTGAAATTGCCGGAGTCGACGTGGTGTGCCAGACGGTTCAGCAGTCGCTGGAGGAACAGGGCGGCGCAATCGTCGAGGTCAATGCCGCGCCGGGCCTGCGCATGCACATCAGCCCTTCGTACGGCAAGGGACGCGAGGTGGGCGAAGCGATCGTGCGCCTCCTCTATGGCGATGCCGACAGCGGACGTATTCCGGTCGTGGCGGTCACCGGCACCAATGGCAAGACCACCACCGTTCGTCTGATTGCCCATCTGATCGCGCAATCGGGCCTGCGCGTGGGCATGACCAACACCGACGGCGTTTATGTGAACGGCGTTCAGACCGATAGCGGCGACTGCGCGGGCCCTCGCAGCGCCCGCAACGTGCTGATGCACCCCGAGGTGGACGCCGCAGTGTTCGAAACCGCGCGCGGCGGCATTCTGCGCGAAGGCCTGGGCTTTGACCGCTGCCAGGTGGCCGTGGTGACCAACCTGGGTAAGGGCGACCACCTGGGCATCAACCATATTGATTCGATCGATGACCTTGCGCTCGTCAAGCGGGTAATTGTTGCCAACGTTGCACCCAACGGATTTGCCGTCCTGAATGCGGCCGATCCTTTGGTCGCCTCCATGCAGGCGGTCTGCCCTGGAGGCACGATTTTCTTTGCTCGCGACAGCGCCCTCCCGGCGATGCGGCGCCAGGCCGCCACCGACCAGCGGGCCGTGCGGCTGGACGGCCAGTCAATCGTCGCGTTTCAGGGCACGCGCGTGGTTCATCGCTTCGACCTCGCACGCATACCGCTCACGGGGGGCGGCACGATTCCGTTTCAGATCGACAACGCAATGGCCGCGGTGGCGGCGGGCTGGGCGCTGGGGCTCGACTGGGCACTGATCGCAGCCGGCCTCGCGACATTCGACAGCAATCCCGACACCGTTCCGGGCCGCTTCAATCGCTTCAGCTACCGCGGCGCCACCGTCATCGCCGATTACGGCCACAACCCCGATGCGATTCTCGCGCTCTCTCAGGCAATTGATGCGATGCCGGCCGGGCACCGCTCGATCGTGATCAGCGCCGCCGGCGACCGCCGCGACCAGGACATCATCGAGCAGGGTGAAATCGTTGGCCGATTCTTCGATCACGTCATCCTGTACCAGGACGCCGCACAGCGCGGCCGCGCCGATGGCGAGGTCATGGGGCTCCTGCGGCAGGGACTCGCGAATGCTCCGCGCACCACCCGGATTGAGGAAATCCGCGGCGAGTTTCTCGCCATTGATACCGCGCTTGGCGAGCTGAAACCCGGTGACGTCTGTCTGGTGCTGATCGATCAGGTGGACGAAGCACTGGCCCATCTCACTGCGCGCGCAGCAAACGCCGCAGCCGATCACGCGTCGAAGCCCTGAGCGCCATTCGGACTTTTCCGCGTGTTTCCCCCCAACTCGGTATCCTGAAAACTCTGTCCCGCCCAGACGGCCCACACCCCGCTAAACAGGAAATCTGATGGTCGAGCGAATTGAAAAATATGGCCTGCGCGTTGCCCGCAGCCTTCATGACATGATCGAACAGGAAGCGCTGCCGGGAACCGGCGTTGCACCTGAGCGTTTCTGGCGGGGGTTTTCGGAGCTGATCCACGGCATGGCACCGCGTAACCGCGAGCTGCTCGCCCGTCGCGACGAACTGCAGGCAACGATCGACAAATGGCATCGCGCGCGCGCCGGCCAGCCGCACGACGCGGCAGCCTACAAGGCATTCCTGATTGAAATCGGCTACCTGGTCTCTGAGGGGTCCGATTTTCAGATTGAAACCGCCAACGTCGACCCCGAGATTGCGCGCATCCCGGGCCCGCAGCTGGTCGTGCCGGTGATGAACGCACGCTATGCGCTAAACGCTGCCAATGCACGCTGGGGAAGCCTCTACGACGCACTTTATGGCACCGACGCCATGGGTGATGCTGCGCCCGCCGGCGGCTACAGCAACGAGCGCGGCGCGCGCGTCATCGCCTGGGCCAAAGGTTTTCTTGATGAACACCTGCCGCTTGCCGGGGCGAGCCATGCAACGGTGACCACCTATCGAATCGAGGGCGACCGACTGGTCGCCGAGACCCCCGCTGGCGCGCTGCGCCTGGCGGATCCGTCGGCCTTCGTGGGCTATCGCGGCTCAGCGGCTGCGCCAGTGGGCGTGCTGCTGCGTCACCACCGTCTCCATGCCGAACTGATCATCGACCGCGGCCATCCGGTGGGCGCCACCGACCGCGCAGGCGTGGCCGACGTGCTGCTTGAAGCGGCGGTCACCACCATCATGGACTGCGAGGATTCGGTTGCGGCGGTCGACGCCGACGACAAGGCGCTCGCCTATCGCAACTGGCTGGGTCTCATGAAGGGCACACTGGTTGAAACCGTTCAGAAGGGCGGGCAGAGCTTCCAGCGCCGGTTGAACGCCGACCGCTCGTATCTGGCCCCCGATGGCAGCACCTTCACGCTGAAGGGCCGCTCGCTCATGTTGGTGCGAAACGTGGGTCACCTGATGACCAACCCCGCGGTACTCGATCGAGATGGCCGTGAAGCCCCCGAGGGTCTGATCGATGCCATGTGCACGACGCTCATCGCGATCCACGATCTCAAGAAGCGCGAAGGCTCGCGCAATTCGGTGAGCGGCTCCGTGTACGTGGTCAAGCCCAAGATGCACGGTCCTGACGAAGTGGCCTTTGCCGATGCGGTGTTCAGCAAGGTTGAACAGTCGCTTGGGTTACCCGCCGACACCGTCAAGCTCGGCATCATGGACGAAGAGCGGCGCACCACCGTCAACCTCAAAGAATGCATCCGCGCGGCGCGCCGCCGGGTGGCATTCATCAACACCGGCTTTCTCGATCGCACGGGCGATGAAATCCACACGTCGATGGAAGCGGGCCCCATGGTCCGTAAGAACGACATGAAGAAGCAGGGCTGGATTGCCGCCTACGAACTCTGGAACGTTGATGTCGGCATCGCCTGCGGCCTCACCGGCAAGGCGCAGATCGGCAAGGGCATGTGGGCCATGCCCGACCTGATGGCGGCCATGCTCGAACAGAAGGTGGGTCACCCGCAGGCAGGCGCGAACTGCGCCTGGGTCCCCAGCCCCACCGCTGCCACGCTGCACGCCACCCACTATCACCAGGTCGACGTGATGGCGCGTCAATCCGCCATTGCGGCACAGGGGCGCCGTGCAACCCTCGATCAGATTCTCGCTATTCCGCTGGCCCAGTCGCCTTCCTGGAGTGCCGAGGAACTCACCGCCGAGCTTGAGAATAACGCGCAGGGCATCCTGGGCTACGTGGTGCGCTGGGTGGATCAGGGTGTGGGTTGCTCCAAGGTTCCCGACATCCACGACGTGGGTCTCATGGAAGACCGCGCCACCTGCCGCATTTCCTCACAGCACATTGCCAATTGGCTGCGTCACGGCGTGGTCACCGAGCAGCAGGTGATGGAGGTGATGAAGCGCATGGCCGCCGTGGTCGATCGCCAGAATTCGGGCGATTCTGCCTACACGCCCATGGCACCGGCGTTCAACGGCCAGGCGTTTCAGGCCGCGTGCGACCTGGTGTTCAAAGGCACGGCTCAACCCTCGGGCTACACCGAGCCGGTACTGCACGCGCGGCGGCTGCAGTTCAAGGCTGCGCTCTAGGCGCAGAGCGCACGAAAACCCGCCCGCCTCCCGAGTGCGGAGGCGGGTGGGGCCCCACTAGTCGAGGGTCGCGAGCGCACTCCGGTCGTAGGCGCGAAGCGAACCCATTTGGCCGCTCCGAACATGGCTCGCCCATTGCGGGTCGCTGATCAGCGCGCGACCCACTGCCACCAGATCGAAATCACCGCGCTCCAGCCGGCGTAACAGCTCGTCGATTGAGGCGGGCTGCGACACCTCGCCCCCGAACGAGTTGATGAACTCGCCCGACAGGCCCACCGATCCGACCGTGATCGTGGGCAAGCCAGTGAGCTTTTTCACCCAGCCGGCGAAATTCAGATCCGATCCCTCGAACTCCGGCTCCCAGAAACGACGCTGCGAGCAGTGAAAGACATCGACACCCGCATCCATCAGCGGCCGAAGCCAGGCGAGCATTTCATCGGGCGTTGTGGCAAGCCGGGCGGCGAAATCCTGCTGCTTCCACTGCGACAGGCGAATGCACAGGGGAAACGACTCACCCACTGCGGCGCGCACTGCGCGGATCGTGTCGACCGCAAAGCGGCTGCGTTCAGCAAGCGTGACGCCCCCCCAGCGATCGGTGCGCTGGTTAGTGCCCGCCCAGAAGAACTGGTCGATCAAATAGCCATGCGCACCGTGCAGCTCAACACCCCCTGCGCCGAGGCGCTTGGCCTGCGCCGCAGCCTGAGCGAACGCGGTGATCGTGGCTTCAATGTCGGCTTCTGTCATGGCGACGCCATAGTCGCGGCCCGGCTTCACAACCCCCGACGGGCTCTCAGGCGGCGCGGGCGGCGTCCACTTCACCATGGGATTGCGGACCGCGCCCACATGCCACAGTTGCGGCCAGAACGCGCTGCCCGTTGCGTTGACCGCGCTCACCACAGGCTGCCAGGCAGTCAGTGCGTCATCGCCCCAGAAACGCGGCACATCGGGTTCATTTCCCGCTGACGGGCGCCCCACCAGGGTGGCTTCCGAAATCACCAGACCAACATCGGCGCGTGCCCGACGAGCGTAGTACCCGGGCGCGGCCGCGGCGGGAACGCCGCCGGTGGCAAACGACCGCGTCATGGGTGCCATGACCACCCGATTGGGTAATGAAAATTTGGCTGACGAAAACGGCGTAAAAAGGGGCGCTGCCGCGCGTGCGGCCGGTGCAGAGAGCGTCATGAGGGCGTCCTGTAGGAAAAGCGGCGAGCGGGTCGCTCGGCCTCAGGCCGGACGACAAAGCACCAGATTGGCCGGATTGGCGGTCATCACGACTTCACCGTTCTGATTGCTGACCTCGATCAGCGATTGAACAATGCCGCGGTCGGGCCGCGACTGTGACCGGCGCGCGCCCTGCACGGTCACCCGCACCGTGAGCACATCGCCTGGCCGCACGGGCCGTGGCCAGCGGAGGGTCTCAATGCCAGGCGAGCCCAAGCTCGATTCCGGTGCGAGATAGTTGAGCGCAAGCAGCCGCATCATCATCGAACCCGTATGCCAGCCGCTTGCGATGAGCCCCCCGAAGTGGGTCTGCGCGGCCGCCTCCGGATCAACGTGATAAGACTGCGGGTCAAACTGTGCGGCGAACCGACGCATTTCATCGCCATCCACGGTGATGGTGCCGAGTTCGTGCACCGCACCGGGAACATAGTCTTCGAACCAGCGCGGCCGCGCTCGCGACGTCGAGTTGCTCATCGAAAGACTCCGGAGAAATCAGGCAAAGGTGATCGCATGCCGACGCTCGGGGAGGGCCAGATGCGCAATTGCGTTATAGCTGAGGAGCCGCAGTGTGCCTCGGCCGGCAATCAATTCGCACACGCCTGTATTCCGAAACTGCAGGTTCAGTTCGATGGCGGTGGAGGCCGGCGCATTCATGACATCGGCAATCAGCCGGCCAATCGCTCCACCTGAACTCACCAGGAGCACCGTGTCTTCGCGGGCCAAGCCCGCGCTCGCCGAGTCGACCGCGCTGCGCACGCGCGCGCCAAACCCGCTCCAGGACTCCGGCACGCCGTCGAGCGCATCGTCGGACCAGCACTGCATCGCCTCGCGGAAGGTCCGCCAGTAATCACGAAAGTCGCGCCGTTGGTGGGCCAGTTGATCAGCGCCACCGGTGTGGATGCGATAAAGCGATTCTCCGTCGTATTCATCGAGACCGGCGTCTTCAGCGAGCGGCACGCTCGCAGAAAGTCCCATGGCCGAGAGGATCTCCGCTGCCGTATCGCGCTGACGCGCAAGCGTACCGGCCACCGCCCGTACCGGCGACACACCGAGTGCTGCCAGATGTTCACCCAGCCAGCGCGCCTGCTGCCGCCCCCGATCCGACAAGCGGTCATAGTTGTCCGACCCGAAGGCCGCCTGTCCGTGCCGAACCAGCAATACCATGGCCATGCGTGGAGTCCGCCCTGCTAGGTTGTCGGGAAAGCCGCCATGATAAGGTGAACTGCAGGCCGCGCTTGCCGCGACTCAACCCCGCTGACCGCCGCTTGAAAGATTCAGACCCGCCTCGTTCACGCAGGATCGCCCATCTCGACATGGATGCGTTTTACGCATCGGTCGAGTTGCTTCGCTATCCCCATCTGCGCGGCCTGCCGGTGGTGATCGGTGGCCGACGCCGCTCACCCGAGCGCGATAGCGCGCCCCAGGCAGTCCTTCCGCGACTTCGCGACTACGCCGGCCGCGGCGTCATCACGACCGCCACCTATGAAGCGCGCGCCTTTGGCGTGCACTCAGGCATGGGCCTCATGAAGGCTGCCGCGCTCTGCCCGGAGGCGTTGCTGCTGCCCGCCGACTTCGATGAATACCGCCGAATGTCTCGGATGTTCAAGGCGGCTGTGGCCGAGATTGCCCCGGTCATCGAGGACCGGGGCATCGATGAGATCTATATCGATCTCACCGACTGCGATAGTGTGCACGACGATGGGGGCCGCGCCCTCGGCGCACAGTTGAAGGCGCGCGTTCATGAGCGCTGTGGCCTCACCTGCTCGGTCGGTATCACCCCCAACAAGCTGCTGTCGAAAATCGCCTCTGAGCTCGACAAACCCGACGGCCTCACCGTTCTGGATACCAGGGACATTGGCTCACGAATCTGGCCGCTTCCGGCTCGACGTATCAACGGCATCGGTCCCAAGGCCTCGGCCCGGCTCGAGGCACTGGGGATCCGGACGATCGGAGAACTGGCCGAGGCGCCGCCAACCCTTCTGATCGATCAATTCGGCCGCAGCTATGGCGCCTGGCTTCATGAGGCCGCGCATGGCCGCGACGATCGGCCGGTAGTGACTTATAGCGAGCCGCGTTCGATCAGTCGCGAGACCACCTTTGAACACGACCTGCATCCGCGGCGAGACCGCGAGCGGCTATCCGCGATCTTCACCAATTTGTGTGAGAAGGTGGCAGACGATCTGCGGCGCAAGGGCTATGTTGGCCGAACCATCGGCATCAAGCTTCGCTACGAAGACTTCACCACCGTGACACGCGACCAGACCTTGCCCGAGGGCACCGCCGAGGCCACACTCATTCGCGCGGCGGCCGGGCGTTGTCTGAAGCGTGTGCCGCTTGAACGAAAGCTCCGCCTGCTCGGTGTGCGGGTGGGAGCGCTCAGCCGGGCGGATCAGATCGCGCAACTGGCGAAGTCGTCACTCAATCTGGAAGAATCAACCGCAGGCTACGCGTCCGGTGCGACGCGCTCGCGTACCGCGGCACTGCACGCGGCTGAACCCGGACCAGCAGCCCAACCCGCAGACGCGCGCCAGTTACCACTCTTTGACGCGCTCAAGCCGCCTCCGACCGGCTCGTGCGGTTGAGCGCGAGTCATGCGGGCAAACGCCGCTAGAGTCCGCCCCGGGCATCGACCAGCGCCGCCGTGACGTAGGAAGACTGCGCCCCATCGGACAGCCACACGATCACCCGCGCGATTTCCTCGGGAGTGCCGACCCGGCCAAGCGGCGCCGAACGCGCCATCTGATCGAGCTGGCCGGGTGGACGGTCGGCATGAATCTCAGTATCGATCGGACCGGGGCGCACTGCGTTCACCCGGATCCCATCTGCACCCAACTCGCGGGCCATACCGATCGTCATGGAATCGATCGCGCCCTTGGTGGCAGCGTAGTGCACCCACACGCCTGCCGAGCCAAGCTGCGCCGCGCCTGAACTGAGGTTCACGATCGCGCCGCCGGCGCCGCCATGCCGGGTCGACATCCGTTTAACGGCCTCGCGCGAGCAGAGGAGTGGCGCCCGCACGTTGATGGCGAGCAGCGACTCGAGCATGGCGGCATCGAGCGCCTCGATGCGACTGGCCCCACCGGTGATGCCTGCGTTGTTGACGAGCGCGGTCAGCCGCCCAAGCGAATCCGCCGCTTCGAACGCTGCCATGATCTGGCGCTCATCGGACACATCGGCACGAATCGCTAACGCGCGCCCGCCCGTAGCTTCTATGCTTTCAACCAATTGCCCAGCCTCATGCTTCCGGTCGCGGTAGACCAGGGCAATCGTCCAGCCCGCGGCAGCGGCAAGCCGCGCGGTTGCCGCGCCAATGCCTCGGCTGCCGCCGGTGATGAGCATCACGCCACGATCAGCGCGTGTATCGGACTGCGTCTGCACCATGCGTTCTCCGCTCTGCGTCAGGGGCCTGGACGCTTTTCAGACGTGCCGCTCGCGCGCAAGCCGGGCGCCCGCCACAAGCGCCTCCAGCTTCGCAAGCGCCACCTCGCGGCTCATGGGCGCCATGCCGCAGTTGGTGCAGGCAAACAGCCGGTTCGGCGGTACGTGAGCGAGCGCGCGCGCGATGGTGTCGGCCACCTGCGCGGGCGTTTCGACCGCGTCGGTCGCGACATCAATCACCCCCAGGAGCACATCCTTACCCTCGAGAAGCCGCAGCAGTTCAATCGGTACCTGTGAAGCAATACACTCGAGCGACACCTGATGGATTCGGCTTCGGGCGAGCGCCGGGAACACCACCTCGTACTGTCGCCACTCGCCACCCAGCGAGCGCTTCCAATCGATGTTGGCCTGGATGCCATAGCCATAGCAGATATGAACCGCAGTGGTGCAGCGCAAGCCCTCGATCGCACGGTGCAGCGCCTCGATGCCCCAGTCGCATACCTCGTCCATGTAGACATTGAAGGCGGGTTCATCGAACTGAATGATGTCGACCCCGTCAGCCTCGAGTGCACGCGCCTCCTGGTTGAGCAGATCGGCAAAGGCCATCGCCATGCGGACCCTGTCCCCATAGTGCCGATCGGCGATCGTGTCGACGATGGTCATGGGTCCGGGGAGCGTGAACTTAATGCGGCGGGTCGTGTGCGCGCGCAGCAGCTTTGCTTCCGCTTCATGCACCCGCCCGCGCAGTTTGAGCGGACCCACCACCTGCGGCACCATCGCGTCATAGCGGTTGTTGCGAATGCCCATCTTCACCTTGTTCTCGAAGTCGATGCCTTCCACCGCCTCGAGAAAGCCATGCACAAAGTGCTGGCGCGACTGCTCGCCATCGCCGATCACATCGAGCCCCGCGTCTTCCTGAAGCTTTAGCCACACGAGCGTGGCGTCGGCCTTGGCACGCGCCAGTGCGTCACCCTCGGCGCCCCAACGTGGCCAGAGTTTTCCGGTCTCGGCGAGCCAGCCGGGTTTGGGCAGACTGCCCGCAATGCTTGTCTCGAACATGAGCTGATAACTCCCGTTCATCTGGAGAAAAAAGGGTTGGTCTCTCGGCGTGCCGCACACTGCCGGTAAGATGCAAACCCATGGAAACCGCGATCATATCCGTCGGCGCAATCGCCGCGTTGGGCTTTGGCCTCGGTGCCGCCTTTGGTTTCATCGGCGCCCGTACGCACTTCTGCACGCTTGGCGCCATCTCCGACATCCTGAACATCGGCAGCTGGACGCGCATGCGCATGTGGCTCCTTGCGATCGGCGTGGCCGTTCTCGGCGTCTGGGCATTCGAGATCACGGGACAGGTCAGCACCTCGCGCTCGCTTTATGCCGCCAGCCGGCTGCCATGGCTCTCGCATATCGTGGGCGGCCTGTTGTTCGGCATTGGTATGACGCTCGCTTCGGGCTGCACCAGCAAGACGCTGATCCGTCTGGGCGGCGGCAACCTGAAATCGGTGCTCGTGTTTCTGGTGGTGGGCATTTCGGCCTACATGACACTCAAGGGTCTGTTCGGCGTCTGGCGCTCAGCCACCGTTGACCAGGTGGTGATTGATCTGGGCACGAGCCAGGAATTACCGGCGCTGCTCGCGGCCTGGACAGGCACCGAGGCCGCTGTGCTGCAGCGTTGGCTGCCCCCCGTCCTGGGCGTGGCGCTCACACTTGGTGCGCTCGCAAGCCGCGATATGTGGCGCGACGAACCCTATGCGATTACCGGCGGCGTTCTGATCGGCCTCATCGTGGTGGGCGGCTGGTATGTCACCGGCCACATCGGCTTTGTCGAAGAGCATCCCGACACGCTCGAGGCCGCCTACATCGGCACCCAGGGCAACCGCCCCGAATCCCTCTCGCTGGTGGCGCCCTTTGCCTATACGCTCGAGCTCCTCATGTTCTGGAGTGACAAATCCCGCCACATCACCTTCGGCATCGCCACGGCACTCGGCATGGTGGCAGGCGCGCTCGCATGGGCCATCGCCACGCGCAGCTGGCGCGAGGAAGTGTTTCCTGATGGTGCCGATTTCCGTCGCCACCTGCTGGGCGGGGTCCTGATGGGGGTGGGCGGCGTCACGGCGCTGGGCTGCACCATCGGTCAGGGTTTGAGCGGCTTGTCCACGCTCTCGCTGGGATCGTTCATCACGACGGCCGCAATCATTGTCGGCTGCGTGATCACCATGAAAATCGATCTCTGGCGGATGATGCGCGAGGCCTGAGCCAGCCGCAGGATGGCTTGAAAAGCCCCATCGCACTATCCGCCGTAAATTCTCCCGAAACGCTCCCAGCCGCGGCCGCTGAATCGCATGAGCTGCAACGACTCGATCGGAAAATAGTCGTCAGACGCCGTGCGCACTCGCACCCCCGGCAGCAGCATCGGCAGCGTGAAATCAAGATTGGTCGCCTGGCGCATCACGTTGTCGCGCGTGAGTTCGTTACCGCACTGCCTGAGCACCTGCTCGATGGTCTGCGCCACTGAATACGCATAGACATTGAAGCTGTCGCGCACATCGCCGCCCGGGTGCCAGCGTCGCATCCAGTCGAGCCAGGCGTCATGCTCGGCGCTGCCCGCCCACTGCGGGTCGGTAGGGTCCTTGATGTAATTCGATGAAACGATACCGGTGCCCGCCTCGGCACCGGCCGGCAGCATCACCGAGGCCACGGCATTCGACACGCTATTCAGGTACTGCTGTGGCCGCCAGCCGATCTCGAACGCCTTGCGAATCGCCTGCGCGGCAAATTTCGGTGTGGTGATGTTGAAGAAGGTGTCTGCCCCGGATGCCATCAGCCGGATCAGCTGGCTGTCGATGGTGGGGTCGGTCACCTCATAGGTGCTCTGCGCGACGATCATCTGCGCGGCCCGATCACCGAGTCCATCCTGCAGTCCCTTCAGGTAATCGCGGCCATAGTCATCGTTCTGAAGAAGCACGGCAATCTTGGCGCTTGGCCGCGTTTCCAGAATGTGCTCGGCGTAAACCCGCGCCTCGGACTGATAGCTGGGTTGCCAGCCCATGGTGAAGGGGTATTGCACCGGATCGCCCCAGCGCGTGGCGCCCGTTGCCACAAAGAGTTGCGGCACGCGACGCTGATTGAGATAGCGCTGAATGGCAACGTTGGGCGCGGTCCCCAATACCTGGGTAATGAAGAGCACCTTTTCGTGCTCAACCAGTCTGCGCGCCTGCTCCACCGTGCGCGGCGGGCTGTAGCCGTCATCAACGCTTACATAGCGGATCTTTCGGCCACCGATACCGCCCTCGGCATTGAGTCGGGCGAAATAGGCGCCCAGCGCCCGCCCGATCACCCCGTAGGCCGATGCCGGCCCCGAATACGGCACGATGTTGCCAATCGAAATCTCGGTATCGCTTGCGCCAGGGTCATAGCGCTTTGCCTGCGACCAGGCTGATAGCGGCACCAGACCGGCAGCGGCGGTGAGCAAGCGGCGGCGCGCCCCGTAGCAGTCGCCAGGCTGTGCGCCTGCCTGTTCGCGCCTCAATGCGGCAACCCCACATAATTCTCGGCGAGCGCAATCGATGCCGCACGAGAACCCGACAGATAATTGAATTCGGCGACCTGAACGCGGCGATCAAATCCGGTGGTTTCCGGGAAACGGTGCATGAGCGAGGTCATCCACCAGGAAAAACGTTCGGCCGCCCAGATGCGACGAAGTGCGGTGTCGGAGTAAGCCGCCAGCGCATCAGCGCGATTGTCCCGATAGCGCTCGATCAGCGCGCGCGACAGATAGCCCACGTCGCTCGCTGCCAGGTTCAGCCCTTTTGCGCCCGTGGGCGGCACGATGTGAGCGGCATCGCCCACCAGGAACAGATTGCCAAAGCGCATGGGCTCGGCCACGAAGCTTCTGAGTGGCGCGATGCTCTTTTCGATGGACGGTCCGGTTTCGAGCCGCGCCGCCACCTCCGGCCCCACCCGCAGCCGGAATTCATCCCAAAAGCGATCGTCGGACCACTCATCAACCTTGTCCTCGAGCGTGCACTGCACGTAGTAGCGGCTGACCGAATGCGAGCGCATGCTGGCAAGCGCGAACCCTCGCTCGTGGCTGGTGTAGATGAGTTCATCATCGAGCGGCCGGGTGCGCGACAGAATACCCAGCCATCCAAACGGATACACCCGCTCAAACAACTGGATGCGGTCAGCCGGCACGCTAGCCCGGCACACGCCGTGAAACCCATCGCAGCCAGCGATGTAGTCACACTCAAGCTCGTGCTCCACGCCATCTTTACGGTAGCGTAGGCGCGGCCGCTCCGAACCGAAATCAATCGGCGTCACGTCCTGCGCTTCATAGACCGTGAGCCCGCCCGACGCATCGCGCGCATTCATCAGATCGCGTGTGACTTCGGTCTGGCCGTAAACGGTGACGCTTGCACCCACCAATTCGCGAAAATCAATTCGATGCAGGCGCGAATCGAACTGAAGCATCACGCCATCGTGCACCAGGCCCTCGCGCTGCACCCGCTCACCGACGCCTGCCTGCTCCAGGAGTTCGACGGTACCGCGTTCGAGTACGCCTGCACGGATCCGTGACAGCACATAGTCGCGGCTTTGACGCTCGAGCACGACGCTTTCCACGCCCGCTCGCTTAAGGAGTTGCGCGAGCAGTAGCCCCGACGGTCCCCCTCCGACAATGCCCACCTGTGTTCTGGTCTTCATGATGTTCTCCGCGAGTCCGCACCGTCGGACGCTTTCAACCAAACGCGGATTTTACTGGTCGGGCCGGTGGCTCGCCGGGCAAGCATGTTGCGTGTAGTGTTGGGCCAGGATAATCATCAATGAGCCTTGTTCCCCGACTCGCCCGAGGCCTGCCGTTTTTTTATGGCTGGTTGATCATCGGCATCGCGTTCGTGTCGATGGCCCTTGCAGTCAACGCGCGCACGTCGTTCTCGCTCGTGTACCCACCCATCCTCGATGAATTCGGCTGGGACCGCGCCGACACAGCGGGCGCGTTCTCGTTCGGCTTTCTCGTCTCGGCCGCCCTGAGCCCGCTACTCGGCAGGGCAATGGAACGCTTCGGACCGGTACCAGTCATGGAGGCAGGCGCCCTCGCAAGCGGCCTCGGCATGCTGCTCGCGAGCCAGGCGTCCTCGCTCTGGGAGTTCTATCTGAGCCTGGGCCTGCTGGTGGGATTTGGCAGCGTCTGCCTGGGCTACACCGGGCACGGCCTCTTTCTGACAGCATGGTTCGAGCGCAGGCGCGGGTTGGCCATCTCGATCGCCTACGCCGGCGCAGGCGCGGGTTCAATCCTGCTGCTGCCGGTCATGCAGGAGTTGATCGACGCCGCCGGCTGGCGGCACGCCTGCCTCATCCTGGGCAGTCTCATTCTGGCGGTGCTGGTGCCCCTCAATTTGCTGGTGAGAAGACGACCCTCGGACCTCGGCCTGCAACCCGACGGCGATCCCGTCCCGGTTAACGGCCAGACCAGTGCGCGACGCACCCGGCGCGTCGACCCGGCGTGGACCAGCGTCGAGTGGACGCTGCGTCTAGCGGTTCGCACGCACCGCTTCTGGTGGATCGCGCTCGGTTACGCCAGTGCGCTCTTCGTCTGGTATGCGGTGCAGGTTCACCAGACCCGCTATCTGCTCGAGGTCGGGTTTGACGCGACGCTCGCTGCCTGGGCACTTGGCGTGGTGAGTCTTGCAGGCGTGCCCGGACAAATTGCGCTTGGCTGGCTTTCCGATCGGGTGGGCCGCGAACTCGTATGGGCCATCGGCTGCGCCGGATTTATCGTGTGCTGCCTCCTGCTGATCGCACTCGCCCGCTGGCCGGTTCTCCCGCTTCTGGGCCTCATGGTGGTGGTGCAGGGGTTGATCGGATACGGGGTGACTTCGGTGTTCGGCGCCATTCCAGCGGATGTGTTCGAAAGCCCGCACTACGGCCCCATCTTCGGCACGATCAGTCTGCTCGCGATCACTGGCGGGGCGCTCGGCCCTTGGGTGACCGGCCTGATTCACGATGCAGCTGGCAGCTATCTACCCGCGTTTGCGCTGGGCGCGGCCATGTCGGCACTCGCGGCGTTTGCCATCTGGCGCGCAGCGCCTGGCGCCGTGCGTGCCGTACCCGGCCAGTCGGGCACCGGATCGGACACAACGGCGTAGGCTACCCGTGAAGCGGCTGGCGCGGGGGGCGAGCAGGGCCCAAGGTCCTTCGCAGGCCTGAGGGCTTAACCGCGAGCGAGCGTCAGGCCACTACCAGCGCTGACCGGCACTTGCCTTCACTATGCCGTGGCTTCAACCACTTGCGGCAGCGAATGCTGCTTCACATCGCCCCGGAGCTTACGCGCATGCTCTTCCAGCTGGCGACGCGCCGCCAGGAAGGCGTCTCGCAGCGCAACGTTCACGTCTTCATGGTGGGCATGGTTGGCGACGATGTTGGCGCCCGGCACCGACACGTCGACGCTCACGATGAAGTGTTCGCCGTTTGCCTTATGGTGATGAGGCTTATCGACCACCACTCGACAGCCCGTGACGTTGGGATGAAACCGTTCGAGCTTCTCGGTTTTTTCCCGGATCAGCTGCTCCAGAGCGGGCGAAACATCCATGCCGCGGAAATTGATCTGCAGGGTGGTACGCATCGGTCGTCCTTTCGCGCGCGGGGCGCAACGGGGAAAAACCTGTGGCGACGGGTCGTCTCCGCTCCTATCCTACTGCGATTCCATGCGTTGCGGGGAAGTCATCAGACGGGGTCTTTTCCGGCGCAAATCGTGCGATGATCGATGGCTTGACGCAGGTCAACTGCGGCCTGCTCAGCGTCCCCTCCAGCGCTCCCTCCAGCGCCCCCGGCTCGTCCACTCCCAACACCCGCGCCCTCGCCGCCCTCAGGCGCGCATCTCCACCAGCAGATCGCGCGCGGCCACCGTGTCGCCCGGACGCACATTCACCGCCTTCACCAAGCCGTCGCGCTCGGCGCGAATCTGTGTCTCCATCTTCATTGCCTCGATCGAGACCAGAGGATCCCCCTGTTTGACCGCCTGCCCGGCTTTCACCGCGACCGTCACGATCATCCCCGGCATCGGTGCGGCCACCTGTGCGGGATTGGCTGCATCGGCCTGGGGACGCGCCTGCACGCGGCGCGCGCCACTGCGCTCGATGCGCATCGTTCGCGGCTGACCGTTCAGCTCGAAGAACACCTTCACGACCCCTTCTTCTTCAGCGGGTGCCGTACCGAGCAGGCGCACGATCAACGACTTGCCCGGGTCCAGGTCGATGTTGATTTCCTCCAACTCGGCCAGGCCGTAAAAATAGGTGGGTGAGGGCAACACGCTCAGGTCGCCATAGCGCTTTCGATACGCGGCAAAATCGGCGAACACCTTCGGATACATGAGCCACGAGGACAGTTCGAACTCGCTGATTGCGTGTCCGGCAATCTTGTGCACCTGCTCGCGCGCCGCATCCAGGTCGACCGGCGCGATCCGCTCGCCCGGCCGGAACGGTCTGGGCGGTTCAGCAACGATGGGCGTTGGGGTATCGCACTTCAACACCTTGCGAGAAATTTCACGCGGGAATCCATCGGGAGGAAAACCCAGTTCGCCCCGGAAAAGCGACACCACACTTTCGGGAAACGCGATCTCGCGCTCCGGGTCGAGTACATCGGCCACCGTCAGATCATTCACTGCCATGAAGAGCGCCATGTCGCCCACCACCTTGGAGGTGGGCGTCACTTTCACGATGTCGCCAAACAGGCGATTGACCTCGGCGTAGCGCTCGGCCACTTCGGGCCAGCGATGTTCAAGCCCCAGCGCGCGCGCCTGCTCACGCAGGTTGGTGTACTGACCGCCAGGCATTTCATGGCGATAAACATCGGAGGTGCCAGCGCGAATATCGGATTCGAAGGGCGCGTAGATCTTGCGTACACCCTCCCAGTAGTGGCTGAGCGACTGCAGCGACTCGCGATCAAGACCGCAATCACGCTCGCCACCTTCGAGCGCTGCAACGATCGCCCCGAGGTTGGGTTGCGAAGTAAGACCGCTCATCGCGTCAAAGGCCGCATCGACCGCATCGGCTCCAGCCTCGATCGCAGCCAGGACCGACGCCGTGCCAGCACCACTTGTGTCGTGGGTGTGAAAGTGCACCGGCAGTCCGGTTTCCTCGCGAAGCGCCCGTACCAGTTCGCGCGCTGCGCGCGGCCGGCACACGCCTGCCATGTCCTTGATGCCGAGCACATGCACACCAGCCTGCTGCAGCCTGCGGCCGATGTCGAGGTAATACTTGAGGTCATACTTAAAACGTGCGCGATCGAACAGATCGGCCGTGTAGCAGATCGCACCCTCACAGAGCGCGCCGCTCTCGAGCACGGCATCGATCGCCACCCGCATGTTGTCCACCCAGTTGAGTGAATCGAATACCCGAAATACATCAATGCCACCGGCCGCCGCCTGCGCCACAAAATGGCGCACCACATTGTCGGCATAGTTGGTGTAACCCACCGCATTACTGCCGCGTAGCAGCATCTGCAGCAGCAGGTTGGGCATGGCCTCGCGCAGCCCGGCGAGGCGTTCCCACGGGTCCTCATTCAGAAACCGCATGGCTACGTCGAAGGTGGCGCCCCCCCAGCACTCCACCGAAAACAATTGCGGCAGCATGCGCGCGTAGTAAGGGGCGATGCGCAGCATATCGATTGACCGCATCCTCGTGGCGAAGAGCGATTGATGCGCATCGCGCATCGTGGTGTCGGTCATGAGCACGCGGCGGCTTGCCCGCATCCACTCGGCGAATTTGGTGGGCCCAAGCTGGCGCAGCAGCTGCCGCGAACCGGGCGGCGGCGGCACGCTGAGATCGATCCGCTGACCGGGTCTCGCCACCGGGTTGGCCAGCGCCAGCGAACCCGCCACCGAATACGCCGAGGCCTCCGGCGTGAGCGCACTGTTCCCCTGCGCGGCCCCTGCGGTCGCGGGCCAAACGCGCGGCATCGCGATTTGCAGATGCGACAGGTCGGGCCGGGCTCGGCCCTTGAGATCGGGGTGGCCGTTGACCGTCACCTCGCCGATGTAGCTGAGCAGTCGGGTCGCGCGATCGCGGCGCTTGCGGAAGGTGAACAGTTCGGGTGTGGTGTCAATGAACCGGGTGGTGACCGTGCCCGCCGCGAACTTCGGGTGATTGATCACGTTTTCAACAAACTGCAGGTTGGTGGCAACGCCGCGGATCCGGAATTCGCGCAGGCCTCGGTCCATGCGCCGGATCGCCTCGGTTGCACTGGGCGCCCATGCAGTCACCTTGACCAGCAGAGAATCGTAGTAGGGCGTGATCACCGCACCGGTGTAGGCTGTGCCGCCATCCAACCGCAGGCCGAAACCGGCTGCGCTCCGATACGCCTGGATTCGGCCATAGTCGGGCGTAAACCCGTTCTCGGGATCCTCGGTGGTCAGCCGGCATTGCAGTGCGTGGCCATTTAGCCGGATGTCTTCCTGCTTCGGGATCGGACAGTCGCTCCCGCCAATTCGCGCACCTTGCGCAATCGCGAGCTGCGACTTGACCACATCAATTCCGGTCACCATTTCGGTCACCGTATGCTCCACCTGAATACGCGGATTGACTTCGATGAAGTAGAAGCCGCCGGTATCGGCATCCATCAGGAATTCGACTGTTCCCGCATTCACATAGCTCACGGCACGCGCGAGCTTAAGCGCCACCTCGCAAAGCGCCGCGCGGGTGGCCTCATCAAGATAAGGCGCAGGCGCACGCTCCACCACCTTCTGATTGCGTCGCTGCACCGAGCAGTCGCGCTCAAAGAGGTGCACCAGGTTGCCATGCTGGTCGCCAAATACCTGCACCTCCACATGGCGCGCGTTACGCACAAGCTTTTCGAGATAGACCTCGTCGTTACCAAAGGCGGATCGCGCCTCGCGCCGCGCAACATCGAGCTGCGCGTCGAGATCGGCGGCCGACTCGATCACTCGCATACCGCGCCCGCCGCCGCCCCAGCTCGCCTTGAGCATGAGCGGGTAGCCGATCGATTCGGCAAGCTGCCGCGCCTCGGCGAGATCCTGCGGCAGGGGCCCGGTGGCGGGCATCACAGGCACCCCCGCGCGCTCCGCCGCCTCGCGGGCGGCAACTTTGTTGCCGAGCGTGGTCATGGCCTCCGGTGTCGGCCCCACAAACACGATGCCCGCCTTCGCACAGGCGCGGGCAAAGTCCGGATTTTCGGAAAGAAATCCGTAGCCCGGATGGATCGCATCGACCTTCGCCTCGCGCGCGATCCGTATGATGTCTTCAATGTCCAGATACGCCTGCAGCGGCTTTCGTCCTTCGCCCACCCGATAGCTTTCGTCCGCCTTGAAACGATGCAGCGCAAACCGGTCTTCATGCGAATACACCGCCACGGTTCGCATTCCCATCTCGGCAGCGGCACGCATCACCCGAATGGCGATTTCAGAACGGTTGGCAACGAGAAGGGACTGAATACGGCGCATGGCTGACTCCGGGGAAATCCGTTTGACGCACCGCAACATTACGCTTGAGGCGCACCCGCCGCAATCGCAACAACTGAGCCGGGGCCGCCTCGTCGCCCTCGCCCTCGCCCTCACCCTCGCCGCCACAGGCTGCGGCGGTGGTGGTGGCAGCGGCGGCACGACGCCCTCGGTGCCTGCCCCCCCCAGCCCCACGCCGGTCATCGCCGGCTGCAGCCTCCTTTACCCGAGCGCAAGCCAGCCGACGCAGGCCGGGGCCGTTGATCCGCTTCTGGCCGCACAGTGGCATCTTCAACCGGCCGACCCACTCGCCGGCACCATGGGCCTGGGCGCGACAATCGCCTGGGCCAAGGCTCAGGGCCGCGGCGTTCGCGTGGCGGTCATTGACGGACCGGTTGAAACGCTGCACGGCGATCTGTCGCCCAACGCGGTCATAGGCGGCTCGTTCGACTACCGGCTGGGAAGCGCCACCGCTCCCCTCCCCTGCACATCCCAAGAGGCGCATGGCACGGCGGTCGCGGGCATCCTCGCGGCCGCGCGCAGCAACGGCCTGGCCGGTGCTGGCGTGGCGCCCCAGGCAAGTGTTGTCGCCTACAACGCGATCGAGGCCGGGGCACGCGCCGAGCTCACGCTCCAGCGCATCGCCAACGCGCTCGGCCGGGATGCGGCCAACCAGGTCTACAACCTCAGCTGGGGATCCGATGACGACGGCGCGCTACATCCCGCCGACGCCACTGTCGCTGCGGCCATCGCTCAGGGCGTACGCCAGGGCCGCGGCGGACTGGGCGCGATCTATGTGTTTGCCTCAGGCAACGGCGGCTGCCAGACCGTCAACGGCCGCGCCGACGCTGATCCGCTCGACCCCACCCGCTGCCAATACCGCGACATGACGGGCTTTGACGGGCATCTGAACCTGCCGGGCACTTTCACAGCCTGCGCGGTCGACCGCGAGGGGCGGCTGCCCCGATGGGCCGAGGAAGGCGAAAATCTGCTGGTCTGCGGACTCTCGGGCGACGGCGCCCAGGGCATCACCACGCTTGCTCCGGGCAATCGCACCCGCACTGACTTTGGCGGCGCATCCGCGGCCGCGCCCATGGTGTCGGGCGCCATCGCGTTGATGCTGGAGGCAAGACCCACGCTCAGCTGGCGGGACATTCGCCTGATTCTTGCCGAGACCGCTCGCGAAAACCAGCCAGATGACCCTTCGTGGGCAGCGACCGCCCTCGACCGATGGCCGGCGCAGTGGCTAGGGGGGCAGCCGGTTCGGAAGCGTTTCAGCCGACGCTTCGGCTTCGGCGTGGTCGATGCGGCCGCTGCAGTAGAGCGGGCGCTCACTTTCCAACCTCCGCTCGGGGCAGAAGTTGGGCCAGGCACCGCCGTCAGGACCTGCGAAAAAACCCGCTCCCCAGGCATCACTTTGTCGGACCCCGGCAACACCCTCTTCTGGCAGTCCGACACGCTTCGTTTTGATGGCAGCGACCCGGCGGATACCGACTGCCCGGACCGCATCGAGTGGGTTGAGGTGATGTTTTCAGCCACCCATCCGTATGCCGCCGACCTGCAGATCGAACTCATCAGCCCAGACGGGCGGGTGAGCCGGCTTGCCGACTCGCGCGTCTGCGGGGGCGTTGGCAAGGGCGGGGCATCCGGCGGGCCAGACCGCTGCGGGGCTTACGCTGGATGGCGCTTTCTCGCCAATCGTCATCTGGGCGAGTCGCCGCGGGGCGACTCAGGACAGGGGAATTGGACACTCCGCGTGGCCGATGCCGTGGTCGGCGACATCGGTACCTGGCAAAGCTGGACGCTACGCCTCTCGGGTCGTTGACTCACCGGTCATTGACGGGCGCTGCGCCCAACGCGCTCTGCGCTGGCGCAGAGCGCAGCGAGCCGTAACGCTCACACGGTCAGACGATTCAGACCGTCCAACGCGGCCGTCTTGTAACACTCGGCGAGCGTCGGAAAATTGAAGACCGCATCGGCCAGATAGTCGATGGTGCCGTTGTGCGCCATCAGCGTCTGGCCGATATGGATCAGTTCACTTGCGCCTTCGCCCATGATGTGCACGCCCAGCAGCTTTCGGTCCTCCGGGCTGAACAGAATCTTCAACATCCCGGTCCGGTCGCCAATAATCTGGCCTCGAGAAATCTCCCGGTAATGCGCCTTGCCGATTTCATAGGGAATCCCGGCAGCGGTGAGTTCATCCTCGTTCTTACCGATGGTTGAAATCTCGGGAACGGTATAGATGCCATAGGGAAACAGCCCGATACCGCCCTCGTGCTCCTCGCGCAGGCCAAACGCATGCCGGGCAGCAGCGCGGCCCTGTTCATAGGAGGTCGAAGCGAGCGAAGGAAAGCCGATGACATCACCCACCGCATAGATGTGCGGAACATTGCTCTGAAAGTGCTGGTTGACCGGGATGCGGCAGCGCGAGTCCACCTCCACCCCGGCGCGGTCCAGCGCGAGTCGAGTGGTGGCACCGCTTCGCCCGATTGAGTAGAGAGCCGCTTCCGCATGCAGCACCTTGCCGCTTCCCAACCGGACTTCAACCGGCTTGCTGACCCCCTCGAGCATATGAATTTCAGCAACCTCTTCGCCCAGACGCATGGTGACGTTGCTCTGTTGCGCAACATAGGTGAGCGCAGCGGAAATCTCATGGTCTAGAAAGGGCAGCAGCACCGGGCGCTTGTCAACGATGGTGACCCGCACCCCCAGCGCAGCGAACATGGTTGCGTATTCAACGCCCACCACACCTGCCCCCACCACGATGATTGAGCGCGGCAGAAACTCAAGCCCCAGCACATCATCACTGGTAAAGACCCGCTGGCCGTCGAACGGGATATGAGGATCTCGTGAGGCTTCGGTGCCACAGGCGATCACCACCCGCTCGGTGGTGATCTGGCGCCGCCCGTGGCCACTGGCCGAGGACAGCTCAAGCGTGTGTGCGTCAATAAAACTCGCGGTGGACTCGATCAGCTCCACGCGATTGCGCGTCATCTGGTTGCGGATCACATCGATCTCGGATCGCACCACCTGCTGGACCCGGTAGAGCAGATCATCAATCGCAATGTCCTGCTTCACCCGATAAGATGAACCGTAAATGCCGCGCTCGCGATAGCCGGACAGATGCAGCACCGCCTCGCGAAAGGTCTTCGACGGAATGGTGCCGGTGTTCACGCAGACCCCGCCAACTGTCCGGGCCCGCTCGATCACCGCCACCCGCTTACCGAGTTTGGCAGCCTGAATGGCCGCCCGCTGTCCCGATGGGCCGGAACCGATCACGACCATCTGATAATCGAACGGAGAGTCTGAGCCCTGCCCGCTGCGCCCCGCCCGTCCAGCCGATGCTGTCGCCATGTCGCCCCCCCGTGTCAAGGTCTGCCAGCGGCGGATCATAGGCATGCGGTTTCGCGCTTGTAAACTGCCCACACCTGCGAGTCCCGCCGCTGCCTGCTGAAACAACGATGAAATTCGCCTACATCACGCACCCCGACTGCGTCCGCCATGAGATGGGGCCGCACCACCCTGAGTGCCCGGATCGGGTCACGGTCATTCACGACCGGTTGCGCGCATCGGGCCTACTCGATTTCGCAGCTACCTACGAAGCGCCCGCCGCCACTTTCGAGCAACTCGATCGAGCGCACTCCCACGCGCACGTACTCGAGGTGCAGGCGCTCGCCCCTCAACAGGGCTATGCCGCCATCGACCCCGACACCAGCATGAATCCGTACACCTGGAACGCGGCGCGGCGCGCGGCGGGCGCAGCCGTCCTCGCCACCGAGCTGGTGCATTCGGGTAGCGCCACGCGCGTGTTCTGTAACGTGCGCCCGCCCGGACACCATGCCACCCGATCAGCCGCCATGGGCTTCTGCTTTTTCAACAATGTCGCGGTGGGTATGCGGCACGCACTCGATGCGCTCTCCGTTGCCCGCGTCGCACTGATTGATTTCGATGTGCATCACGGCAACGGCAGCGAAGACATCGTGGCGGGCGACGATCGCATCCTGATGCTGTCCACCTTCCAGTCACCGCTCTACCCCTACAGTGGCGACGCGCCCAGCGCCGACAATCTGGTGAACGTGGCGCTCCCCCCCTACAGCGATGGAGCGGCGCTGCGCGCAGCGGTGCTCGAGCGGTGGCTACCGGCACTGAACGATTTTCAACCGCAGATGCTGTTCATTTCCGCGGGGTTCGACGCCCATGTGGAAGATGACATCAGTCAGCTGCGCTGGCGTGATGACGATTACGCGTGGGTCACCCGCGAGCTGGTCACGGTGGCGAGCCGTCACGCGCAGGGACGTATCGTCTCGATGCTCGAAGGCGGCTACGCAATCGGAGCCCTCGCAAGATCGGTGGAGCGGCACGTTCGCGAGCTGATGGAAATCTAGCCATCGAGGCACCCGTCAGCACTGTCATCATGGCCCGCGTTCCGACCCTCAATCAACCGGTTGGCAGCCCGCACTTGCCGCGAATCGTGCAGTTGCGCGATGGGCGTTCATGCCTTATTCGGCTGATCGAAGCGGCCGATGCGGATCGTCTGCAGCAATTTGTCCGCGGCCTCTCGGAGGCCTCAGCGCAGCAGCGCTTTTTCGGTTCGGTTCACGAGCTGAGCGCAGCGCAGCTCAAGCGCTTTACTGCGAGCCCCGACCCCATGGATTTCGCTGTGATCGCGCAAGCCCTCCACACCGGCGTTGATCCAACGCTCGAACCCCTCACGGGCACCGCACGCTGTCTTCGCACACGCCCAGGTGTCGCAGGGAGCGAACCAGCGGGTCAGGCGCCCGAAGTTGAATTTGCGGTCACGATCGCCGATGCCTGGCAGGACGTGGGGCTGGGCAGACTGTTGCTGGGCGAGCTGATCGCACTCGCAAGCGCACGCGGCGTTGCCGCCCTGGTGGGCGAAGCGCTGAGCGAGAACACCCGCATGCTCGAGCTTGTGCGGCAGCTTGGCTTCACGGTGCGGTCCGATCCATCGGACGCGCGCACAACGCTACTGCGTCTGCAGCTCTAACGCGCCCACTGCCCGGTCAGGCACCCTGGTGATACCGGGTGACGCGCTCGACCTCCTCGCGTGAGCCCAGAATCACCGACACCCGCTCATGCAGTTTCGCCGGCACGATGTCCAAAATGGGCTGCAGTCCATTGGTGGCTGCGCCCCCCGCCTGCTCGATCAGGAGCGCCATGGGGTTGGCTTCGTACATGAGCCGAAGCTTTCCCGGCTTGTCGGGCTCGCGCCGATCGCGCGGATACATGAAAATGCCGCCCCGCGTCATGATGCGATGCACATCCGCCACCATCGATGCAATCCAGCGCATGTTGAAATCCTGCGCGCGCACGCCCTCACGGCCCGCGAGCAGTTCATCGATGTAGCGCTTTACCGGCGGCTCCCAGTGCCGCGCGTTGGAGGCGTTGATCGCGAACTCTCGGGTTTGCGCCGGCACCTGGATACGATCGCGTACCAGCCACCACGTGCCCGATTCGCGGTCAAGCGTAAACGAGGCCACACCGTGACCCACCGTCAGCACCATGACCGTGGAGGGCCCGTACACCACGTAGCCCGCGGCCACCTGCCGGCGCCCAGGCTGAAGAAAGGCCTCGGCATTCACAACGCCCACCTGCGCCGAATCCGGTGCAGGCAACACCGAAAAAATGGTGCCGATCGAAACATTCACATCGATGTTGGACGAACCATCCAGGGGATCAAACAGCAACAGATAGGGGCCGCGCGGTTCGCCATCGGGAATGGGCCAGGGATCATCCATTTCCTCGGAAGCCATGGCAGCCAGCGCGCCCCCCCAAGCGTTAGCCGCCAGCATCCGGTCATTGGCAATGACATCAAGCTTTTGCTGCGTCTCGCCCTGCACGTTGGCGCTACCCGCGGACCCAAGCACATCGCCCAGCGCCCCGCGCGCAATGCTGGCAGCAATGCCGGCACAGGCCTGAGCACAGGTTTCGAGCACGCGGCGAAGCGCCTCGGGGGCGAGCGACGTCTGTCGATCGCACTGAATCAGATACTGGCTGAGGGTGACACGCTCCATCGCGACTCCGTAAGGGGGCAGACCAAACTGGCGCCGATTGTATCGAGACCCGAAGCGCTCAGGCGCCAGGCGCCAAATCCGCCGCAAGCGCCTTCCCAACAATTTCTGCGACATCGGCCGAGAGCCCGGGATGCTGCGCCACGCGAGACAACGCGTCGCGCATGCCGGAGGCCCGCTCGGGGCTGTAGCGCGGCCAGCGGTCGAGTGCACGCGCAAGCCTCGCGGCAAGCTGCGGATTGAGCGCATCGAGCGCCATCACCTGCTCGGCCCAGAACGCGTAGCCCGTGCCATCGGTCTGATGAAACTCAGCCAGATTCCCAGTACAGAACGCTGTGATCAGCGAGCGCACCTTGTTGGGATTACGAAGCGAGAACGCAGGGTGGGTCATGAGCCGCTTCACCTGATCGAGCACGGGTGGCTCGCCGGGACAGCGCACAGCAGTGGCCTGCATCGAGAACCATTTGTCGAGCACCAGGGGTTCATTGGCGAACTCATGCTCGAACGCGGCAAGCGCCCGATCGCGACGCACCCCGCCCGCGCGAACCAACGCGGCGAGCGCGGCCGACCGGTCGGTCATGTTGTCGGCATTCGCGCACTGCGCTGCGGCAGCCTCGACCGCTTCGTCGGCGCCGGCTTCGACCCACCAGCCCAGTGCTGCGTTCTTGAGCGCACGCCGGCCCGCGGCGGCGAGATCAACCGTCCAGGGCTGGCCGTCGTTGAGCGCGCGATAAAGGGCAGACCATCGCCCTTCAAGTTCACGTGCAGCCGCCCCGCGTACCGCCAGCCGCGCCACCCGGAGCGCCTGCGGGTCGACCTGCTCGAGCTGCTCGGCGATAAACGTTTCCGATGGAAAGGTGATCAGCGCATCAACAAAGGCCGGATCGAGCGACGGATCATCAAGAAGGCGGCCGATCAGCGCGGCCACCGAAGCACCGGCCACCCCAGGATCAACGCCGTTCATCACCGCGCGAACCGCCCGCAGCATCCGCTGCTGCGTAGCCTCCCAGCGATTGAACGGGTCGCTGTCGTGAGCGGCGAGAAGATCAAGCTCCGCGTCGCTCCAATTGTGCTCAATGATGACTGGCGCGGAGAATCCGCGTCCGAGCGACACCACCGGGCGGCGGTTGATGCCGGCGAACCGAAGGCGATGCGAGGCCTCGCGTAACTCAATGAGGGCGGTGCCCGCCTCGATCGAACGGATCAGCGCGCGGGTGGGCTCATCGGCGGGAACGATCGGCAGATCGCTCCCGTCGGCCGCGAGCAGACCGATCGCAAAGGGGATCGGTAACGGCAACTTCACCGGCTGACCGGGCGCGGCTGGCGTATGCTGAGTCACAACGAGTTCGCAGACCTGCTCCGACTCCTGGACGCTCACCGCGACCGCCACACGAGGCGTACCCGCCTGCGAGTACCAACGTGAAAACTGCGCGAGGTCGAGCTGGTTTGCATCAGCAATCGCCGCGACGAAATCGTCACAGGTCACAGCCGCGCCATCATGACGGGCGAAGTACAGATCCATGCCCTTCCGAAAGCCTTCTCGCCCGGCAAGCGTCTGCAGCATGCGAATGACCTCCGCACCTTTTTCGTAGACGGTGAGCGTGTAGAAATTATTGATCTCCTGATAGGCGTCCGGCCGAATCGGGTGTGCCATCGGGCCCGCGTCTTCAGGAAACTGCGATGTGCGAAGCACACGCACATCGTTGATCCGCTTGACCGCGCGGGCGCTCGCAGCAGCCGATGGGCTTTCGCACTGCGCAGCCATCATGTCGGCGGAGAACTCCTGATCGCGAAATACCGTGAGACCTTCCTTGAGCGTGAGCTGAAACCAGTCACGGCAGGTCACCCGGTTGCCGGTCCAATTATGGAAATATTCGTGCGCCACCACCGACTCCACCGCTGCAAAGTCTTGGTCAGTCGCCAGCCGCGGATGCGCGAACACATAGCGGGTGTTGAAGATGTTGAGGCCCTTGTTCTCCATTGCCCCCATGTTGAAGTCGCCGGTGGCGACAATCATGAATCGATCAAGGTCGAGTTCCAGCCCATAGCGCGATTCATCCCACCGGATCGAACGTTCAAGCGAACGCATCGCATGTTCGGTCTTGTGCTCGTTGCCGGGCTCGACCCAAACCTGGAGGAGCGCCGGGCGCCCCGACCCCCTGACGAAGGTCGATTCCGTGACCACCAGACGTCCCGCCACCAGCGCGAAAAGATAGCTGGGCTTGGGGAACGGATCCTCCCAGGTGCACCAGTGCCAGCCGGCTCGCACGGGGCCCGCGTCCGCGTGCACGCCATCGCAGTCGCCCTGGGCGATGAGATTGCCGTTGGAGAGCAGCACTGGCCAGCGCGCGCGCTCTGCGCGAAGCGTCACGCGATAGCGCGCCATGACATCGGGGCGGTCGGCAAAAAACGTGATCCGTCGAAAGCCTTGTGCCTCGCACTGGGTGTAGAAATTTTCGTTCGACACATAGAGACCGCTCAGTGCGGTGTTCGCCTCGGGCGAACACCGCGTGGTGATGTCGAGCACAAACTGCGCGGGTACACCCGCTATCACCAGCTGATCGTTAGCATGCGTGAAGGCCTCCGGCCCGAGCAGCTGACCGTCAATGGCCACTGCGAGCAACTCCAGCGCCTCGCCATCGAGCTGCAGCGGCTCGGCGGGGCCCACGCCAGTCGCGCGGCGCACGACGAGGCGCGAGCGCACCAGGGTGGCCTTCGGATCCAGGTCGACACTGAGCTCGACCGTATCAATGGCATAAGCGGGCGGCCGGTAATCGGCCCGATGAATCGTCACGCCCTGATCGGTACGCATGGTGAAAGCTCCTTTGATCGGTTCATTCTAGGCTTTCAGCGAACCGCTCAATCACTGGACACCTGCGCGCTCCGGGGTCAAGATTTCATGCCTGACCCAACCGCCTCGCCACCTGATCGTCTGATACCAGCACGCAGAGATCGCCAACCAGGAGTACGCCGCTCGTGAAACCGCCATCTGTTTGGTCCGCTCGTCGTCGGGCGCTTGCCGGCCTCGCCGCGTCATCGGCAGTCATGTTGCCCTTACCCACGCGGGCGCAAACCCCGGCCTGGCCCACACGACCAGTCCGCGTGGTGGTGAATTTTCCGGCCGGGGGTCCCCTGGACATTCTGGCGCGACAGGTGGCAGGTTATCTCACCAACCGGCTGGGTCAGCCATTCGCTGTTGAAAACGTCACCGGCGCAGC
>CAIPNM010000458.1 GCA_903866395.1 uncultured bacterium
CCCCGCCATTGCCGCGCAGGAACTGGCTGAACGAAGAGCCGTAGGCACCCAGGTCGATCACGCTCGCCCCGTTGCCGCCGATGTACAGCTCGAACGAACTCACCGTGTTCCCCGCACCGTCGGCCAGGTTGCCCACGCCCGCGTCGTAGCTAACCTTCACCACGTCCGACGCGCCCAGCGTCTCGGTCGTGGCAAACACCAGCGTCGAGGTCGAGTTACCCGTCAGCCCCGTGAACCCGATCGCCGAGCCGTTGAGCCGGCTCAGCGTGAATCCATCCGAGTTGACGAACGTCACCGCCTCGCCAAAGCCTGCGCTGATCGTCGAATTCGCCACCTCGGTGAAGCTGCCCTGGTTATTCTGCGGCCGCGAGGTGTCGAACGCCTGCGAGGGCGCTGTCGCCGCCAGACTGCCCAGCCCCCCCGACACCGCCGTGGCCGCGTCCGCCGCCACGCTCACCGCAATCGTGCCGCTGCTGTTGCTCGTCGGCGTCACCGCCAGCGTGTACTGCGTCGGCGACACGGTCGTGAACGTCCCCTTCGTGCCACCGCTCACCGTCACGTCCGGGGCGTCAAAACCCGTCACCGCCGCGCCGAAGGTGAACGTGTACACCACGTTGCCGCCCGCAATGTTCGCCGTCCCAGGCTCGTCGTCGGTGATCGTCAGCGACGGACCCGAGATCCGGCTGAACGCGTTGCTGCCGGCGGAAGTGGCAAGTTGCGAGGGCGCCACGCCGGTGATCACGAACGCCGTCTGCTGCGGCGTGCTGCTGGACTGATCGCCGTCGAACACCACCAGCGTGTCCGCCCCGTTCGTACCGGCCACGATGAACTCGCCGGTTCCGACCGAGTAGTTGCCCCGCACCAGGAAGTAACCCTGGTCGATCGCCAGGCCGCTCGTCGGCACCGCACTCATCAGCCCGGGACCCGGCACCCCGGTCAGGTCCCCGAAGCGCGACACCAGCCGCACCTGCTCCCCCCCGCTCAGATCGAGAATCCGTTCGCCCGCGCCCCCGGCGAAGATGAAGCTGTCGCCGTCGTCGAGCACGCTCGTGCTCGCTCCAGCCGCCAGACTCACCGTCACGCCCACCGCGTGCCCCTGCGCGACCACGAAGGTGTCCACGCCGCCACCACCGCTCACCGTGTCCGCACCCGAGCCGCCGCGGATCTCGTCGGCCTGTGCCGAGCCGACGATTGTGTCGTTGCCCGCATTGCCCCGGATGTCGAAGCCCGAGGACAGGCCCGTGGTAAGCGCGCTCAGGTCGATCGTATTGTCGCCGATGCCGCCCACCGCCAGCGCTGAGTCGTCGGGCGCGACCCTCGCGAGGTTGCCCGCTACGGTACGGTCAAGAACATCCACCCCTGCCGTATCGATCAGGCTAAGAACATCCCCATTGACCTGCACATTTGTCACGAACGGCGGATGAGATAGACCCCACTCGCCATTCGTGTCCACGAGGGTCGTCGAACTGAATGCGCCCGTCAGCGGGTTCCACGTGTACGTCCCGCGCTCCATTCCATTTTGTCCGCCTGGGGTTCCAGCCGAATCCTCGGCAATGAAATACGCTCCATCCGCTGCAAACGAAATGACGGCCTGGTCGACCTGCCAGCTCCCGACAAGCGGATTTGTCGAACTGATCAGGCGACTGAACCTGCTGCCGCCAGAAAGGGTCAAGGTATCGCCACTGATGACAGCAGAAACAATCGGGTCCGCGGTATCAGATAAACCCCATTCACCGTTCGTATCCACCAGCGTTGAAGACTGAAAGCTTCCAGTCGACGAGTTCCACGCATAAGTGCCACGTTCCATACCGTTTTGCCCGCCGGGGGTACCCGGGGACAACTGGTCCTCGGCGAAAAAATACTGCCCACTGGCTGTGAACGTGAAGACGGCGTTTTTGCCCGGTTCGTCGATCAATCGCCAGCCGCCAACGATGTCGTTGGTTACCTCGTCCTGCCACAGCCTCGCCGGATCGGCTGGGTCGTAGTTGGGCCGCACCACCACCCAGTCGGTGTCCGCGAGCGCCGTGCCCGTGGTGATCGTGATCACGTTCGTGTTCGCGGTGCCAGTGCCGGCCATCACCGTCGTGCCGTTCTTCAGCAGCGTGAGGCCGGTGTTGAACTGCGTACCGAGCGACACCGTCTCGGTGAACTCCAGCAGCAGACCACCCGCCGACCCGGTCACCAGGGCAAAGTTCTGCGGCTCCGGCGTCGTCGTGTCCTGCAACTGCAGCACGTTCGCGCCCGCGGCCGTGCCCAGCGTCACCGCCGCCAGGTCCGTCGGGTTTGCATAGCCCACGCGCAGCACGGTGTCGGCGATCGCAAGCCCCGACAGCACGCCCAGGTCCTGGAACACCCACAGCGAGTCGGCCACCCCGTTGTTGTCGAAGTCGCCCCGGAACGCCACCGTCGTACCCGCAGTGGTGATGTTCTGCTC
>CAIPNM010000459.1 GCA_903866395.1 uncultured bacterium
CCGCCCTGGGAGCGTCAACCCGAGCGTGTGCTGGACGATATTGAACTCGGTTTTGTGTCGATCGAGGCGGCGCAGGCCGACTATGGCGTGGCGGTCGATGCAATGGGACAACTTGACCTCACAGCCACCCGAATCCTGCGCGAGGCAATGGCCGCGCGGGCTCATGAACCACCCCTTACACGTAATGGAGACTCAAGATGATCCCAGTCAAAAAACATCACCCTGATCGCCGCCGCCGTGCAGTGCTTGGTGCAGGGGTTGGCCTTGCCGCAGGCGCCGGCTTCGCCCTGCCCGCACAGGCGCAGGAAGCTTTCCCGTCGCGTCCGATCCGGATCGTGGTCGGCTTTGTGGCGGGCGGCGTCTCCGACGTGCTGGCCCGACTGGTTGCGCCCGAGCTTCAGAAGGCGCTCGGTGTTTCGGTTCTCGTGGAAAACCGCCCGGGCGCCTCGGGCATGATCGCGGCCGGCCAGGTGGCCAAGTTGCCAGCTGATGGCTACACGCTCTATATGGCGCCCAATACGCATCTCATCAATCATGCGATCAACCCCAATACGCCGTATGACTCAGTGAAAGACTTCACTGGCATCACGCTCCTCACCACCACGCCCAACATGCTGGTGGTGAAAGACGATTCACCCTATCGAACGGTTGCCGACTTTGTCGCCGCTGCCCGAGCCAAGCCAGGTGAGCTCTCGTACGCGACTTCCGGCATCGGCACCACGGTTCACTTTGCTGGCGAACTGCTCGCGTATCAGGCGGGCATCAAACTCAATCACGTGCCGTTCAAAGGCGCCAATCAGTCAATCGAAGCGGTGGTGGCGGGACATGTGCCGGCGTCGGTGTCGGCAGTGAGCTCTTCCATTGGCTTCATTCGCGGCGGCCGCGTGCGCGTGCTGGGCGTGATGGCGGAAAAGCGCTCGGCGCTTCTGCCCGATGTCCCCACGTTTCGCGAACTGGGCTTCAAAGACCTGCTGAGCGACACCTGGTTGGGGCTCCTTGGGCCAGCAGGCATGCCGCCTGCGGTGTCGGGGCGGCTGAATGCCGAGCTCACTCGCATTCTCCAGACCGCCGAGTTTCGTGAGAAGGTGCTCAACACCGGAAATGAGCCGGTGGGTCTGGGGCTCGCGGCATTCCAGGCGCAGATGGCGCGGGAACTGGACGGCTATATCGCGCTCGCTAAAAGTGCAGCCATCAAGGCGCAGTAAAACTCAGGGACTCAGCCATGAAACTGGTCAGCTTCTTTACGCAGGACGGCGCCGAACACATCGGTTCGGTGGTTGATGACGGCGGGTCGGTGGTCGACTTCACCGCAGCCGATGCGTCGCCGGTGTTTCGCAGCATGCTGGATCTGATCGATGCGGGGCCCGCCGGTCTCGAGCGCGCGCGGGAGGCTGAGCGGCGAGGGGCGGTACGCCACGGAATCGAGCAGGTCCGATTGCGTGCGCCGCTTCCTGAGCCGCGTCAGATGCGTGACTTCCTGTCTTTCGAAAAGCATCTCCGGCAGGCGCGCGCCAATCGGCATCTGCTGGGCATTGCGGGCATGCCTAGCGACCCGGCCAAGGTCGAACTTCCCGAGGTCTGGTATCGGCAACCCATCTACTACAAGTGCAATCGCTTCAGTGTGGTGGGGACCGGCACCGATGTGGTCTGGCCGCGCTATTCATCCGTGATGGACTACGAGCTCGAGTTCGGCTGTGTGATCGCAAAAGACGGTAAGAACGTGAGCCGGGCCGAGGCGAAACCCTATATTTTTGGCTGGTGCATTTTCAACGACTTCAGTGCCCGTGACGCGCAGATGGCCGAGATGGCGGGCAGTCTCGGTCCCTGCAAAGGCAAGGACTTTGACACGGGCAATGTGCTGGGTCCCTGGCTGGTCACTGCCGACGAAATCGCCGATCCCTATGACCTCACGATGGTAGCGCGGGTGAATGGCGAGGAGTGGTCTCGGGGATCCAGTCGCGACATGCGGTTCCGCTTCGAAGATTTCATCGAACATGTCTCGACCGATGAGCGGATTCGCGCAGGTGAATTTTTTGGCTCTGGCACGGTGGGCAGTGGCTGCGGGCTCGAACTGGGCAAGTTTCTGAACGACGGCGATGTGGTGGAACTGGAGGTGAGCGGTCTGGGGGTGTTGAAGAACAAGGTGGTTCGGAACCGCTGAGACAGGAAACCTCTCCTCCGGCAGGGCCGGTTCATCAACGTAAGGCAAACAATCATGCGACGCAGATTTCTGATGAGTGTGGGTGCCGCAGCGGCAGCGACGACGGCGCCAGCGGTCTGGGCGCAGTCAGCCGCGGCAGGTTTTCCTTCTCGTCCGGTCAGGATCGTAGTGCCCTATCCGCCCGGCGCGCTGACCGACATCATTCCCAGGATGGTAGCCGAGCGTTTGCGTGAAACCTGGGGCCAGCCCGTGGTGGTCGAAAACCGGCCCGGCGGAAGTGGCCGCGTCGCGGCTGATCACGTTGCGAATGCCGCGCCCGATGGCTACACCATTCTGGTGGGACTGCCAGATCAGCTCGCGATTGCGCCGCAGCTCTACAAAAATACGGCACGGTTTGATCCGACGCGTGATTTTGCGCCGGTGACGATCATGCTGCGTCAGGCGTTTGTTCTGGTGGTACGCGATGGCCTGCCGGTGGCCAACGTGGCCGACTATGTGGCGCTTGCCCGCACGGGCTCGGGCGTCGTGAAGCTGGCCTCCTGGGGTGAGGGGAGTGCCGGTCATGTGGCGCTCGAGCTACTGAAGTCAATGGCGGGGGTTGATGTGCTGCACGTACCCTATCGGGGTGCTCAAGCGGCCATCAATGCTGTGGCAGGCGGTGAAGTCGATTCCATGATCACTGGCTATTCCACCGCGGGTCCCTTCGTAAAGAGCGGCCGGATCCGCATTCTTGCCACCACGGCCGCCACACGTCATGCCGATCGTCCCGACATTCCCACCATCGCCGAGGCCGGCTACCCCGGTTACGAGGTGCAATCCTGGTATGCACTGGTGGTCCCCAAGGCTACCCCGCGGGCGGTGATCGATGTCATTCGTCGCGATGTGGTGGCGGCGTTGCAGGCTCCCGAGATTCTGGAGCGCATCCGTAGCTACAACGCCGAGTTTGTGGGAAATACGCCGGATGAATTCGCGACCCTGCTCGCACGCGATACCGAAAAGTGGTCAAGGGTGATCCGGGATGCGAACATACGGCTCGACTGACCGGCCGCGCGCGGGGCTGGTCCCCAACTTGGTTACCTGCTGTTCAAGGAGATTCCTTATGGTGCGTCCTCTTTGGCTCTCTATGATCGCCTGCCTGTTCGCGCTCTCGTCGCCGGCATTGCGGGCGCAGGACTTTCCAAGCAAGACGGTGCGCATCCTCGTGCCGCAAACACCGGGGGGCGCATCGGATGCGCTCGCTCGGGTCGTCGCGCAGAAGCTGAGCGAAAAATGGGCGCAGCCCGTCGTAGTCGAAAACCGCGCTGGCGCCGGTGGCAATGTTGGGATGGAGGTGGTCGCACAGGGTTCACCCGACGGTCATCTGCTGCTGATGAGCTATGCCGGGTCGCATGCCATCAATCCTGCGCTCTACAAGCGCCTGCCGTTTGATCCGGTCAAGGATTTTGCGCCCGTGGCCACGCTGGCCACGCTTCCCTTTGTGTTGGTGGCAAAGCCCGATGCGTCGTTCAAGACCGTGTCCGAACTCGTCACCCAGGCCGGGAAGGGAACGCTCACCTTCGGCTCGGCGGGTAACGGGTCCGTCAACCATCTCCTGGGTGTCATGTTTGCGATGAACACCGGCACACGGCTGACCCATGTCCCCTACAAGGGCGCGGCCCCCGCCATGCAGGACCTGATGGGCGGACAGATCAACATGGTCTTCACCAGTCTGCCGTCGGTGGCGGGGTTGCTCCGCGGCGGGCAATTGAGAGGGCTGGCAGTGACCAGCGCGAGGCGATCGGCAACCTTCCCCGACATTCCCACGCTCGCCGAGTCGGGCTTGCGTCAGTTTGATGTCGCGCCCTGGTTCGGTCTGTTTGCGCCGGGTGCGACACCGCCTGCCATCATTCGGAAAATCAATCAGGATGTGAACGAACTGCTCACCCACAAGGATGTGATTGAAAAGTTCAACTCGCAGGGGGCAGATCCCCTCGCCCGGAGCCCTGCGGAGTTTGCCGGGATGCTTCGCGCCGATCTCGCCACCTGGGCCGATGTGGTGAAAACCTCGGGTGCGCAGATCGACTGAGCCATGCTTGATACCCTGATTCGCGGCGCCACGGTCTTTGACGGACTGGGGGGCGCTCCACGGCGTGCCGATGTGGGGGTGCGTGGCGGGCGCATCGTGGCCATCGGTCGGCTGAGCGAGGCCGCAGCCAGAACAATCGATGCCGACGGACTGTCGCTGATGCCGGGCATCGTCGATCTGCACACGCACTTTGACGCACAGGTCACCTGGGATCCCACGCTCTCGCCATCGGGCGCGCTGGGCGTCACCACAGCGGTCATGGGGAACTGCGGATTCGGGCTCGCGCCGTGTCCGGCGCCGCTTCGCGACACCATGCTGAAGAACCTGTCGGTGGTGGAAGGCATGAACCTCGATTCGCTGATGTGCGGCGTTCAATGGGAGTTCGAGACCTTTCCGGAATATATGGCGCAGTTGCGTCGGATCGGACCCCATCTCAATGTGGCCGTGTTTGCTGGGCATTCGGTCATCCGCACGGCGGTGATGGGCGAGGCTGCGAGCGAGCAGGTTGAGCCCAGCGCGGCGCAACTCGAGGCCATGCGCGAGCAGGTACGGGTGGCGCTACGTGCCGGTGCCATCGGTTTTGCGTCGTCGTTTTCGCCCAACCATAGCGGCTACGGAGGGCGCCCGATGCCCTCCACCATCGCGACCGAGCACGAGCTGCGTACGCTCGCCGCGGTGCTGGGCGAAGAACAGCGTGGCGTCTTCATGATGGCTACCGGGTCGCGTGCCACCCCCGACGTCATGGAATCGATTGCGGCCGATACTTCGCGACCGGCGTTCATCTCCACCGTGCTTACCATGTACAACGAGGCGAAGCCCGAGCTCGGGCTGAGCTATTACGAGCGGGCCGCACAGGCGCTTTCGCGAGGTCATGAGCTCTACATCCTCACGTCGTGTCAGCCGCTATCGTTTGATTTCACGCTGTGTGACCCGTATGTGCTGCTCAGTTATCCGGCCTTCGACCGGGTGAAGGCCGCCAGCGCCGAACAATTCGAGGCCATCTACCGTGACCCG
>CAIPNM010000460.1 GCA_903866395.1 uncultured bacterium
AGCGACCGGTAAGCAGCGCGAGCGCCGGCAGCAGCTGAGTGAGCGCCATCGCGATCACCAGCACGCACAGAAGCGCAACCCAACGCCGCATGCGCCGCTGCTCGTGCATCAAAGCATCGATCCTCGCGCTGGCAAGCGCGTCGACCCGACCGCGGTCAACCTGCGCCGCCAACGCCGCGTGGACCAGCCGGGGCAGCTGCGGCAGGGTGTTGGCCCACTGTGGCGCTTCGGAGCGAAGCCGTGCAACGAACCCCGCCCAGCCAATCTGCTCATTCATCCAGCGCTCAAGAATCGGCTTGGCGGTCACCCACAGATCGAGGTCGGGATCGAGCTGGCGACCCAGACCTTCGATATTGAGCAGCGTTTTCTGAAGCAGTACGAGCTGTGGCTGGATTGCGACATTGAATCGGCGCGATGCCTGAAACAGGCGCATCAGCACCAGCCCCAGCGATATTTCGCGAAGCGGCCGGTCAAAGAACGGCTCGCAGCAGGCGCGTACCGCGCCCTCGAGCTCTTCGACGCGGGTTTGCGCCGGCACCCAGCCCGACTCGACATGGAGCTCGGCCACCCGACGGTAGTCGCGCCGGAAGAAGGCGAGAAAATTTTGTGCGAGATAGTTTTTATCGAATTCGGAGAGCGTGCCGACGATGCCGAAATCAAGCGCGATGTATCGGTTGAAATCGTCTCCTGAATCGCCCACCAGGATGTTGCCGGGATGCATATCGGCGTGAAAGAAGCCATGGCGGAACACCTGGGTGAAGAAGATCTCGACACCATCGCGCGAGAGCTTCTTCAAATCGATGCCGCTCTCGCGCATCCGATCGATCTGCCCAATCGGAATGCCGTGCATCCGGTCCATGGTGAATACGCTTGAGGTGCACCAGTCCCAATGCACCTCGGGGATCCTGAGCAGCCTGGAATCGGCGAAATTACGCCGCAGCTGGGCAGCGTTGGCGGCCTCGCGGATGAGATCGAGTTCGTCATGCAGATAGTTGTCGAACTCATCGATCACTTCCAGCGGACGTAGCCGCCTCGCATCGGCAGAGATTTTCACCAGCAGCTGGCCGATCGTTCGAAGGAGCGCGAGATCGCGCTCGATCACCGGTCGCATGTCGGGTCGCAGCACCTTGACCGCGACGGCCCGGCCGTCTTTCAGTCGCGCGAAATGAACCTGCGCAATGGAAGCCGAGGCGATCGGCACGCGGTCGAAATCGTCAAAGAGCTCATCAATGGGCTTACCCAGGCCAGCCTCGATTTCGCGCACGGCGAGCTCGCCGGGAAAAGGCGGCACGCGGTCCTGAAGGCGCGCGAGCTCGTCTGCGATATCGGTGGGCATGAGGTCGCGCCGCGTCGAGAGCACCTGGCCGAACTTAACGAAGATGGGGCCGAGGCTTTCAAGCGTACGGCGCAGCCGCTCGCCGCGCGGTGCATCGAGCTGTCGGCCAAGCCGAAGCAGTCGCGCAAACGCCAACAGCCACCGCGATCCGAGCGTGGCCGCTGCCCCCTGTGCGGCGATTTCATCAAGCCCGAAACGCCAGGCGACAAAGAGGATACGGATCAGACGCAGCGTGCCCATTGATGCGACTCAGCCGGCCTGCTCGGCATCGGCGGGTGCTGCTGGCCGTGTGCGCTCAAGAAAAGTGACCGGCGCCGCTTGCGGAGCGGGTGCCGCATGCGACTCAAACACCGGATCTACATCGAAGCCGATATCACCCTCGGGGTCGGGCGTGCCCGAAGGTTTGAGCGATTGGAAATCGAACAGCGCGCGATCAAGCAGATGCGATGGCGCAACCGACCCCAGCGCGGAAAAAATATGCTCGGTCCGGCCCGGGTGTCGCTTATCCCATTGCCGCAGCATCTCGGCCACCTCGCGCCGCTTCAGATGCTCCTGCGAGCCGCAGAGATTGCACGGAATGATGGGGAACTCGCGCCACTGCGAATAAGCGACCAGATCCTCCTCGTGCACATAAGCAAGCGGGCGGATCACCACATGCCGGCCATCGTCAGAGACCAGCTTGGGCGGCATGGACTTGAGCTTGCCGCCATAAAACAGGTTGAGAAAGAACGTGGCGAGGATGTCATCGCGGTGGTGGCCGAGCGCGATGCGGGTGGCACCCAGTTCGGAGGCCACCCGATACAGAATGCCGCGCCGCAGCCGCGAGCAGAGCGAGCACATGGTTTTGCCGGCCGGGATCACCCGCGTGACGATGGAGTAGGTGTCCTGGTTTTCGATGTGAAAGGGCACGCCGATTGAGCGCAGATAATCGGGCAGCACATGCTCGGGAAAGCCAGGCTGCTTCTGATCGAGATTGACCGCGATGATCTCGAACTTCACCGGCGAACGCTCACGCAGGGTGAGGAGCAGATCGAGCATTGAATAGCTGTCCTTGCCCCCCGAGAGACACACCATCACCCGGTCGCCCTCGCCGATCATGCCGAAATCGGCAATCGCCTGTCCGGTCTGGCGAAGCAGCCGCTTGTGCAGCTTGTTGCGCTCTCGGGCCAGCCGTTCGGCGTTCACAGCGCTCTCCATTGTTCGATCCGCACCGACTCCAGGCCCGGCATGGGGTGCGGCTTGATGACGGTCACCTTGACGGCACGCAGGCCAGGCAGTTGCGCAATGTCATCGAGCAGGCTCGAGCAGAGCGACTCGACGAGCTTAAAGCGCCGGCTCGCCGCGGTGCGGCGAATCGCCTCCATCACCGCTTCGTAATTGACGGTGCCGTGGAGCTGATCGTTGCGCGCGGCCGGTTCAGTGATCGGCACAAATAACTCCACCTCGACGCCGATCTGGCGTGGCTGTCGCTGCTCGTGTTCATACACACCGAGCAGGCATTCCACCTGGGCACTTTGCACCACGATTCGATAGCAGTCGGGAAATCGTTCGCTCATCATCGGTTCAGTCAGGTTTCATGGACTGGCGAGGCCCGCACCGCCATCGACCGCGATCACCTGCCCGGTCACATAGTGCGCCTCGCGCAGCAGAAAATACGCGACCTGGCCCATGTCCGATCCGTCACCGATACGTGCAAGGGGAATCGCCGCCTCAATTCGTGTGCGCTCGCCGGCGCTGAAGGTATCGTCTTCCGGCCAGGTGAGGGACCCGGGGGCGATGGCATTAACCCGCACCCGCGGGGCAAGCTCGAGCGCGAGCGAGCGGGTGAGCGAGACGATACCCGCCTTGGCTGCGGTGTAGACCGAAAAGCCCGGCAAGGGCCGGTCGGTTCGCACATCACAGACATTGACGATCGCGCCGCCTGAGGCACGGAGCGCTGGCGCTGCGTACTGGCTGCAGAAAAACGCCGCTTTCAGATTGCCGTCGATCAGGTAGGCCCAGTGCGCCTCGTCGACCTGGCCGAGATCGGATCGGATGAAGGTGGAGGCATTGTTCACCAGACCGTCCAGCCGACCCTGCCAGGCCAGTGCCGCGTTCACCACGGCCGAGCAGCCCTCGGCATTTGCCAGGTCGGCTGCCACCGCGAGCGCCGACTGTGGCCGCAGCGCGCAAAGCTCGGCGCACAGCGCCTCAGCCTGCGCCGCCGATTGCCGGTAGTGGATGACCACGTGACAACCGCGTGTGTGAAAAAAGCGCGCCATGCCGGCGCCGATACGGCGGGCGGCTCCGGTGATGAGCACAACGGGGGCGGCGGACATGGGCGACAGTGGGCTGGGTTGTTTCAGGAACCGGAGCGGGGTGGACCGGATGGCGGTGAATCGGGGCGAGATAGCGTCACGGGCCTCACGTCTCACGTCTCGCGCTGGCTCGGGGTGACGCGCGCCCGCGGTTAACCACGACGCTCGCGCGCAGGCAGTGTAAAGCATCCGGGCGGAGCGCTGCGCCCCGACGGCCAGCTGATCGGGATCCTGCGCGCGATGCGGGGCGGGGGATAATCCGCCCCATGTCCATGGCCAACCCCCACCCTGCCCTACCCGATCCCGACCCCGCCGAGCGTGAGGTCTCGGAACAGGTCGAGGCGCGCGTGCGCGAGGCAATCGTGCGCGCGGGCGGGGCGATCAGCTTTGACCGCTACATGGCGATCGCACTGTATGAGCCGGGGATGGGCTATTACGCGGGCGGTCGCCGTAAATTTGGCGCTGCCGGCGATTTTGTGACGGCACCGGAGCTCTCCCCGCTCTTTGGTGCCTGTGTGGCTGCGCAAATCGCGCGGTGGTTGCCTGCGCTCGCGCCCTGCATCTGGGAATTCGGTGCCGGCTCGGGTGAGCTTGCTGCGCAGATTCTGTCCGAGCTCGACGCGCTGGGCCATGACACGGTCGAGTACCGCATCATCGAGCTGTCGGCTGAGCTTCGCGCGCGCCAGCAGGCCACGCTCGCAGCGACCCACCCTCACGCGCTCGAGCGCGTGCAATGGCTTGCTGCGTTACCCGACCGGATCGACGGCATTGTGCTCGCCAACGAGTTGCTCGATGCCTTACCGGTCGAGCTTTTCTCAATGGAAAACGGAGCGCTTCGCGAGCGGGTGGTTGAACTCGCGCCCGCACTCGCGGATGACGTCCCTCGTGGATCGCGCCAGCATGTGGGCGTAGATGGCCCGCCGCTTGCATCCGGTCTACGGCTTGGCGCGCGCGCGCCCGATGCCGCTTTCGCCCGTCGCGTGCAAGCGAGGCTCGCGCGCGCGGGCTGGCCCGATACGCCGCCGCTGGGCGCTTATCACAGCGAGATCGGCGAGCAGGCGTCGGCCTGGGTATCGAGCGTGGCGGAGCGGCTTGGCACTGGCGTGATGCTTCTGATCGATTACGGATTTCCCGCTGCCGAGTTCTATCACCCGGCGCGTGCTTCGGGCACGCTCAACTGTCACTACCGCCACCGCTCCCACGCCGATCCGCTCTGGAGCCCAGGGCTGTGTGATATCACTGCGCATGTCGACTTCAGCGCCGTGCATGACGCGGCCACCGCCACCGGCCTCACCTGTTTGGGCTACGGCGCGCAGAGCGCATTTTTGCTGGGCTGCGGGCTGGCCGAGTTGTTTTCGCAAAGGGCGTCCTCCGCAGACCCGGCCGCGCGCATTCGCGCAGCCCAGGCACTTCAGCTCCTCGTCTCCGAAGCCGAGATGGGCGAACTCTTCAAGGTGATTGCGTTTGGGTCGGACCCCGCATGTGAGCCCCTGCTTCTGAACGGCCGGGATCGCCGCGCCGTGCTGATTGCCTGACCTCGCGTGCTGGGGCGAGGGCTGGGCACTAGGGTCTGGCGGCCCGTGATTCGCGACGGGCGATCCAGAGCGATGCGGCGAGGATGACCGCTCCGCCCGCGAGCGTGGTGTGGGCGGGCACATCACCAAAGAATACCCAACCGAAGAGCGACGCCCAGAGCAGATCGAGAAAGCGAACCGACTGCGTGGCCGAGATGTCGGTGCGATGAAAGGAACGCGTCACCGCATACTGGCCGACGTTGCCGAGCACGCCTGCGAGCAGAATGAGAAGGCCTTGCGAGAGCGTGACCGGTTGCCACTGGTAGAGCGCGAGCGGTGCAGACAGGAGCGTGATGGATGCAGCCTGCCAGAGCACGAGCACGGAGGGCCCGTCGCGTCGTGCAAGGCGCTTGCTCATCAGCATGGTGGCAGCGAACATGGGCGCCGAGGCAAGCATCAGCAGCATCGCGCCCCCCGCCGACCCGCCCACTGAGGGCCCCACCACGATCAGCACGCCGGCAAAGCCAATTGCCGCCGCGATCCAGCGTGCCGCCATCATAGCCTCACCCAGCAAAAGCCCAGCACCCAGCATCAGGAAAATCGGCGTGGTAAAGCCGATGGCCGTCGTGTCGGCAAGGCTCACTGAGGGGAGTGCGATGAACCACATGGTGAGTGCGATGGTGTGGATCAGGCCGCGCAACAGATGGCCTGGCAGATCACCGGTTCGCCAGCGCGCGTGCCCGGCGCGAAGCGCAAGTGGCACCATCAGCGCGAATCCGGCGAAATAGCGCAGGAACATGGCCTGCGCCGGATCCATTTCATGGGTCAGGCTGCGCGATACCGCGTTGAGGAGGCACAGGATGATGCCGCCTGCGGTCGCCCACAGCATCGCGCGCAGCACCGGGTGGGCGCGGTCGAGGCGGCCCGGCGGCGCGGGCTCTGGTGTCGGCCGCTCAGCGTCCATCGCGCCATCTCTTGAGCGGAGCGGCGTTGCGCGCGACCGGGTGCGATAATCGGGTGATGATCAAATGGCTGATTGCCACGGTAATTGCGCTCGCCCTCTTTTCCGGGCTGATGCCATTCCTGCGTCGCTTTGGTATCGGGCGACTGCCTGGCGATTTCAGCTTCACGCTGTTTGGTCGGGAAATCTCGCTCCCCATCATGTCCACGGTGCTGTTATCGCTTCTTGCGGCGGGCATCGCCCATCTGCTCTGAGCAGCTTGCGCCCGCTTAAGGTAGCACCACAACCTTGCCGGTTGCGCGTCGGGCGAGCAGGTGCTCGAGCGCTCGTGCGCCCTGCGCCAATGAAAATCGCGCCGAGATGTGTGGGTTCAGCTTTCCCTCTGCGATCCAGCCAAACATGCGTTCTACATCGGCATGAAAGCTTGCCGGCTCCTGTTGTGTGTACTGGCCCCAGAACACGCCCACGATCGCTGCGCCTTTCAGGAGCGCGAGGTTGAGCGGCAGTTTTGGGATCTCGCCGTTGGCAAAGCCGATCACCAGATAACGGCCTCGCCAGGCGATTGAGCGAAAGGCGG
>CAIPNM010000461.1 GCA_903866395.1 uncultured bacterium
CAGCGGATCGATCACTACCCGCACCAATTTTCCGGTGGTATGCGCCAGCGGGTCGTGATCGCGCTTGCGCTCGCCGCTCGGCCTCAACTGGTCGTGGCTGACGAACCCACCACCGCACTGGATGTGTCGATTCAGGCGCAGATCATCTCGCTCCTCAAACGACTCTGCCGCGAACAGGGCACCGCCGTCATGCTGGTCACACACGACATGGGCGTGATCGCGGAGACCGCCGATCGGGTGGCGGTGATGTATGCCGGGCGAATTGCCGAAATCGGTCCGGTCGCCGATGTCATTCACCGGCCCCGGCATCCCTACACAGTGGGCCTGATGGGCTCCATCCCATCTATCGGGGGGCATCGCACCGAGCTCGCCCAGATTGACGGTGCCATGCCCCGGCTGAACGCCATTCCTCGCGGCTGCGCGTTCAACCCGCGCTGCGCGCAGGCGAGCGACCGGTGTCGAAGCGACCGGCCCGAACTCATGCCCGTAGGCGCCTCGCTTGCCGCGTGCTGGCTCCATCATGAGCGGGTGCCAGCATGAGCCACATTTTCCTTGCCCAGCGTGTGCGAACATGAATCGCGTTCTCACCGAATCCGCGCGTAGCAACGGAGCGTCTGGCCTTCAGCCAGAGGCGGCCAGCCCGCTGGTTGAGGTCGACCGGATCAGCAAGGTCTTCGATGTATCCGCGCCCTGGCTCAACCGTGTAATTGAACGCAAGCCCCGGCAGTTGCTGCAGGCGGTTCGCGACGTGAGCTTTCACATTGCACGCGGAGAAACGCTGGCACTGGTGGGCGAGTCGGGCTGCGGCAAGTCCACGGTTGCCCGCATGCTGGTTGGGCTCTACCGGCCCTCCTCAGGTCGGGTGATTTTCGATGGACACGACCTGGCGGAAATCACCGGCGACTCGGGCCTTGCGCTGCGACGCCGCATGCAGATGATCTTTCAGGACCCCTACGCAAGCCTCAATCCGCGCTGGCGGGTGGCACGCATCGTGGGCGAACCGCTTCAGGTCCATCGACTGATCGATCAGCCGCTTGCGATGCGCGAACGGGTCGAGACGCTCCTCGCGCAGGTTGGGCTCTCAGCCTCCGACGCCGACAAATTTCCGCATCAGTTTTCAGGCGGACAGCGCCAGCGAATCTCGATTGCGCGCGCACTGGCCTCAGAGCCCGAATTTCTGGTCTGTGACGAGCCCACTTCAGCGCTCGATGTGTCCGTGCAGGCCCAGGTGTTGAATCTGATGCGGGCGCTACAGCGCGATCGCCGGCTCACCTACCTCTTCATCTCGCACAACCTCGCGGTCGTCCACCATGTGAGTGACCGGGTGGGTGTGATGTATCTCGGCAGCATCGTCGAGCTCGCCCCTAAGGCGAGGGTGTTCTCGGCACCTGCGCATCCCTACACTCGCATGCTGCTCGATGCGATTCCCGATATCTCAATGAGCGGGCGCTCGCGCACGCCAGTGGGCGGCGAAGTACCCAACCCGCTCAATCCCCCCACGGGCTGCGCGTTTCATCCGCGCTGCCCGCATGCCAATGCACGGTGTCGTAGCGAAACGCCGCAGCTGCGCGACCCCGGAGACGGGTCGCAGGTGGCCTGCCACGCGGTGGAAGAGCGGCGGATCAGCGCGCCCGCGTAGCGCGCTCAAGAAGCGCGAAGCCCGCCTCGACCCGAAGCCGATACGGCGCGCCCACAGCAAGCGTGGCTCGTACCTCACCATGGCCGAACGGCAACCCGGTGATGAGCGGCACCTCCAGGCGCGAGCGCCAGTAATCGATCATGGCCTCAAGCCCGTAGCCACGATCGTGCGGCGCGAGCTTCCAGCCCGTGAAATCACCCAGCACAACGGCCTGCTGCTGCGCGAGGACGCCCGCGTGGTGGAGCTGATGCAGCATGCGTTCGATGCGGTAGGGATGCTCGCCCACATCCTCGAGAAACAAAATCCCGCCCTGAACCGACGGAAACCACGGCGTTCCGATCAGGGATGTGACCATGGCGAGGTTACCGCCCCACAAGACGCCCTGAGTATCGAGCGGCCTTCGTGCGCCCGCAAACCGCCATCGAACAGGCGCGGGCCCCGCACCAAAAAGCGCAAGAAACTGATCATGTGTGAACTGGCCGGGCCCCTCGCCCGAGAAGTCGGCCGAAAACGAGGGGCCGGCATAACTCACCGCACCGGTCTGCGCGAAAAGCGCCAGATGAAACGCGGTGAAGTCGCTGTAGCCGATCCACCGCGTACCTTTCGCGATCGAAGCTGCCACCAGCGGCCAGTCGATGCGATCAATGAGTCGCGACAAACCGTAGCCGCCACGCGTGATCATGACCGCATCAGCAGCCGGTGTTCGCGTGGCAGCGCGATGAATGGCCGCGAGCCGGTCATCGTCGGGAGCGGAAAACCGCTGCCAACCGGTACGCGGCACCTCGCTCACCAGCTGCACGCCGCGCGACTCGAACCAGGCCCTGGCCTGATCGAACTCGGAGAGCGACAGATGCGCACCCGACGGCGCGATCACTTCAATACGGCGGCCCGCCAGACCCGCCGACCGCGCGCTGATCGCATCGCTCATGAGGCGGTCGCCTCGCTCACGCGAGCCCGAGCTTCTGCGCGAGACCGATCCGCTGCAGCTTACCGGTGGCGCCCTTCGGGATTTCGTCGAGCAGCACAATTTTGCGCGGCACCTTGAAGTCGGTCAGCCGCTGGGAGGCGAAATCGCGCAGCTCGCGATCGGTGAGGGTCGCGCCCTCGCGCAGCACCACCGCTGCCCCCACCTCTTCGCCGAGTTTGTCGTGCGGAATAGCGAACGTGACCACCTGCGCGACCGCCGGGTGATCCATCAGCACTTCGTCGACTTCGCGTGGCGATACCTTCTCGCCCCCGCGATTGATGATTTCCTTCAGACGCCCCGTGATGGTGAGATAGCCCTCAGCATCCATCACGCCCTGATCCCCGGTTCGGAACCAGCCGTTGGTGTAAGCCTCGGCATTGGCCTTCGGGTTGTTCTCGTAGCCCCGCGTGACATTGTCTCCGCGGATCACCACCTCGCCGGTTGCGCCGGCAGACAGCAGGCTGCCGGCCTCATCCATGATGGCCACCTCAGGGCCGGCGGCGATTCCGACTGATCCGGGCTTCCTAACCTTGGGCGGGAGCGGATTGGCCGCCATCTGGTGCGCGGCTTCGGTCATGCCATAAGACTCAACCAGCGGCGCACCAAAGACCTCCTCGATTTCGCGAATGACCTGAGTGGGCATGGCCGATGAGGAGGAGCGAATGAACCTGAGCGGATGCGCTGCGATGACGGCCCGATTGTTGGCCGCCCGCGCAAGAATGGTCTGGTGCATGGTGGGCACCGCGGTGTACCAGGTGGGGCGAGCCTCCTCCATCCAGGTAAAGAAGCGCAAGGCGTTAAAGCCCGGGGTACAGAACACCCGGCCTCCCGCCGAGAGCGGCGCACTGATGCCGGCAATGAGGCCGTGAATGTGAAAGAGCGGCATGATGTTGAGGCCGCAGTCGCCTGCCGAGAGCGAGAGAAACTCGCGGATATTGCGCGCTGACGCGCACACATTGGCATGCGAGAGCGGGACAATCTTGGGCCGCGAGGTGGTGCCCGAGGTGTGAAGCACCAGCGCAATGTCTTCGGGCTCGGCAAACCCTGGGCGCGCTGCCTGCGATGCAACCGACGCAGAGGCAACCAGGCGGAACGCACCCGCGCCCCGATCGGGCTCAGCATGCAACTCGATCACCGGCACGCCGAGTTTGCGCGCCACCGCTACCGCGGGCGAGTCGCTACCCGCCTCCACGATCAGGCCGCGGGCCTGCAGATCGTTGAGATAAAACTCGAATTCGTCGGCGCGGTAGGCAGGGTTCAGCGGGGCACTTGCCGCGCCCGCCGCCACCGCGAGGAACGCGCTCGCCATAGCGGGGCCGTTCGGCAGCACGATAGCCACCCTATCGCCGCGCCCAATACCCAAAGCGTTCAACGCCGCCACGGTGGCATCGACCTGCGCTCGCAGCGCGCGATAGGTGAGTTCACGACTACCCGGGGCGGTCAGGGCGGGAGCATCGTCGGAGCCGGCCTCAATCAGGGCGCGAAGCGTGCGTGCAGCACTCATGGTCATCAGTCCGGGAAAGTGAAAGGATCAGCCAAGCGAGAGCCGGGCATGGCGTTCGGTCAGACGCTCGGCGAGCAGCGCACAGCAGGCGTAGATTGCCTCGCAGCGTGGCACCGGGGTGTCAGTGAGTCGGGCCAGTTCAATGACCGAACCCAGCAGGGCATTGAGTTCGAGTGGACGACCCTGCTCAACGTCCTGCAGCATGGAGGTCTTGTGTTCGCCCACCGCCTCGGCGCCCGCCAGGCGGCGTTCAAGCGAGATGCGAAACCGTACGCCCAGTTTCTCTGCCACCTGCTGGGCTTCAGCCATCATGCCGAGAGCGAGGTCGCGGGTCTGAGGGAATCGGCAGATCTGCGCAAGCGTGGCGTGGGTGAGCGCGCTCACCGGGTTGAAGGTGAGGTTCCCCCAAAGCTTCAGCCAGATCTCGCTACGAAGGTCTGACGATACCGGCGCCTTGAAACCGGCCCGGGCAAGCGCCTGCGAGATCACCTGTACCCGCTCAGACTTGCTGCCGTCGGGTTCGCCCAACGAAAATCGGTTGCCCTCGATTACCTTGATCACGCCCGGCGCGATCAGTTCGGAGGCCGGATACACCACCGACCCGATGATTCGCGAGTTGTCGATGCGCGAGGCAATGACACCACCCGGATCGACCGATTCAAGCCGTTGGCCCTGCCAGGGGCCTGGAAGGCCGTGGAAATACCACCACGGGATGCCGTTCTGGAGGGTGACGATGGCGGTATGCGGTCCGAGCAGTGCAGAGATCTGCGGGGCCACCGCAGCCACCTGATGCGCCTTGAGCGCGAGCAGCACCACATCCTGCTCGCCCGCCTCGCTCATTTGCTGGCAGGCCTTCACCGAGTCAATACGGTGTTCCGTGCCGTCTTCCTCGATCAGGCGAATGCCCTGGTCGCGGAGCGCCTGCAGGTTGGGGCCGCGCGCAATGAAAGTGACGGACTCACCCGCCAGCGCAAGGCGTGCCCCCAGATAACCGCCGATCCCTCCGGCACCGATCACAGCGAATTTCATTCTTCGATGTTAGCATCGCGCCCCTTGTTTCCCCGGCTCTGGTGTACTGGATCTTGGGTGCTTTTTCTGGCTTTGGAGCGCGCGTGGACCTTGTCCCGATCCTGATGCTGTTGCTACTGGGGGCCTGCACCGGCCTGCTGGCGGGACTCCTCGGAATCGGCGGCGGCATGGTGATGGTCCCCTTCATGACGCTCTACCTCGACTACAAAGGGTTCGGGCCAGACCTCGTCATGAAGGTTGCGATTGCGACCTCGCTTGCCTCCATTCTCTTCACCTCGATCTCCAGCGTGCGAGCGCAGCACAAAAGAGGGGCCGTGCGCTGGGACCTGGTGCGCGCGATGTCGATCGGCATCATGATCGGATCGCTCATCGGCTCGCAGTTTGCGTCGTCGCTGCCCGCGGGCTGGCTCGCGCTGGTGTTCAGTGCGTTCATCGCCATCATGGCCACCCGGATGCTGCGTCAGAACTCGGCTTCGGCAGATCGATCACTCCCGGGCGCAGGCGGCCTGTTCAGCGCGGGTTCGCTGATCGGAGTGGCTTCGTCGGTCGTGGGCGCGGGCGGTGCGTTTATCACCACCCCGTTTCTGGTCCGGCGCGGCCTGCCGATTCACGCGGCCGTAGGCACCAGCGCCGCCTGCGGTTTTCCGATTGCGGTCGCGGGCACGGTCGGCTATGTGATCGCCGGATGGTCAGCCGCTCAAACCAACCTCATGGTGGGCTACATCTACCTGCCGGGCCTGGTGTTTGTCTCGATCGCAAGCATGATCACCGCCCCACTTGGCGTGCGGATTGCGCACGCCCTGCCCTCGGGCAAGCTCAAGCGCTTCTTCGGGCTGATGCTCTACGCGCTCGCCGCCTACATGCTGTGGCGGGCCTGGCACTTTGGGTTGTAAGCACTCATCAGGCGCGCCGGCTGCGCGCAATGAGCCAAGCGCCGGCGGCGGCCATGGGGAGGCAAAGAATCTGCCCCATCGTGATGCCGGGCAACGGGAAGCCCAGGAAAGCATCGGGTTCACGCGCAAACTCTGCGGCAAATCGAAACGCCGCATACCCCAGCAGGAAGGCGCCTGACACCGCCCCTACCGGCCGGGGCCGCGCCGACCACCACCAGAGGAGCAAGAAGAGGGCAACGCCTTCGCCCGCAAACTGATAAAGCTGCGAGGGATGCCTGGGCAACGCGTTGCCCGCCTGCGGAAACACCATGGCCCAGCTCACATCGGTGACGCGGCCCCACAGTTCGCCATTGATGAAGTTACCCATGCGTCCGGCGGCGAGCCCTAGCGGCACCAGCGGCGCGATGAAATCCATGACCGACAGAAACCGCAGGCCGCGCCAGCGGCAGAACACGGCCATGGCGAGCAGCACGCCAATCAAGCCGCCGTGAAACGACATGCCGCCTTCCCAGACAGCCAGCGCCTCGAGCGGCCGTTGCAGGTAGTAGCTGGGCTTGTAAAAAAGCACATAGCCAAGACGCCCACCCAGCACCACCCCCACCACCCCGAAAAACAGCAGGTCTTCCATCTGAGCCGGGTGGAGCCCGGAGGCCTGAGAAAACCGCGGGCGACCGAGCCGCCAACGGCCCAGCAGAAAGAAGCCCAGGAAAGCGATCAGGTACATCAGGCCATACCAACGGATGGCAATCGGGCCCAGGCTGAGGGCAATCGGGTCGAACTGTGGGTGAACAAGCATGGCTCGCAATATACTTCAGCCCGAAACCAGCCTCCGGAGACAATCCATGTCCGAAAAACGCCGCTCATCCAACATCACCGAGGGCGTGGCCCGTGCGCCCAACCGCTCGATGTACTACGCGATGGGCTATGTGAAGAGCGACTTCGACAAGCCGATGATCGGCATTGCCAACGGTCACTCCACCATTACCCCCTGCAACTCGGGACTGCAGACGCTTGCCGATGCGGCGGTCGAGGCCGTTCGCACAGCAGGCGGCAACCCCCAGATCTTCGGTACGCCCACCATTTCCGACGGCATGTCGATGGGTACCGAAGGCATGAAGTATTCGCTGATCTCACGCGAAGTCATCTGTGACTGCATCGAAACCGCGGTGCAGGGCCAGTGGATGGATGGTGTGGTGGTGATCGGCGGCTGCGACAAGAACATGCCAGGCGGCATGATGGGCATCCTGCGCTGCAATGTGCCGGCCATCTATGTCTACGGCGGCACCATCAAACCCGGTCGCTGGAAGGGTAAAGACCTCAACATCGTTTCGGTCTTCGAGGCGGTGGGAGAGTTCTCTGCCGGTCGCCTCTCCAAGGAAGACTTTGACGGCATCGAACAGAACGCCATCCCCGGCACCGGTTCATGCGGCGGCATGTACACCGCCAACACCATGTCATCGTCCTTCGAGGCGCTGGGCATGAGCCTGCTTGGCTCCTCCACCATGGCCAATCCCGACTCCGAAAAGCGCGACTCCACCGCTGAATCGGCTCGGGTGCTGATCGAAGCGGTCAAGCGCAACCTGAAGCCGCGCGATATCGTCACCCGCAAGTCGATCGAAAACGCGGTCACGCTCATCATGGCAACCGGCGGTTCCACCAACGCCGTGCTGCACTTTCTCGCCATTGCGCATGCCGGTGGCATCGAATGGACGATCGATGATTTCGAACGGGTCCGCCAGCGCGTGCCCGTCATCTGCGATCTCAAACCGTCGGGCCGCTATCTCGCCACCGACCTGCACCGAGCGGGCGGCATTCCACAGGTCTTGAAGATTCTCTTGAAGGCTGGTCTCCTGCACGGTGATTGCATGACGATCACGGGCCGTACCATGGCCGAAGAACTCGCCTCGGTGCCCGATGCGCCGCGCGCCGATCAGGACGTGATCCTGCCGATCGACAAGCCCATGTATGCACAAGGGCACTTGGCCATCCTGAAGGGCAACCTGTCGCCGGAGGGCTGCGTAGCCAAGATCACCGGCCTCAAGAACCCGGTCATCACCGGCCCGGCCCGGGTGTTCGATGACGAGCAGTCAGCGCTTGCAGCCATCCTCGAGGGTAAGGTCAAGGCGGGCGATGTCATGGTGCTTCGCTATCTCGGGCCCAAGGGTGCACCGGGCATGCCCGAGATGCTCGCGCCCACCTCTGCGCTGATCGGTGCAGGCCTCGGCGAATCAGTCGGTCTCATCACTGATGGCCGGTTCTCGGGCGGTACCTGGGGCATGGTGGTTGGTCATGTGGCACCCGAGGCTGCCGTGGGCGGACCGCTCGCGCTCATCCACGAAGGTGATCGCGTCACCATCGACGCGCACCGGCTGCTTTTGCAGCTCGAAGTGAGCGATGCCGAGATTGCCGCACGCCGCGCCAGCTGGCAGCCGCCCGCCACGCGCTACAACCGCGGCGTGCTCGCCAAGTTTCACAAGCTTGCGGGCTCAGCCAGCAAGGGCGCGGTCCTCGATGATTTCTGATTCCCCCACTGAGGTCTTGGTCTCAGCGCGGCCTGTCCGGCCGTCGCGGTAACCTCTGAGCACAGTTTTCCAAAGCGTCACCCTTTCTCTCGGAGATGTCATGAAACTTCTGTCTGTGATCTTCGGCGCATCGATCGTCGCGCTGTCCTCCTCGCCTGCCCTGGCCAGCATGGATCTCGCCAAGGCCAAGAACTGCACCGCGTGCCATGCGGTCGACAAGAAGCTGGTGGGCCCTGCCTACAAAGATGTCGCAGCCAAATACGCCTCCGACGGCGAGGCCGTTGCCAAGCTGAGCGCCAAGATCATCAAGGGCGGCGTCGGCAACTGGGGGCAGATCCCCATGCCCGCCAATCCGCAGGTCACCCAGGCCGACGCTGAAACGCTTGCCAAGTGGATCATGTCCACCAAGTAAAGCAGGGCTGACCTGTGCCGGTATCCCCGGCACCTCCACACAAACGGGGCGCACAGACGCCCCGTTTGTTTTATGCCGATCCGCTTGATGCGACCCCTCCCGGCGGCACGCTCGCAGCCCCCTGCAGTCCGCCACATGGCCGCCTGCGGGGAACAGCGCAACGCCCACTTCGCGGCTACTCCACCGGTCTGAACGGACACGCCTCCGGTCCGCTCGTGCCCCTGCTGCGCCCCGCTATCGATAGGCTTGAAGCCGGATTCCCGCATGCCCCGTGCAGCGCGGGCGAGTTCCCCGTCCAGCCCTGGCTTCCTGTCCGGCGGCTGGTTCGCCCCGGCCCGAAAACCGGGGCATTTTTTTGCGGGTGATTATTTCGCTGCCGCCAGATCGGCTTCGGAGGTGAACGAGTCGGCGAAGAACTGATCGTCCGGCAAACCGCACTGGGCAACGAAGTCCTGCCTTGCAGAATCCACCATGATCGGTGCACCGCAGGCATAGGCCTGGTACGCGGATAAATCCGGAAGATCAGCCATGACAGCGTGATGGACGAAGCCGGTCCGGCCGGCCCACTGATCTTCCGGGAGGGCGTCTGACACCACGGGCACATACCGAAAATCGGGCAGCTCGGCCGCCCACTGCTCGCAAAGTGCGTTCATGTACAGATCACGTGGCCGGCGACCGCCCCAGTAGAGCGTCATGGGCCGGCGGATGCCCTTATGAATGGCATGTTCAATGATCGCCTTGATGGGCGCGAAACCGGTGCCACTTGCCACGAACACGATAGGCGCGTCGGTATCTTCTCGCAGGAAAAACGTACCCATCGGACCTTCGAAGCGGAGGATGTCGCGTTCTTTGAAGCTCGGCTGGGTGACACCGAATAACGCGTCAGTGAACTTGCCGCCGGGCATATGGCGGATGTGCAGTTCAACCTGCTCGGCACTATGCGGCGCGCTCGCCATGGAGTAGCTGCGTCGCGAGCCGTCGCGCAGCAAGAGCTCCACATACTGGCCCGCCAGATACTGCAGGCGCTCATTGGCTGGCAGCTGCAGGCGAAGGATACGGACATCGGGGGCTGCTTCGGCGATCGACGCAATCCGACAAGGCATCTTGCGGATCGGAATGTCGCCCGCTGCGGCAATTACCCGACACTGAAGCGTCAGGTCGCTCGCAGCCGTGGCGCAACAAAGCAGCGCCTGCCCGCGCTCGGCCTCCTCAGGCTTCATGGCCCCGCTAGAATGGGGCCCCTGTTCGATGACGCCTTCCAGCACCTGCGCCTTGCATGAGCCACAGGCGCCATTACGACAACCGTAGGGAAGGATCACATCCTGGCGCAGCGCTGCCGCAAGAATGGCTTCGCCGGGTTGCACTTCAAACTGTTTGCCACTGGGTTGAACGCTGACTTTAAAGCTCATGGTCTCTGACTCGATTCGGATCGTTCGCCTGAACGCGCGGCCCGCATTATCGCCCGACTACAGGTCGGCGCGGGCAGGGCAAGTCGCAGCCAACGCAGCAGTCTCGCGCGCCCTGCCCCGACGTCTGCGCCGTCCGACACTCGTAGTGGTGGGTTGCGGCGATGTTGGCCTTCGACTGATCGCGCAGCGCGCTGGCCAACCCAACCGGCTCCGGATCATCGCCACCGCGCGTCGACCGGAGCAGCTTGCCGCCATTCGGGCGGCGGGCGCCATCGCCTTGGCCTGCGATCTGGATGATCGCCGCAGCGTCTCACGCCTGTCAGCCCTGTCACGGTGGATGGTTCACCTCGCGCCACCGCCAGCCGAAGGACCGGGCGATCGTCGCACCCGCTGGCTGACCGCAGCGTGCTCGAGGGGGGTGACAGCCCGGGCATCGGCGCGCCTTTCGTATGTGAGCACCACCGGCGTGTACGGCGACTGCGCGGGCGCGCAAATCGACGAAACCCGCCCTCTGCAGCCTTCAAACCCACGAGCCGCACGCCGCGTGGCCGCCGAGCAGACTCTGCGCGCCTTCGGCAGCCGCACCGGCACACGGGTGACCCTTCTGCGGGCACCCGGCATTTACGCCCAAGACCGACTGCCGCTTGAACGGTTGCGACAAGGGCAACCCGCGCTGCTCCCTGCGGACGACGTCTACACCAACCACATTCACGCTGACGATCTGGCCCACGCGGCCTGGCTCGCGCTGTTCCGGGCTCGTGGGGGCCGTAGCTTCAACATCTGCGACGACACCGATCTCCGTATGGGCGACTACTTCGATGTCGTGGCCGATGGAACAGGTCTCCCGCGGCCTCCGCGGATGAGCCGCGCCGAGGTGGCTGCCCGCGTAAGCCCCATGATGCTTTCGTTCATGCGCGACTCCCGGCGAATTTCAAATACCCGCATGAAGCGCGAACTTCGGCTTCGCCTTCAGGTCGCCGACGTCCACGCATTGCTTGCTTTGCTATAATTTCTGGTTCGGCGCTGGTGTAGCTCAGTTGGTAGAGCAACTGATTCGTAATCAGTAGGTCGGAAGTTCGAGTCTTCTCACCAGCACCATATTGAATGGCCTTAGCCTCTAGGGCCATTTTTCAGAGTGGCAGCTTCGCGTTCAGCCCCAGCAG
>CAIPNM010000462.1 GCA_903866395.1 uncultured bacterium
CCGGTGGCGACACCGAAGATATTCGTGCTTGTGATGTTGCGCTGCTCGTACTGGCGCAGCTCGAAGTAATAGCGCTTGCCAGCAACAAGCGGCACCGCTTCGCTCCGGGTCGAGCCGCTTGCTTCAGCGTCTTCGGCGAGCTTCACGAATGACGTGCCACTGGTAGCGCCGCTTCCTGAGGTCTCAAACCAGAGGCTTGCCCGGTCGTTGGCATCGAGATCAAAGGTGTAGTTACCGCTCACCTCGGGTACGAACCAGCCGGAGAGCATCTGCCGCGCCTGGCCGTTGTTGTCGATCTGCGGATAGCCAAGTTCGACTGCGCCCGACCGGAGTGCGAGACCGGCCGACGGGCCCGCTTCGGCGCTGCTTACAAAACCGTTGCCGCCACGATCGGCCGTGTAGGACACACCGGACACCAGGAGCCCGGACAGGACCACATCGCGGTTCAGACTCGCATCGAGGTAACCGCCATCCGGCGGGAAGAAGGTCACGGTGACCAGGTTCGAATCGGCATCCACCACGGCGCTGCGATCAAAGACGATCTGCGTCGGTTCTCCCGCCACAGCGCCGATCGCATCAGGCACCATCAGGCTGGGCGCTGCGTCAACCGGTGTGACCGGCATCACGTAGAGCCGGTTGTTCTGACCGGCCGCGAACAGCGTCTCACCCGTGACATCGAGCTCAGCCGCGGTCCAGTCGATCGACTGAACGGCCACCCCCAGACCATCCATCGGGCGCCATGTTGAGCCGGCATTGGTCACCACCCAGAGTCCGCGACCCTTGCCGGATGCCGCCGCCGAGATCACCTTGCCGTCGCCGGACAGGCTGACCGCAGTCCACTCGCCCGTGGCAGTGGAAATCTGACGCCAGGCCCAGTCGATCTGCGAGGTATCGGCGACATAGACATGACCGCCCTGGGCGGCTGCCACCAGCACGCGCCCGGTCGAATCACTGTCCACCGACACCCAGTTGGCATTGGCGGGCAGGCCGTTCATTGCCTCGGTCCAGGTGATCGCACCCGTGTCGGCCACCACTGCGGTGTAAATCCGACTGCCTGACGTGCCGTTGCCGGCTGCGCCAGCGGCCGCCACCAGGCGAGTGCCGCCCGCATCCGTGGCGATATCGCTCCAGTTGACAGAGGGCGCGCCGGTCTGCGCCGACCAGTCGATTGCGCCCGCTTCCAGGACGCGCACCTGCGTCGCCGTATCGCGCGTGCCCTGGTCGTTTCGGTTGTAGAAATAGGTTTCGCGGCTGGCGACATCGGCGACCAGCAGGCGGTTGCCCGCAATCACTGCCGAGGCGCTGTAGTTGTCACCCAGCGTGAGCGTGTTCTGCAGATCGAGATCGATCGAAGGCCGCGCGAAATTGATCGTGTAGGCCTTGTCGACGTCCATCCGCCCCGCACCGAGCGGCACAGCCGACACGCGATCGACCGCGAGCTTGCCTGCTCCCACGAAGATCGAGCGCGAATCGAGCAGTCGGCCACTTGCGACGCTCACTGTGGTCATGGTGAGCGAGGTGGCTGCACCCGCATAGCGGATCGCATCGGCCTGCCCGAGGTACGCCGAGAGCGCCGACCAGGTTCCGGTGACGGTGCGTGCGGTCTCGGTGCCACCGATCGTGATGCCGTCGGCTTGCTTGGCGATGATCGAACCGCCCGCCGTGCCCACGGTGGCGAAGCTGGCCGTTAGCTGCTCGGGCGCGCTACCCAGCCAGGTGGCGGGCAGTACCTGTGGCGCGGTCTCGGTCGCGCGGCTCACACCGACCTGAACAAAGTCGCCGCCACTACCTTCCTTGTGCAGCAGCTCGAACCGGTAGAGCCGGCCCTTCTCGAGCGTGATCGCTGCGGACTTCTGCGAGGCGTTCCGGGTCCAGTTGCCCTGGCCGGCTGCGCCCTCGAGGAATGCCACACGGGTGAGCGTGCCAGTGCCCGTACCGCTGGTATCGACCCAAAGCTCGGCCGAATCATCGGCTGTCACCCAGAGG
>CAIPNM010000463.1 GCA_903866395.1 uncultured bacterium
AGGTTTTGCGGAAGGGGGAGCCAGCGCGGGGCCACCATGTATTTGTTGGAGTGATAAAAGCCGCCTCCGTGAACCGCCCACATTTCACCGTCAACGCCCTTTTGCTTCAGGTCGTCGTGCTCGGGCGGCGAGAGGCTGTTATCCAGCATGACGAAGTAAAACGATGAGCCAATCCAGGCCATGGCGGTAATGACATGCGCCCAGCGGAGCAGCAGATTGGCGACTTCGATCAGGTAGGCAGTATCCATAGGGGGTTCCGGTGGGGGCAGACGGGCGCACCCCGCGCACGGGCGGAGGCCGCGCGGGGCTTATACAACATAAACCCAGCCTTGCAAACCCGACGGCGGTCAGCGCCCCTGCCAGACCGGCGGGCGTTTCTCAGCGTAAGCTTTCAACGCTTCGTGGTGATCGCGGGTTTCGCGCACCACCCGCTGAGCACGTTCGGCGATCCGCACGCCGTCCTCGAGCGGCCGCCCTAGCGCCTCGGTGAGGGCAAGTTTGAAGGCCTGCGCGGTGATTGGTGGTACGTTGACGATAATCTCCATGGCGAGCGCGCGGGCACGCTCGAGCAGCCGCTCCGGCTCAACCACCTCACTGACAAACCCAATGTCACGGGCCTGGTCGGCAGTGAGTGTGCGTCCGGTCACGCCCCATTCATACGCCTTCGCATAGCCGATCAACTGTGGCATGAGCGCCAGGCTTGCGTCATCGGGCACGATACCTCGGCGCGTGAAGACCCAGCCGAAGCGTGAGCGGGCGGATGCGATCCGGATGTCGCAGCCGGCAGCGATGCCGATGCCCGAGCCGATCGCGGGACCGTTAACGGCAGCGATTGCTGGCTTGGACAGGCGGCGCAAATCGACCACCACCTTGCGGATGTCGGCCTCAAAGGGAAACAGTTCCTCACGCAGCGTGGGATCGGGCGGTTCGAGTGATTTTCCCTCGGCGGTCATCCTACGGATGTTGCCGCCCGAGCAGAAGATCGTACCCGACCCGGTGATGATTAGCGCTCGAGCGGTCGGGTCACGCTCGATGCGCTCGAATTCCTGGACCAGTTCTGCATTCATGGCCCAGTTGACCGCGTTTTTTGCGGCCGGGTCATCAATGGTAAGAAGAACCACGCCATGATCGTCCTGTTCGACCCGGATGTATTGATAGCTCACGGGTTATCTCCACGAAAGGCCTGCGGTTCCTCGCGCAGTAAGCGGGCGAGGGTGCGCCGGTGGTCAGCGGCCGTACCGTAGCTCGCGGCAGCCGCGATTGCACGGTGGTAGCTGAGTTCGAGCGGATAGTCACGGTAGTAGCCGACCGCGCCATGAATCTGATGAGCAGTGCGGGTAAGAGCTGGGATAGCGTCGCTCGCCTTGGCCTTCGCCATCGACACTTCTCTGCGTGCATCGCGTCCGCTCGACAACCTGACCGCTGCCTGGCGCGCGAGTAGTCGGGTGACGGCGAGATCGCGGGCCATTTCGGCGCAGTGGTGCTGAACGCCCTGGAAGCTGCCGATTGGTCGGCCGAACTGAATCCGGTTCCTGGCGTAGTCCACGGTGAGATCGAGTGCCGCCTGTCCGATTCCCGTCAACTCAGCGGCCTTGAGGGCCGCCCCGCGGGCGATCATGGCCTGAACCGCTGGCCAGGCAGTATTCAACCCGCCGATCAGAGCGGACCGCTCACATCGCACGTGTTGGAATTCAAGTTGCCAGAGCGCCTCGCCCCCGGCTGCGATCATGCGGGTCCTTGAGATTCCGCTCGCGTCGGCCGGAATCAGGACCAGCGAAAGGTCGGTGGGTGCCGGCCCGCTTCGCGCCACGCAGACGATGGCTGTCGCAGCCCCGGCATCGCGCACGAAGAGCTTGGTGCCGTGTAGTTGCAGTCCATCATTTTTCGCAGAGAGTTGGAGCGCTACGTCCTCTGGGGCGAGGCGACCGGAAGATTCAAGCAACGCGACAGTGAGTAGCGCCTCGCCCGTTGCGATTCGCGGCAGCCACTGCGACTTCACAGTTTCGCTTGCAGCATCGGCTAGAAGCAGTCCGGCCTCGATCACTGTCGCAAACAGCGGGCTTGGCAGCGATGCCTGCCCGAGTGCCTCGACAATGAGGGACAGTTCGAGCAGCCCCAGTCCAGCGCCGCCGTATCGCTCGGGCAGTACGGCGCCGGACCAGCCCATTTCGGCCATTTGCTTCCAGGTGTGGCGATCAAAGCCGTGTTCGCTCGTTTCGAGTTCGCGGACACGGGCTGCCGGCGCGTGTTCCCTCGCGAACGCGAGCGCGGTGTCGGAGATAAGAGCCTGCTCTTCGCTGAGCGTGATATTCATTGAGTCGACTCCTATCGGGGAAGGCCAAGACCGCGCAGGGCAATGACGTTGCGCGTGATGTCAAAGCCTCCCGCAGCGAACTGAAAATAGAGCCGGTCGCGATACTCAAGCTCGATATCGCCCTCGAGTTGCGCGGCTGGTGAACCGTGGCGAAGCGGGCCAAATGCCCCCAGCATTTCAAGCCCCGAGGCATCCAGATGGCGGGCTGTCTCGCGCTTGACCAGCACGGCAAGCGAGGTTTCATGCTGGGGCATCAGCCCTTTGGCGTGGAGGGATGCGAGCCAGTAAGTGGTCAGTCGCGCCCCCTCGGATTCGATCGCGAGCCTCACGAGCTCGTCCTGCACGGTGGGTTCATCAATGGGCGCTGGTCCCTGGCCGCTACCGTGCTGCGCCCAATCGAGCAGGCGATCCAGTTGAAAGGCGACGAGGCCATGGCTGGCCAGCGCCGCCCGCTCGAAATCGATCGCGCCCATGACGACTTTCCAACCCTCGTTGATGTCGCCCAGCACCATGCTCTTGGGTACCCGTACCCCATCGAAATAGACCGCATGATGTGTCCAACCGGCAAGCGTAGGGTGACGGCTGATGTTCACGCCTGGTGCGTTCATGTCGACGATCATCAGCGTGAGCCCGCGATGCCTGGACGAATCAGGATCGGTGCGCGCGAGGACCAGACTATAGTCAGCCATGTGCGCATCGCTGGAAAATGCTTTCTGGCCGGTGACGATGAACGCGTCGCCGTCGTCGACCGCTCGGGTGCTTACGTTAGCGAGGTCCGAGCCCGCTTCAGGTTCGCTATAGCCAACAAACCAGGCAAGTTCGCCCCGCACAACTTTTGGCAGTAGCGCCTGTTTTTGCTCGGCTGAGCCGAAGGCAAGCAGCGTGTTGGGCACATAGGTGATCGAGCGGTCGAGCCCAGGCGCCCGGGCGTATTCCATTTCATCCCAGAAAATCGCCTGGTAAATACGGCTGCGTCCGCCGCCGCCATATTCGGTGGGCCAACCCATGCCGATGTAGCCGGCTGCGCCGAGCTTGCGGCGGAACGCCTTGGTGAACGGCACACTCCACATGCCTTGCTCGTCCGTATCGCGATGCTCAGCCCAGACCTCGGGGGTGAGCTCACGGCGCAAAAATTCCCGCACCTCGGCTCTGAAGCGGCGTTGGTCATCGGTAAATTCAAAGTCCATGACTGGGGTCCTTTCAGGCGAGTACGCCAGATTTTTCAAGCCGACTGAACTCGGCCTCCTCGATGCCAAGCAGCGTGCCCAGTACCTCTCGTGTGTGTTCACCTAAGCGCGGGGCACGCTGGTATTGAAAAGGACCGCTATCCGAGCGCCATGGCAGTCCGAGCTGGGTGCGTTGGCCGACCAACGGATGATCGGTGGTGATGATGGTGCCGCGACGGGCGAGTATCGGGTCGCTCAGCAACTGGTCGACGCGTACCACGGGCCCCGCCGCAATGCCACGGGCCTGAAGGATTTCGGTGACTTCGCCTGAACTGCGTTCGCGGGTCCAGGCGGTCAGGCCCGCCTCGAGCGCTTCGACGTGTTCACAGCGCGCTGCCGCACTTGCAAACCGCCGATCGCCAAGCCACGCCTGATGACCAATGGCCTCGCAGAATCGCTGCCAACTGCCCTCGTCGCGAATGCTGATCGCGACCCAATCGCCTTCCTTCTGGCAGCGAAAAATACCGTGGGGTGCGCACTGAGCATCGCGGTTGCCGGCCCGAACAGGCTCTCGACCATTCAGCGTGAAATCGATCACTGCCTCGGGGATCAAAGTGATCATGGCCTCGTACATCGCGAGATCGACGTACTGGCCGACGCCACTCGCGCGGCGTTCGGCAAGGGCTGCCATCAAGGCGAATCCGGCGTAGGTGCCCGCCAGCGGATCGGGGAGCACGCCACCCAAAATACGGGGAGCACCGCCGACATAGCCGGTGACGTCAGCCACACCTGAGTACAGATTCACCGCACTGTGCAGGCCGCGCGCCATTCGCATCGGTCCACTGCGTCCAAACGCGCCGCACGACACGGCGATGAGGCCTGGGTTGTCATGGCGTAGCGTGGTGTAGTCGAGTCCAAGCTTCTCGATCACGCCCGTTGAAAAGTTGTCGACCAGCACATCCACCTTGCAGGCAAGCGCGCGAACCAGTTGACGGCCCTCCGCAGTGGTCATGTCGACCCGAACGCTCTTCTTGCCAGCGTTGAGCAGATTGAAATAGCCGCTCGCGTCGGGGTTACCCTCTAGTCCAGGCAGGAAGGGCGGGGCGCTTCGGGAGGTCATGCGCTTTCCGGATTCGACTACGATCACTTCCGCCCCCATCCAGGCGAGCCACAGGGTGCAGAACGGGATCGCGATGAATTGCCCGACATCCAAAACGCGTACCCCTGCGAGCGGGCGATAGGTGGCGCTGTTGCCTTGTGGGGTCTTGGCCGGTATCCGCCAGCGCTGGTCGCGACGAACCGAAGGCCATCCCGCCGACCGGAGCTCAGCATCATGTTCGCCCAGTCGCGGGGCCTGTCGGCGCAGCGACCACGGCGAACGCTGCATGGCGAGGGGTGCCGCTGGGATTCGCGCTGTGTGTCCGCCCAGTTCGATCGATACCAGCGACTTTCGCTCGCGAAGATGGTCGGCGCTCGTGACCGCCTTCACCGAGTGAAACGGGAAAATCGGGAGCTGCTGCCTATTTGCGAACTCGAACAGCTGATCACCAGTAAGTGTCTGCGTCCATTCAATCAGCCGGTTTCTGAGCTCGATCCAGTTTTCGGTGCGGGCTTTAGGCGTTGCAAAGCGCTCGGAGATGGCCCATTCGGGGCGACCCATCCCTTCAACCAGTTTTTCCCAGTGCTCGACCATCGGTGCGGCCACAGTGACCCAACCGTCTCGACACGGCAGATAGAAATTGGGCATCCTGCCGATCACGACCGGATTGAGTAGCCGCTCGTATTCACCGCCCAGGTAGGAATGGGTGGTGACATCACGATGCTGAAGCGATGCGACGGCTGCGTGCTGGCTCAGCTCGATGTGACAGCCTTCCCCCGTGGCGGTGCGGTGATGAAGCGCGGAGAGGGTTGCATTGGCGCCGACCAGTCCGGCCAGCGTCTCGGCAGCGAAGCAGTTGGGGTGCAGCGGCGGCTCGGTCTCGCGGTCATCCGCAGCGTCCGGAATGCCGGGCGTGCTGTAGGCGAGCCCGCCCATGGCAAAGGTCACCAGTTCATCGCCGGCGCGCTCCCCCCAGACCGGATCGGGGCCGAACGGCGATAACGTGGTGATGACCAGCGCCGGGAATTGCTGTCGGAGCATGTCTGGCGCCAGCCCAATTCGGGCAAGGGATGCTGCGGGCAGGTTGGTAACCAGGACATCACAACTTGCGAGCAGGGTCAGGATCGTTGCCTGGTCGGTTGTCGATTCGAGATCGGCAACCATACCGAACTTGTTCAGATTGAGGTAAGCGAACGAACCGCTCGCCTCCGTATTGACCCGATCGCCGGGGAACGGGCCGCGCAGGCGGGACGGATCGCCCGCTGCGGGTTCCACCTTGATCACGCAGGCACCGAAGTCACCCAGCAGCTTCGCCGCATAGGGTGCGTTGGTTCCTGTGCCGATCTCCAACACACGCAGTCCGGCAAGCGGTCCCGGGGCGTCGGTGTCGGACAGAGATGTGTTCATGCCCATCTTCACGCGGCCCGCATCGACTGCAAACGACCCATGACTTCTTCGGCTTCCCGCACCATGCCGAGGAGAATCTCGCGCGCCGGGCGTTTTTTCTTCAACATCCCGCCGATCTGTCCGACCGGATTGTTGATCAGGTCCGCGCGTCCCGCAGCATCGGCGGCAGCAATGAAGTCGTCCATCAGAACGCCCTGCAGCGGCATGGCCAGGGGCTTCAGGCCTGACTGCTCCCAGGCGCGGATCACATCGTTGTCGTAGTCGCGAGCCGTCTTGCCGGTGTAGGCACGGGTGATAACAAAATCCTCTGTCACCCCGCGAATGATCTCCTCCTGGTGAACCGGGTAGAGATCGGATTCTTCAGCAAGAAGGAAGGCCGTACCCACCCAGGCGCCAACCGCGCCTAGCGATAGGCCCGCCACCAGCGTGCGGCCATCGGCGATTGCGCCAGCAGCAATCACCGGGGTTGGAGAGACCGCATCCACCACCATCGGGATGAGCGGGAAGTTGGCAATTTTCCCAGTGTGGCCGCCTGCTTCGTAGCCCTGCGCGATGACGTAATCGACGCCCCCCTGTGCCTGGCGCTCTGCCCCCCGCACGCTTCCTACCAGCCCCATGACCTTCATGCCGACCTGATGGGCAAGCGGCACGACCCATGACGGATCACCGAGGCCGGCCGCGAACACCGCAATCCGCTCCTCCAGGCAGACATTGACCTGCGCGCGAATGAATTCAGCCGACATCACGCCGCCTTTGGCCGTGATCGGTGTGAGGCTGAAGCGGTCCATCAGGGCCCGGACAAATTCGACATGTTTCGGATGGTCGCGCTCGATTCGGGCGCGCATTTCGTCGCGATCCGGTGAGGCATCAGCCATACTGGCGGGCAACAACAGATCAACACCGAAAGGTTTGTCGGTGAGGTTGCGGACTGCACGAATCCGTCGCCGCACCTCGTCGGCATCCAGCCACGAGCAGCCCAGAATACCCATGCCGCCGGCCTCTGACACCGCAGCGACCAGCTTCGGGGGGGTGGCCTTGCCCTTGACGCCCATGCCGGCCAGAAAAATCGGGTAGTCGATACCAAGATCATCGCAAAGCGATGTATGAAGCGCGCTACGGGTCATTGTGAGTCTCCGTTCAGGAAAGGAACTGGTTAGCGGCCGCGCAGTCGCGGATCGGTGAGGTCACGGATGGCATCGCCCAGCAAGTTGGAGGCGAGCACAGTCAGACAGATGGCAAGGCCAGGAAAAACCACGACCCAAGGTGCTGTGAGCGCAAGCGATGTGGCGGGTCCCGCCATCATGAGTCCCCATGATGGGTGCGGCTCCTGGATGCCTGCGCCCAGATAATCGAGTGCTGCCTCCTGGACGATCGCAAGGCCCAGGTAGGCTGTGGCAATCACGAGCAGCGGTGCGAAGGTGTTGGGAAGAATATGACGGACGATGATTCGCAAATCCGAGCAGCCAGCGACGATTGCAGCTTCGACCAGTGGGCTCGCTTTCAGAACCAGCACGCTCGAGCGCGCGATACGCGCTGCGCGCGGGATGATCGGTAGCGACAGCGCCACAATGACATTAGGCAGTGACGGGCCAAGCACCGCTGCGAGTGCGAGCGCAAGCAGCAGCATGGGAAAGGCAAGGAGCGCATCCATCAGTCGCTGAGTGAGGGTGTCGGCCCAACCGCCTCGGTAGCTGGTCACAAGACCAAGCGCTGATCCCGTACACACGCCCAACAGGCTCGCGCCTAGGCCAACCATAAGTGATACTCGCGCGCCGTGAATCAGTCGCGACAGCATGTCGCGGCCAAACGGATCGGTACCTAGCCAATGCGCCGCGCTAGGCGGCGCATTCAGCAGCGCGTGGTTTCCCTCGGTCGGATCGTAGGGGGCAATCCATGGCGCCCCAATCGCGAGCACCGCCATCACGAAGAGAATGAGTGCACCGATCGCACCGAGCGGCTGCTGCCGCGCAGCTTGAATGAGTTGCCTGCTGAGGCCAGGCGTGTCGGCCGAGGAAGAGGCGATCATCGGCTCACCTGTATGCGGGTCCTGGGATCGAGCCATCCGTAAAGCAGATCAACAGTGAGGTTACCCACTACGACGATCGTTGCAAGGATCAGCACGATGCCCTGCGCTGCCGGGTAGTCGCGATTGAGGATGGCGGTGACCACGTACTGACCGAGCCCTGGTACATTGAAAACCGCTTCTGTGACGATGAGCCCGCCAAAGAGTGCCGAGACTTCGAATCCAATTAGCGTAACGACTGGTAGCAGACCGTTACGAAGCCCGTGCCGCAAGACCACGACTTTTTCCGATAGTCCTTTGGCTCGTGCGGTACGAATGTAGTCCTCGCCCAGCACCTCAAGCATGATTGAACGTGTCATCCGGGCGATCAGCGCGAGCTGCCGAAGGCCCACTGCAATCGCTGGCCAGATCATCTGCGTAAGGCTTTGCCAGGGGCTCACCCAGAAGGGCTCCCAGAAGAGAGGTGGACTCCACCGAAAGAGCCATACCAGCCCAAGGATCATCAGCAGACCTATCCAGAACGAGGGGGCCGCCAACCCGCCTACCGACAGCGCCCGCAGCGTCTGATCGAGCCAGCTTCCTGCCCGCGCTGCCGAAATCACCCCAGCCGGTACGCCCAGGGTGACCGCTATCACCATGGCCATGATCACGATCTGCAGCGTGTAAGGAAAGCGCCTGGCAAGTTCGGACGCCACCGGCTGGCCGGTTCGAAGCGACGTTCCGAGGTTGAGCTGCGCAAGTTCGGTCAGCCAAGCGCCGAACTGAACGGCGAGTGGGCGATCGAGCCCCATCTTGCTACGCACCTCGGCGAGTTCCTGTTCCGAAACGGCACCTGCACCCGCGCCACTCAACATTACGGCTGCATCGCCAGGCAGCACCCTCATCAGGAAAAATGTAATCGTGGCTACACCGATCAGGGTAACCAGGCCGATCACAAGCCGCCGGGCGATGAAGTCGAGCATGCGACGGGCTCAGGCGCTTAGCCAGACGCGATCCATCTGCATGTTGGCGTACAGATCGTTCAAAGCCTTCCAGCCTTGCACGGTGTTGAGATGCGCCGCCCCGTAGCCCACCCAAGCCAGGTTGATCTGGTAGTAGGTCTTGAGAAACTCGAGCTGGAAGCGGCGGATCAGCTGAGCGCGCTTTGCCGGATCGAGCTCGCGCGACTGCTCGCTGTAAAGCTTGTCGATTGCATCGTCCTTCCACATGCCGTAGTTGCGGCCGCCATAGCTGGTGTAGCCTTCGCCCAGTATTTGATCAACCGCCGACCCACCCATGGCGACCGAGTGGGTGACAAGGTTGAAGTCCCCCCCGGTTTCCATCTTGTAAAAAGCACCTGCGTCGCGAATGTCGACGGTGACCTCAAGCCCCACCTGCTTCAGCTGACCCGCGACGGCAATTGCCGAGTCGCGGAAGGCGGGTACATCCCCCCGCGCGAGGATCGAGGTCTTGAAGCCCCTGGGAATCCCTGCCTGCTCGAGAAGCGCCATCGCGCGCTTGCGGTTTTCGGCGACGTCGCCCCCGAGCCCGGGGAGCGAGTCGTAGCCGCCATAGGCCTTGATCTCCTCCACGCTCAGGGTGTGCGGACTCTCAGGCGGCATTAATCCCCGGCCGTGGAAGAAGGCACCCGCGAGGGGCCCCACCGTGCGAATAAAGGCGTCGCGGTCGATTGCAAGTGAAAGGGCTTCGCGCACGCGCGGATCATCAAAGGGCTTACGTGTGACATTGGGAATCAGGTTGATAAAAGTAGGCGTGGGGCGCCTGAGCGCGGTGATGCCCTGGGCCTTGCGAAGTGGGTCGAGTACGGCTTCGTTGGCGAAGAAGAAGCAGGCGTCGATTCGACGGCTCTGCAACGCGGCGCCGCGTTCGACCTCGCCACGGATCGGGAAGAACTGAATCCGGTCGAGCATCGGGGCTGGTCCGAAATAACGGTCGAATCGCGTGAGCTCGTAATACTGCCCGTCCACCGCCTGGGTAAGCCGGAAGGGGCCGGTGCCGACTACTTGGCGTTTTACGCCCTGACCCTGCGCGTCGAGCGGCTCGGCGACTGCCTTGGACACGATGACGTTGAACGGGTTGCTCACCAACATCAGGAAATCCGGTTGGGGGTGGGCAAGGTGGATGGTTACACCGAGTGCGCCATCCGAGCTGATCTTCTCCACATTGCCGAGCAGGCCCTTTCTGGGACTTACGATGCCCTTTGGTGGAGATTTGATGCGATTTAGGCTATAGACCACATCTTCAGCGGTCAGTGCGGAACCGTTATGAAAAACCACACCTTTGCGAATCTGGAGCGTGACGGTTCGTCCATCTGCTGAGACGGTGGCTTTTTCAGCGAGGTCTGGGAGCAGTCGTCCGGGGTTGTCCGGGTCGACTTTCATCAGCGTGGAGTAGCAGGGAGCGCCGACGAATTGCGTCAGGAAGGTTGCGGTCTGGTGCATATCGAAGTCGGGCGGATCCCCGCCGTTACTCACCTTGAGGGTGCCGCCCCGCTTCTGCGCTGACGCTGGCTTCCAGGCGGAAGCTGAAAGACCGGTGGCGAGGGCGCCAGCGCCGCCCTTCAGAATTGAACGACGTGAAGCATGAGTTGACGAACCGTTGCGTTCGCGATGCTTAGACTTGCTCATGATCAGTTCTCCTGGTGATGTGAGGACGAATTGGATTGGGCGCTATCCCGATCGTGCCTGGATGGCGAAGACCTGTCGCTCTGAAGCGCGACTCGAACATGGCAGGCGACCCAATGGTCGGGAGCGATCTGTTCAAGCAGTTGTTCTTTTGTTGAGCATTCGGGTTGCCGCATCGGGCAGCGGGTGTGAAAGCGGCAGCCCGAAGGCGGGTCGACCGGACTAGGCACGTCGCCCTGTAGTAGCGTTCGTCGCCGTCGGCGGCCGGGATCTGCTACCGGCGCCGCATCGAGAAGCGCCAAGGTGTAGGGATGTGCGGGAGAGTTGTAAATCGCTCGGGTCGATCCGATTTCCACCACCCTGCCCAAGTACATCACTGCGACCCGATCGGACAAGTGTTCGACCACCGAGAGGTCGTGCGCAACAAAAAGATACGAGAGCCCAAGCTTTACCCGCAGATCATCCAGAAGATTGACGATCTGCGCCTGGACCGATACATCGAGTGCGGAGACCGGTTCATCACAAACGATCAGATTGGGTTCGACCGCCAGTGCGCGCGCGATGCCGATGCGCTGCCGTTGACCGCCCGAGAACTGATGCGGATATCGATCACGGTGCTCGGCCTTGAGCCCCACTTGCTCGAGCAGTTCGATCGCCCGATCCTCACGGCCGCTTGCGTTACTGCTCAGACCATGAATCTGCATGATCTCGAAAAGGATCGCGCCCACCGTCATGCGTGGGTTCAGCGATGCGCTTGGATCCTGAAAGATCATCTGCAATTTGCGGCGGACGGGTTTCCAACGGTCGCGGGCCAGCGTGGCTAGGTCAAGGCCGTCAAAAAATATCGAACCTGAGTCGGGGCGGAGTAACCCGAGCAGCAGGCGCGCGGTGGTTGATTTGCCGCACCCGGATTCGCCGACCAATCCGAGCGTCTCACCGTGATGGATATCAAAGCTCACGCCATCGACCGCTTGTACGGCCTTCGTCGGGCCGCCGAACAGGGGGCTGGGAAGCGGGAAATGACGTTTGAGGTCACGCACCGACAGCAGTGGGCGCGCCTCTTGTGTCATGCCGAAACCTCCAGACAAGCGACCTGATGCCCGGGGCTTATCTCCACGAGTTCCGGTGTCGTGAGGGTGCAGCGGGATGTCGCTTTCGCACATCGAGGCGCGAACCTGCACCCAGATGCCAGCGGCAGGGTAAGCGTCGGCACGGTTCCCGGAATCTGAGCCAGGCGCGTACGGGGTTGGTTGGCCGAACCGCGGCGCGGAATCGAGCGGAGCAACCCTTGCGTGTACGGATGAAGTGGTGCCTCGAACAGTTGCTCGACCGGGGCGGTCTCGACGATGCGGGCGGCGTACATGACGCCCACGCGTTCGACTGATTCAGCGATGACGCCCATGTCGTGGGTGATCAGCAGAAGCGCCATGCCAAGTTGCTGGCGCAACTCGGCAATGAGTTCAAGAATCTGCGCCTGTATCGTGACATCGAGCGCGGTGGTGGGTTCGTCCGCGATGAGGAGTTTCGGCTGGCAGGCAAGAGCCATCGCGATCATCACGCGCTGGCGCATGCCGCCTGATAACTGGTGCGGGAACTCTTGGGCGATACGGGCCGCAGAAGGTATCCGAACCGCATCGAGCATGCTGATGGCGCGTGTGAGTGCGCTTTTTCGATCGAGCCGCTCATGGAGTCGTAGTACCTCGGCGATTTGCTCGCCGATCCTGAAGACTGGATTGAGCGAGGTCATCGGTTCCTGAAACACCATTGCAATGTCGCGGCCGCGAACCGACCGCATTTCGGCGTCGGGCAGTGTGGCGAGATCGCGTGTACCGAAGCGGATGGACCCCTGAGTGATTTTCCCAGGTGGACGTACCAGGCGCATCAGAGACAGTGCGGTTACGCTCTTGCCGGAGCCGGATTCGCCAACGATTCCGAGCGTTCCGCCCGGCTGAACCGACAAATTGATTGCGTCGACAGCGCGGATTCCCCCTGCTCGGGTCCCGAAATCGACGGTGAGCCCGTTTACTTCGAGTAACGGGGTAAATGTCTCGGATGCCGCATTTCCGGACACGGATCGAGGGACGGGTGGTGGATGCCCGGGTGCTACCGCATGCAAACGAGTTGCCTCCCTGAAACCGCGGTCGATCTGGCATGTCGTTGAGCCTGACGGTACGACCTGCCCTGCCTATCCGTCCAATATATTATTGAAGTCAAATTCATACTAAATTCATATCAAAAGATGGAACTCAGGCAGCTTCGCTATTTTGTGGCGGCTGCTGAGGAAGAGCACTTCGGTCGCGCCGCTACGCGGGTGCACATTTCTCAGCCGCCACTCAGCCAGCAGATTCAGTCTCTCGAGACAGAGCTCGGCGTGGACCTGTTCGAACGGGTAGGCCGGGGCGTGCGACTCACTCGAGCGGGTGCAGAATTTCTCGTCCATGCACGCGGCGTGTTGCGCCAGAGCGAACGCGCGGTCGATATGGCGCAGCGCGCTGGTCGGGGCGAGATTGGTCGGCTGGCTATCGGATTTGTCGGATCGCTCGCCTTTACCTATGTGCCCTGGTTGATTCGCGAGTTCCGCGCGCGCTATCCGGACATCGGTCTGTCGCTTCATGAACTGACAATTGCCCAGCAGACCGACTGGTTCTCTGATCGACGGCTGCAAATCGGGCTCCTCCGACCCCCGCTCGAGTTGCCTGGCGTCGAGCTCGAAGTCCTGCTGCGTGAGCCATTCGCCCTAGCGATCCCGGATTCGCATCCGCTGGCTCAGTTGGATTCCGTGCCGGTCGCAGCGTTGCGAGATGAGCCGCTCATCATGCTTCCGCGGCTCGTCGGATTGCGTTACTACAGCCAGGTCTTAGGCATGTGTCATCGGGCTGGATTCAGCCCACTCGTGATTCACGAGATCGGTCACCTGCCAACTGCCGTATCGCTGGTGGGAGCGGGAGTGGGGCTTACCGTGGTACCGGAATCGCTCACCGTGCTGAGCCTTCCGGGCGTGACGTACCGCTCGATCTCAGGCTCAAGCGAGTTGGCCGAGACCGCACTCTGCTGGTGCCGCGAGGAGCCCTTACCCGTAGTTGATCGCTTCATTGATCTTGCACGTGTGCTTGTGAGCAGCGGGGTCAAGGGGCTCGCGCGCTCTATTCTTTGATCGCCCCGCTGCGCTGTCAGCTGGACGGGCGGCGCAGCTTCGGCGCGCCCGACTGGAGTCGGCAGTCAGCCTTCAGTCCGAATGAGTTCAAGCACTGCCGCTGCAAATATCTCCGGCTTTTCCTGTGGCAGGTTATGCCCAGCGCCTGGCACGATGCGATGCGATCTCGGGCCGGTGAAACGGTGTGCCGCCGCTGCCGCTGTCGCAGGCGGACGCACCCCGTCGTCTTCACCGTCAAAAGTGATACTGCGAACGCTGATAGGCGGCAGGCGTGTCAGCCGTTCTTCGATCTGCGCGTAGGTGGGGTCGCCCGGTTCAAGCCCATATCGGCAACGGTAGGAATGAATCACCACATTGACAAAATCAGGGTTGTCGAACGCGGGTGCCGAGCGCAGGAAGGTGGCCTCATCGAACGCCCAGGTGGGCGACCAGCTTTGCCAGAGAAGCCGGATCAGATCTCGCCGATGGCGGGTGAGGCCTGCGCGGCCACGCTCGTTGTGAAAATAGTATTGGTACCAGAGGCTTTGCTCGTTAGCAGGGGTGTCGGGTTCCATGGCCCGTGCGACGTCATGGATGTTGTAGCTGTTGAGCGAGACCAGGCCCGCGCAGCGTTCAGGCCAGAGCGCTGCGATGACGCAGGCTGCGCGCCCGCCCCAGTCGTAGCCCGCAAGCACGGCGCGAGGAACGCTGAGTGCGTCCATGAGCGCAAGCAGATCGGCGCCGAGCGCGGCCTGCTCGCCCGAACGCGGCGTGGCTTCACTTAGAAAGCGCGTGGGGCCAAATCCGCGCAGGTACGGGACGTAGACCCGGCAGCCGGCGTCGGCCAGCCGCGGCGCGACCTCGGCGTAGGCGTGGATGTCATAGGGAAAGCCGTGCATCAGGAATACGGGGGGGCCATCGACGGGACCGCATTGATAAAGTGCGACGCTGAGCGCGCCCGCTTCAACCGTTCGCGAGGTGGGGAGCTGAGGGAGCATGGGGGGTGACTTCCGATTGGCCATGGTCTATAAGCGCGTTTATGCGGCGCTCTGCATCTGCTTGGATCGCGCGCGCACCGCAGAGATCAGGGCGCGCGCTGCGGTGGTGAGCAGTGTATCGGTACGGGTGATGAGCCCGATCTGTAGGGGGGGCAGAGCTTCCCGGATGCGAACAATGCGCACGCGGTCGAGCGCCGACTCAGCAATCGGTTTCGGCACCCAGCCGACAAACCCGGTGCGGCTGATCATCTCGATGGCCGACCACACGGTATCGAGCGTCACCTTGCAGCGCGGGGCATCGAGCCCGTGGCTTGCGAAGAACTGGGCCACGACCGCGCCGGGGCCGTTCATCGGTCCCATAATGATCCAGGGTTCCGAGCGAAGCGCTGCCAG
>CAIPNM010000464.1 GCA_903866395.1 uncultured bacterium
AGCGCGGTGCCCACCGCAAGCAGCGCGCGAGCCGGGAAAAGCGGAAACCGGATGGTCCCCATGGAGGCCTCCGAGATTTCCCAGCTGTAAATGGCTTCCTGAATGCCGAGCCAGCAGACAAGCCCGAAGTAGACCAGTGCTACCAGGTGAGTGAAGGCATCGAGCAACGCCCGGGTGCGCGGGCCACCGAAGTTGTAGAAGATCTCGACCCGGATGTGACCGCGTTTCGACTGTGTGAAGGCGAGCGCACCGAACACCACCAGCACCATGGTGCTTTCGGTGAATTCAAGCGTTCCCGGCACGGGGTAATCAAGAAATTTGGTGCCGATAACGTCGGAAAAGCCCAGCACCATCGACATGACCAGCCCAAGTGCACCGAGTAGCAATAGCCCGAGCGCGGTGGTCTGCACCAGCTGTGCGAAACGTTTCATCAGTGGCGTCCAAAAAGAACGACCACCGCCAGAACGGGCGGTGGTCGAGGGCTAGCGAGAGATCACTTGCCGATCAGTTCGCGCCAGCGCGCTGCGACTTTGCGGGGCGTTTCGGCATCGCCCGTGGCAGCGGCGGTGGCCTTCTCCCAGTCGGCAAGGAAGTCGGGTGCAGCGGCGCGCCACTTGGCGAGCTCGGGTGCGGAGATGGGCACGACGTTGCCGCCCTGTGCACGAATATTGGCGACCGCCTTGGTTTCAAAATCAGTTACCCAGTTCATGTAGGCCTGCTGAGTGGCCTTGCCTTCCTCGAGGAAGATTTTCTGGATGTCGGCAGGCAGGCGTGCCCAGGTGCGCTTGCTGATCGTGATGTTGTGGCCCGAAATTGCCATGACCGGACCGCAGTGGTTTTTCGCTACTTCATTCAACTTGAGCGACTGGATGTTGCCCGGGTTGATGAACGAGTAATCGAGGTTGCCGGTTTTGATTGCCTCGTACACGCCCACTGGCGGAACCGTGACCGGTACCGCGCCGATGGCGGTGAAGGCCTTGGGGATGTCGGCGCCAAAGCTGCGCGCCTTCTTGCCCTTCAAGTCGGCAATGGCAGTACACGCGGGCGAGGCGCCGCTCAGGTAGTACTCGCCCAGGGGCTGCTGAAACAGCCAGACGACGCCGATCTTGTCCATTTCGCCGCGATAGACCGGAAATTCCTCGACCACTTTCTCGAGCACCTCGATTACCTGCTTGGTGTTGTTGAACACCAGCGGCGTCTGAAAGGCGCGCCAGTAGCGCAGCTGATCTGGGTTATAGCCTGGCGCGGTGGCGGTCATGTCAATGCCGCCGCGCGCGGTGAGCATGAGAAGCTCGGTGCCCTTACCCAGACCTTCGGCAAAGGTAATGTCGATCTTCACCTGACCGTTGGTGCGCTTTTCGATATTGGCCGCAAATTCCTTTTCAAGCTGAAGGAATGGGCCGTCGGGCAGGTAGTGACCCCAGCGAAGCTGAAACTTCGCTTGGGCAACCGCGGCGCCCGCGATCGACAGGCCGATCGCGCCGGCAGCAACAGACTTCAGCATCACGCGGAGGCTGCGTTTCATGAACAACTCCTATGGGTGGCTAGCAAAACTGACGGCAATCTCGCTGCGCCGCGTCAAAATGTCAAGGACGCCCTGGCTGCGCGAGGTTTCTCGGTTGGGTTTCGTTCGCCAGGCGCTTGCACGTATCCTCGCGAATCCTCCAAGGTCGCACTATGCTGGTGCCCGATCAATCACCCACAGGATGCGCATGAAAGTCAGCTGGTTTCACGAGTACGGCGGCCCCGACGTGCTGGTCTGTGAAGAAACAAAGACCCCGGTCCCGGGACCGGGCGAGGCGCTGGTGCGCGTGCGCGCCACCGGGGTGAACCATGTCGATATCGATGTTCGGGCCGGCACCTCGCGGGTCCCGATCCGCTTTCCCCATATTCTGGGTCGTGAGTTCGCGGGAGAGATCGCAGCCCTGGGGCGGCCGCTCGAGGCGAGTGCGCGCGGCGGGTCGCCGCTCCAGCCGGGCACGCTGCGCGAGGGCGATCGCGTCTGGGTGTCATGTCGCCTGCCTTGCGGGCGCTGTGAGTTCTGCATCAGCGGTCGCGACAATCTATGCGAGCAGGGCGGCTACTTTGGCATGGACCTGCCGGGGGGGTACGCGCAGTACGTCACCGTGCCGGTCAGTACCCTCAACCCGCTTGCCAACACGGTTGGATTTGAGCAGGCTGCCGCCAGTCAGATCGCGTTCGGCACGGCCTGGCATGTACTGATCACGCGCGGGGCGCTGCGCGCAGGCCAGACCGTACTGATCCAGGCCGCAGGCTCTGGCATTGGCAGCGCAGCGGTGCAGTTGGCGCGGCTCGCAGGCGCCACAGTGATTGCCACGGCGGGCAGCGCCGACAAGCTCGAGCGGGCCCGTCAGCTGGGCGCTCACCATCTGATCAACTATCGCACCGAGCCGAAATTTTCGGAGCAGGTGATGGCGATGACAGCAGGTCGCGGTGTCGATCTGGTGATGGAGCATGTGGGTGGCAGCCTCTTCACCGAAAGCCTCGCGTGTCTTTGCATCGACGGCACGATGGTGACCGTGGGCGGACACGGGGGCGAGGTGGTGCCGTTTGACATCATCCCGTTCTTTCGCCGTCAGCTGAAGCTGGTGGGATCGAAAAATGCCTCGATCGCCGAGCTTCGGGAAGTGATGGGGCTGATTGCACAGGGCCGGCTTGCACCGGTAATCGACACGGTGTTTCCGCTCGAGGAAGCCGCACGCGCGCACGCGCTGGTGGAATCGCGTGCCTTCTTTGGCAAGGTCGTGCTCAGCTGCTAAAGGCGCGGGGCGCCACGCGGGCCCCGAAGTGCGCGCTCAGCGGTCGCCCGAAAAATCGTGTCCCAGCGGGCGTAGACCGGCCGCGCCTCGAACGTGCGCGATCATGTCGGCCGGTGGCTTGGTGTACATCTGCAAGCGGCTTGCGCCCGCGCCGGTGGTGCGGGCAATCCGGACCATGAACGCGGCGTGTTGAAACATGACGCCCAGGCTGTCCATCACGGGCACGTTGCCGTGGGCCTTCAGCCGTCCGCGCCGCACCAGAAATTCGTTGAGCACCCCATCCGCGGGAATGATGATGTCGGCGCCCTGGGCGACCATCCGCGCGCAGGCTTCTTCAAAGCGTGTTTCGATCGAGCGCGCGGTGTCCTCATCGGCTTCCAGCGCAAATTCGTCAATCGCGGGCTCAAGCGCCAACGCCCCAGCGAATCGACGCTCCAGTCCATAGGCATGGATCATGTCGGAGTAGTCGGCCGATTGATCCGCGCAGAGCGTGATCATGCCGAAACGCCGGCCAAGCGAGCAGGCGGCAAGCGCGCAGCTCTCGCCAAGCGATACCACCGGAATCTCGACCAGCGAGCGCGCTTCCCGCAAGCCCGGGTCGAAGAAGCAACCGATGGCTATGGCGTGGAACCCCTCGCGCTCGGCCACCAGCGCGGCGTCTGCCACCTGCAGTTCCTGCACGGCGGCGACCCAGCGATGCCGGATCGCAGCAATGGGCGCGCAGGCCTCGGCATAGGTGCCGGGCCGAAGACCATGAACCCGCACTTCAGCCTCAGACCCCATCACGGCTTGCGCGTGTTCGCTGAGGGTCTTGCGGTAGATGGGCATGACCGTGAGGTCGGTGAAACTTTGGTGCCAGATCCGGATGGAAGCCATGTGAGTGTCCTCTGGGGAGAGCAAGACTTGAGGCTGGGGCCGGTGTCGCTATAGGCTAGGGCTACTGCACCCCAGAGCCAGGGCTGGTGTGTCGAGCGAAGCGGCTGCGTTGAGGCCTCAGCGGCTGAAGAAGCGCCGGCACGCGCGCGCGATCGCGGCCGCGTGTGCCTCGGTGGCATCGAACCCTGCGTGATCGAGGCTGAGCAGTTCGGCCGAGCGCATGAGAGCCACCATTTTTTCGCCCTGGCGGCCAAGGTGCAGCTCTTCAGGCACGCAGCACTCGATCACCAATGTGGGGGCGCGAACGCGGCGAAGCGTGGCAGCAAGATCGAAATCAAAATTCATTGCGTAGATTTTTCGAATGGCTCGGCGGCACTGAATCGATTCAATCGCGCGCTGCTCCTGACCGCTAAGCGTCTGATCATCGATCTGAGAAGCGCCCAACATTGCGGGCTTCCACCAGAGCGCAGCGAGCGCGCCAAAATCCGAGCCCCAGGTTCGAAGCAGATGACTGCCGTCTGGGGTGGGTTCGAAGCCACCAAAGTGCCTGCGGACAATTTCCATAATCGCCACGTTGCGGGCACGTCTGGAGACCACCAGGCTGTGGGTCATGCCGATGAGCACGGTCTTGGCAACGCGATCGGGGTAGTGCGCAGCCATCGCAGCAGCGATCTTGTTGCCGGTATGAAAGCCGATCAGATGCGCGCGTTCAATCTGCAGGCCATCCAGCACCTCCACCATGACGCGTGCCAGACTCTCCATGGTGGCGTCGTCGGGCAGCGGATCGGACATGCCGAACCCCGGATTGTCGGGCGCGATGGAGCGGTATCGAGACCCGAGCGCCTGCATGAGCGGAGCGAAGCTGCGGGCCGAACGCGGTGTTTCATGCAGCATGAGGACCGCTTCGCCCTGGCCATGTTCGTAGAGATGAATTTGACCGATGCCGGTGCTGAGATAGGCGCGCTTCATCTTTGCAGGAGTCCTTGAGACTGGGTCGAGGCGACTGTACCATGGGCTCTCTTTCACAGACCCTGGTGAAGTTGATGAGCGCCGACCCTAAGGAAAACCGAGAGCTCGCGGGGCGCGAGCTCAGGGCATTGTTCGAATGGACCGCAAAGGCGGCCGGCCGCCCCTTGCCGCCCGCTGCGCAGCGTCGTGCCGCCACCATCCTTGCGGACGACATTGGCGCGATCATCGCCGGATCGCGTGAGCCGCAGGTTGAAAAGGCACGCGCAGGCTTTCTTGCCACCGCAAGCGGTGCGCGCGAGGCCACCGTGTTCGCCCGCGCGGGCGCCATCACCGACCGCGCGGCCGCCGCCTGCGCGAATGGCATGGCAATCACCTGGTGTGAGCTTGACGAGGGCTTTCGCCTCGCTTCCTGCCACGGCGGCGCCTATGCAATTCCGGCGTTGCTTGCCGAGGCCGAAGCGCGTGGCCTCACCACGAGTGAGGTGGTGCGCGCGGTGGCGCTGGCCTATGAGTTCACGACCCGGATCGCACTCGCCTATCCGTTTCCAGGCTTCTATGTGCACCCTCATGCGGCGTTTGCCACCATCGGTGCAGCGGTCGCGGTGTCGCTGGTTCGCGGGCACTCCGCAGACACCATGCAGGCCGCGGTCACGGGCGCTGCGTCCATGACCTTCGCAGGTCCGTTTGATACAGCGGTGGAGGGGTCGCTGGTTCGTAACGGCTGGACGGCTGCGGGCGCCTGGATCGGCATGCAGGCGTGCAACTGGGCCGAGGC
>CAIPNM010000465.1 GCA_903866395.1 uncultured bacterium
TGTTGTAGTTGGAACCGGGGGAGGACACTCGGATTACGTCGTTCCCCGCACCCGCCTCGAGGATAAAGTTCGAGTCCTGATCCACCCGAATGGAGTCAGCCGACGCCCCCAGAAGAATCCGGTCAGCGTCACGAACCGTGATTGCGCTTGAACTGGATGCAGGACCGGACTCGACAGGAATCACCACCGTGGAGAGATCGACAGTGCCATATCTCCCCTGGAGATTCAGCGAGCGCAGCCCCGTGCCGTCGATACGACTGAAGTTCAGGTCTTCTCCGTCACCCACCAACAGGAGAGTGAGCTGAGAATTTCGGTCACCCGACGCCACCCCAGTCACCGTGAAGGCGTCCAGCCGAGAGAAAGCGTCCGCAGCCATCCAAATACTGCGATATTGGTTGATCGTATTCGCGAAGTCGATTTCGATCGCTTCAACATTCAATAACGCCCCTGGCTGCAGGATCAGCGTCGCGTTATCGGTGGTGTGTTCGACCCGAAGCGCATCGACGCCCACACCGCCGTCGATGACATCGCTCGTCAACGCACGGGTTATCCAATTGCTATACGTCTGTCGTCCCACTTGTAACGACATGTGCGAACCGGTGTATGGCAAAAGTTCGAATTCAGTCCTCTGAATGACAAAACGATCGTTCCCGGCACCACCCGCGAGCGTATCGATGCCACTGCCACCGATCAGGGTGTCATCACCCGAGCCCCCGTCAAGGCGATCGGAGCCGCGTCCGCCATAGATCGCATCAGCGCCTGCGCCCCCGGTGATCGTGTCGTCGAAACGCGAACCGACCACGCCCGAGGCAGCAACAACCTGCGAGTCAGATTCAGGAAGAAGTAATTTCGCGCCAGAAAGAAGTTGCCGATCGCCCACCGAGAACGCTTGCTGAGCGCCCTTGATCTGCACCGCAACGCCTACAAGCTGTGTCCCAAGCGAGGCCAGAACCGACGGGGTGACGGTAATTGTTCCGGTTCCACGGGTCGCCTCGATCGACAGTAGCGTGGCACCGCCCAGATCCTGACCATCTGAGACCAGCAGCGTATCGGCACCCAAACCGCCATCCACGGCATCGAGCACAATTGCTTTACCGCGAATATCAAGCGAATCGTCACCAGCGCCGCCGCGAAGCGTATCGATACCGACGCCTGCGACGATCTGATCGATCCCATCGCCGCCTTCGAGCAGATCGTCGCCGTCATCTCCGAGAATCTGATCGTCGCCGCTACCGCCACGAACCGTATCCGCGCCGAGGCCGCCAGCCAGTCGATCATTGCCCGCAGCACCGTCGATCTGATCATTGCCGGCATCACCCACCAGCAAATCCTCAGCCGGACCTCCCACCAATATGTCCGCAGCAGCACTGCCTCGAATTCCGACAAATCCGGCGGGGAGAGTTGACACCTCCGATTGCCCTGGGACCGTTAGTTTAAGAATCAATCCGGCTGCGCCAGTAATGCGGCCAGCGAACTGGGCGTGCTGCGCAAGCGTCAGCGCAAGACTTTGTGATTGCGAGTCCAGCCGCTCAAGCCCCTCCAGCGTTGCGCCCGAGAGATCGACATCGGTTCCCGTGATCCGAAGGGTGTCGTTACCGTCGCCGCCTCGCAGCGTATCGGTCACCGTGGCTTCCCCCGCGATCACGATCAGGTCATCACCCGCCCCCGTATCGACTTGATCCGAGCCCGCCCCTGCACTGACCGTGTCGGCGCCCGCGCCAGTGTCGATGCGGTCATCACCGGCCTGCGTGGTTACGCTATCGGCGCCAGCGGTTCCATGCACGGTCCAGGCGGCCGTGCCCGCGAAATCGAGGGTGGCCCCATCCTTCAAAGCCACCGCCCCTAGCGTGACCTCACCTCCACCAGTCAGTACAAATGGAGCACCAGATGCTTCGGTAAGTGCACTCCACTGCGGCGCGGAGAGCACCACGGCTTCGGGCCCGTAATAGGTGGACGGCATCGCAGCGTTGTTGTAACGACCAACAATCTTGATGGCCTCAACGCTGCGAAGGTCCGCCTGGCTGAGGTCGATGCGATAGGCAAAGTTGGCCGTCGAATAATAGGGGGGCGCCGGCGGCGTATAGCCGGCAAGGCCAGTGTGAGTAAGCGACGTCTGAAGTTTGAATTCCAGAAGATCGACGCCATCACCACCATCGTAGCTTCCGCGGATGCGATAGGCATTACCGACCACGTCCTGAGAAAGCACGTCCCGACCGACCTGCGAATTGATGCCCTCGGTCCAACTCGGTTCCCAGCGGATCGTGTCATCGCCGGCGCCGCCCGTCACCGTGTTGTTGCCCGCAAAGGGCAGCAGGACGTTGTTCCCAGAGCCAGCGCTCAGCCGGTCATCACCGAAGGTGCCCTCCAGGGAGAAGCTTCCGCCCACGCGCTCGAGCGCAAGGCTGTTACCAGACAGCGTGACGCCACTGACATGATCAAAACCGGAAAGTTGAACATCGTCGATCTTAAGTCGGCGCACCGAGTCGGTTGGCCCCACGATCCGCTCGACGCTGTCGAAGCTCATTCCCCGAACGTCGAGACCGGAGCCATACATCGTCATCTGCTCGGACGGGATCTGAAGCGTGTCGACACCCGGCCCACCGTTTAACGTGTCGTTGAGCGTCTGTTCGCTCGACAGGCTGAAGGTGTCATCACCAGCCTCGCCCTCGAGCAGGTCGCGACCGCCTCCGCCGAGCAGACTATCGTTGCCTCCTCCTGCGCGAACCGTATCGTTGCCTTCTCCGCCATCGAAAAGCTCGGCGCGGTCGGTGCCGTTCAGCTGATCATTACCAGCCAAGCCCAGCAATTCTTCGACTCTCGCGGTCTCCGTCGCGCCAGCAGTGGTGAGGGTATCGTCATTGGTGGTTCCGCTGCGGCTGCGGGTCACGGTGATGGTGTAGGTGCCGCGCTCGGTATCGGACGGGTTCGCCCACCCACTCGTATCATCAATGACCAGGAAGGCCTGGCGTCCCCCGAACATTCCCCCTTCCCTGTTTTGCCCCCAGGAGATTCCCTTAACAAAGAACTCCTGCTTTCCCGAACCGCTCACGTCGAGCTGATTGCGCGACAACCCGCCTGTCACGTCCTCAAACTGGAGCTTGAACCCGGTGCCGTTGACAAAGGAAATCGACAGAGACTCGCTGTTACGAAAATTCACCTTGATCTTCAGCGACGTTTCAGCGTTGACAACATTGCTTCCGAAATCAAAAGGAATCCAGTCTTTGTCACTCGCAAAACCCAGACGCCCGGTAATGGCCTGACCGAGCCCGGCGTAGGACGCGCGACCTGAAATTTCCGAGCCCTGCAACGTGTCGTATTCGTCGATGACGAAATCGCGGTCTGTGAACCGCAGAACCTCAACACCGCGAACCCAGTCGGTACCGTCGGGACCGCTGACCTTCCAAAAATTTCGATCGCCTTCGTAGCTACTCTGCTGATTTTCGTTTGCGACCACATAGTCGGCAAA
>CAIPNM010000466.1 GCA_903866395.1 uncultured bacterium
GCGCTATCGAGCGCAGCCGTGAACTGCGCATCAGCGGCAAAATCACGCGGCGTGCCCGATACCGCTGCCGAATACCCACTCTCGCCCGCGACGTTGGTCGCACTGACCGCACAACTCGCCGCCACGCCGTTCGGCAAGCCATCGACGACGATCGGGCTCACTGCCGCCTGATTGAATCGCGAGATGCCGTTGTAGGTGCATCTGGCGGTATAGCGAGTGATCGCCGCACCGCCATCGCTGCTAGGCGCCGTGAAAGCCACGACGAGACTGCCAACGTCGGCGGTCACGCCACTGACCGTCGGCGCACTCGGGATCGTGCGCGGTGTGCTGGTGGGCAGATTGGCCGCGGCACCTTTGCCCGCGGCGTTGCGCGCGCGAACGGTGCAGGCGTACGGGCTGCCGTTGCGCAGCCCTGATAGCTTCAAAGGACTCGATGCGGCCGAGACTGTTTTTGAATCACCCTCGGTCGTACAAGCAAGTTCGTAATCGAGAATCTTGTTACCACCATCCTCGGCGGGCGCCGTGAAGGCGACCTCAATGAAACCATCGCCCACCGTAACGCTACCCAAAGTGGGCGCAGGCGGCGTCGTGTAGGGCGTGGCGGCGACCGCGAGTGAGCTCGCGCTCTCGCCCACCGCATTGCGCGCCGTGACCGAGCAGGAATATTCACGGCCGTTGGTGAGACCCGTGACGACGATGGGCGAAGCCGCGGCGGTGTTTGAAGGGCTGTCGAACAAACCTGCGCGACAGTTCGCGCTGTATTGCGAGATCGGTGAACCGCCATCGGAGAGCGGCGGCGTGAAGGCCACGGTCAGTGCACGATCGCCCGGGGTGATCTGCGTGATCGTGGGCGAGCCTGGCGCCGTTGGCGCAGACGCCGAACCACCGCCACCGCCGCAGGCAGAGAGAAGTAAAAGTGCCGCGGTCCCGACCCAAAGAGGCCTATTCATACCTCAAAGAATAATCGGAATCCGGCTCACATTTTGATACGGCAAGATACTCAACGAGTGTATTTTTTAAAATCAATAACTTGCGGGCCATCACGCAAGTACAGCGGTGGTGGATCGTAGGTACGCCAAGGGCCAACCGGTGCTCCATCAGGGTACCGCGCCACGCGGCCGCGCATTTTTTGTTGAACAGATTCCCAGGAGACGACGTTGACACCTTCCAGATTCACCTGCAGGAAGTCATGAGTGTCCATCGCGCGTCCCGAGCGTTGTCATGATCTCGTTCATTGCCCCTTACATCTCGATTATCAAGACCTCGCCCACGGGAATTCAAGTTACGGAAACGGATGCTTCAAAACACTTACCCCTGATCGATCGATCGTCGTTCCACTTTAAATTGATCTACCAGAGCGATCACCTTCAACGCATACGCTCGGCAACCCTCCTGGTACTCGGTCTGCGACCAGAGTCCGTCCTCAAACTCGTCAGTGCATCGAGCAGGAGAAGATATCCTCAGGCGCCTTGCTTGCGAAAATCCGCGCTCAAAGACATTGCAAGCGTCACCACAGTCGACGTCTCCCGTCACCCGCTGGTAGGTTGCTCTCGCAAGCTGCCGATGCGCAGCCGTGAATACGGAATGCCGGTCGAGGCTCGTGATCGGTGGAGGCAGATACCCATCATCTTCAGGGGTCGCACACCCAACGAGTGCACCGCTCAGAAGCAGCGCCATAATCAGTGTCTTTATTGATTTGCGATTCATACCGTCGATCCTTTAGCCCGCTTTTCCAGAGTACTGCGATACCGCTCTTTTCAGCGTCTCGGCGACCGACTGACGCAGCGAAGCGGGCCCGAGCACCTCGACGTTCGGGCCATAGC
>CAIPNM010000467.1 GCA_903866395.1 uncultured bacterium
AATTGACGCACAGACGCGGGTGCTGAACGCACAGGGTGGGGTGGTCGCGGGGTTGCATGCTGCGGGCGCCGCTGTGGGCGGGATAGAGGGCGGCCCCCAGGCGGGGTATGTCGGCGGCCTGATGAAGGCGCTAGTCCTGGGGGTGGTGGCGGCCGAGCAGGTGGCCAATCAGATCAAACAGGGAGACTGATCATGATCCAGAAGATGCTGAGGGTCGGGTTCGTGGCGCTGGCAATGGCTGGGGCTGGGGCTGGTTCGGTGGGCGCTCAAACTTATCCAAACAAGTCGGTTCGTATCGTGGTGCCCTTTGCGCCAGGTGGAAGTGCGGATGGCACGGCACGGCCGGTTGCTGAGCGGCTGTCGTCCATTTTGGGGCAGGCCTTTGTGATCGATAATCGGCCTGGCGGTTATGGAACGGTTGGCGCCGCACACGTCGCCAAGTCGGAACCCGACGGATACACGCTGCTGCTCGTGCCCGGTACACATGTGCTGACGCCGCGTCTGTTGCCGAACCTGGGGTATCACGCCATCAATGACTTCTCACCGGTGGCAACGCTTGTGTTTGCACCCTACGTGATCATCGGTGCAAAAAATCTTCCCTTCACTACGCTCAAAGATGCGATGCAGTATGCGCGTGAGCAGCCGGGCAAGATTTCTATCGGCAACTCCGAGGTGACGACCAGGCTAGCCGGCGAATCGCTTGCCAAGGTGGCTGGTGTCACCGTCACGCATGTGCCTTACAAGGGGGGCGGGCCGATCGCCAATGATGTGCTCGGAGGACATTTGGCCATCGGGGTGGTCACGCCGATTTCGGCACTTGGGTTTCATCGTGAGAAGCGGGTGAACTCGCTTGCCGTCACATCGCCTAAGCGCTTGGCGAGCCTGCCCGACGTTCCGACTGTTGCCGAGGCGCTTGGGGTCGCGGAATATGACTCGCAGACCTGGTTCGCGCTCGCGGGGCCGGCCAATATGTCGCGGCAAGCCATCGAGCGGCTGTCGCAGGCAATTCGCCAGATCATGCAGGACCAGGACATGCTTAATCGTTTCGCAAACATGGGGCTGGTTCCGGCCGAGGATACGTCGCCGGAGGCACTGGGCCGTCTCATGCGATCGTTCAGCGAGCGAAACGGTCTGCTGATCGACGCCGCCAAGCTCAAGCTTGATTAGTCAACGGGCGGACCGGCCTTACAGGGGAACACCATGAAGATGAAGGTTTGCGGCGCGTTGGTATTGATGGTGGGATTGTTGAGCGGTCAGGTGCAGGCGCAGGCCTGGCCGGAACGCGCTGTGCGGGTCGTGGTGCCATTTAGCGCGGGAGGTGGTACCGACATCATTGCAAGGCTTGTTGCGCAGCGGCTGAGCGAGCGGTTAGGGCAGCCGTTTGTGGTGGAGAACCGGACGGGCGGCAACGGGAACATCGGCGCGCAACTTGTCGCGCGCTCGGGGGCCGATGGCCACACCCTGCTGGTGAGCACGTCGGCGCTCACCATCAACCCGGCGCTGCACGACAACACGGGCTATCAGCTGAAGGAGTTTTCGCCGGTCACCCAGCTTGCCACGTCGCCGTATCTGCTCGTGGTGAACCCGGTCGCGGCGCCCGGACTGACCAGCCTGTCTGCACTCATTGAGCAGGCGAAGTCGCGTGAAGGTGCGGTGTCTTGGGCGTCCACCTCCGAGGGGAATGCAGAGCATCTCGCTGGTGCCTTGCTCCAGCAGATGGCGGGTTTCAGGATGACCCACGTCCCGTATAAGGGGGGCGCGGATGCGCTGAAGGACGTCGTGGGCGGGCATGTTGCCGTCGGTGTTGTCTCGCTGCCAACCTCAATCGCGTTCGTTAAATCGGGTCAGCTTCGTGTGCTGGGCGTGACCTCAGCCACGCGGGCGCCGCAGATTCCAGACATACCGACCCTGTCGGAGCTGGGTGTCTCGGGCTACGAACTGCCCACCTGGTACGGAATGTGGGCGCCGGCCGGCGTACGGCCCGAGATTGTCTCGAGACTGCATGCCGTGCTGTCCGACGTTCTACGAAACGAGGAGGTCAGCCAAAGGGTGATCGCGATGGGATTTGCGGTGGGCTCGATGACCCAGGCGCAATTCGGCGACTATGTTCAACGTGAGGCTGCGAAGTACATCGCGCTTGCCTCACAAATTGGTTTGAAGAAGCAGTAAGCAGCGATCGAAAAATGAGCGAAACCCTGGCATTGGAACCGTTCGACGACACCTTTGATGTGATCGTGATCGGTGGGGGTGGATCAGGGCTTGCCGCGGCGATTGAGGCACGTACGCTCGGCCGGCGGGTCGTGCTTCTCGAGAAGAATCCTCGGCTGGGGGGATCAACTGCCTGGTCCGTTGGTTCGATCAGTGCCACCAACACACCGCATCAACTGCGTAAGGGGATCCGCGACAGCGCAGATCATCATTTCGAGGATCTGGGCCTGTTCTGTCAGCGCACTGGCTTACCCGATAACCTCAAGCTTCGACGAATTCTTGTTGACAATGTGTCTGACACTTTTCGCTGGCTTCAGTCGATGGGTGTCGTGTTTCATGGTCCATTGCATCAGCCGCCGCATCGCAAACCGCGCATGCACAACGTGCTGCCGAATTCCCGCGCATACATTTACCACCTGGGCCGACGCGCGCGCTCAATTGGGGTCGACGTTCGAACTGGCTGGCGAATGGTCGATGTTGTGCTCGCAGATGGCAAGGTTGTGGGTGTTAAGGCCGAGTTCCAGGGGCGCAGTTTCCGTCTTGCCGCGCGCGGTGGTGTCATTCTGGCAAGTGGCGATTTCGCAGGCAGCGATGCGATGCGCGGCCGTCATCTCCCTGCGCGTGTGGCCAATGCCCGACCCATCAATCCCACCAACACGGGTGATGGTCATCTGCTGATTCAACGGCTAGGCGGCCAGATCATGAATGGTGGACACCACCTGGCGGGTGTCAGGTTCGATCCGCCGCCGGCGCGCTGGGTGCTCAATCTTCCGCCATGGCGCATCCTCACGCGCTTCATCAGCTGGTCGCTTGACCATATGCCCCAGCGCGTGCTGCGGCCGTTCGTCATGAGTTTCCTCACGACCGTTCTTCAGTCATCACCCGAGTTGTACCGGCAGGGGGCCGTGCTGATCAACCGTCATGGTCGACGGTTCAATGATGAGCTGGGTGAACCGACCCGCCACCTGACCGATCAGCCTGAGGGTGCGGCTTACATTCTGCTGGACGGGCGGCTGACTGCCCAGTTCTCGGCGCCGCCTTATCACCTCTCTACTGCGCCAGGCATTGCCTACGGATACATTCCCGACTATCGACGATCGCGCCGGGATATTTTCCATGAGGCGCCAACGGTTTCAGGTCTCGCCGGTCGTCTGGGCATCGACCCCTCGGTATTGCAGGAAACGATTGATCGCTATAACCGCAATGAGGTAACGACTGACGGCGTTTCGGTTCGGGGGACCCGTCCCACGCTGGAATCAGGTCCCTGGGTCGCACTCGGTCCGGTTCGTCACTACATCACGTTCAGCGACTCCGGTGTCGCGGTCGATGAGCGGCACCGGGTCCTGGGAGCCGGTGATCAGGCCATTGAAGGGTTGTATGCCGTGGGCTTCATTGGCATGGGCGGAATGCTACTCGAGGGCCTGGGCCATCACCTCGGCTGGGCCTTCACCTCGGGGCGTCGCGCTGGCCGGTTCGCGGCCAGTCGCGTGGTGACGGAGGATCTGGGCGCATGAATACCGAGAATGTTAAGGCCGGGCACACGCTCACCCTTGGCTATTTGTGTCTCGCAGACGTCGGACCGCTCGACATCGTTTTAGCCGCGGGGCGCGCGGGTTTCCAATCGGTGGGCGTGCGGCTTACTGCCCGGCGCCCCGACGAGTCGTGGTCATTCGAGTCGGTCAACGATCGTGCCGCTCGTCGGGTGCTTGCCCGGGCGCTGGCCGATCACGGCCTGTCACTGTCGAATGTCTCGAGTTTCCACCTCTATCCCGAGGTCACGCTGGAGCATCTGCGCCCGGTGATCGAGGCGTCGGCTGAGCTGGGTGCCTCGACCCTGATCGCCTGCATCTATCGCGATCCAGACAGCGCGTTGACCGACTTCCTTGGCGAGTATGCGGCGGAAGCCGAGGCTGCAGGTTTACGGATAGCGATCGAGACAGTTTCCTACAGCGCTTGTCGGACACTCTCCGGGGCCCGCGAGTTGCTGCGGCAGGTGGGATCTCCCGCTCTCGGGCTGATGCTTGATCCCCTGCATTTGCAACGCGGAGGCAGTTCGTGGACGGAAGTCGGGGAGCTTTCCTCGCAAGAGGTCTGTATCGCCCAACTGTGTGATGCCACACGTGACCCGCCCGTTGGGATCGATCCGGCTGCTGAGGCGCGGACGATGCGCCGTTACCCTGGTGACGGTGATCTTCCTATCCTCGGTTTTCTGCGCGCCTTGCCGACATCAGCCGAGATCGAACTCGAAGTGCCCGCCCTTCAAGATCGTCATCTGCCGCCTGCTGAACGTGCCGCCCTGATCCGGAGCCGATGCGTCGCGTATCTTCAGGCGCATGGGATTTCCGCAGGTTAAGCCGCGTGGATAAGCCGACCCGATTCGATGAAGAAGTCGACTGGCTGGTTTTTGGGTCCGGCGCGGCGGGGCTCTGTGCGGCACTGGTTGGGCGCCTTGAGGGTTTAGACGTTCTGCTCTGCGAGAAGACCCCGTTGATTGGCGGCACGACGGCGACATCGGGTGGAACCATCTGGGTTCCAGGCAGTCATCAGAGCCAGTTGACACCAACGCCAGACGATCTGGACTCAGCGCGCCGTTATCTCGAGGGCGAGCTTGGCAACGACGGCGCATCTGAATTGCGCGAGGCCCTGCTCTCTAGTGGCCCTGCGATGCTCGACTACCTGGAGTCAAAGACCGAAGTACGATTCAAGGCCAACTCGCCCTATCCCGACTATCACGCGGAGCGTCCGGGAGGTGCCCAAGGCGGCCGCGCGCTCTCGCCGCTGCCCTTTGACGGGCGACTGCTTGGCGCCGATTTCGCAATGCTGCGGCCCCCCCGCGATGAATTCATGGTGCTGGGTGGAATGATGGTCGGACGCGATGAGATCCGTCATCTCATTCGACCATGGCGATCCTTGCAGTCGCTGCGCATTGCCGCTCGTATCGTGGGCCGCTACGCGCGCGATCGGCTCAGCTATCGGCGCGGCACTCGCCTGTTGTTAGGTAATGCGCTGGTCGGGCGGCTTCTTTACAGCTACAGAAACCTGGGTGGCAGGGTGGCGTTGAACACCGCCTTGCAAGAACTCTGCGTGGAAGGCGGGCGTGTGCTGGGCGCAACCGTACAGGCTGATTCAGGTGTGCGTCGTATCCGTGCCCGTCGTGGCGTCGTGCTCGCAACGGGTGGCCCGTCATCGAGCGCGTCATGGCGAGAGCGCCTGCTTCCTGGGCGTGACCTGCCCTGGTCGCTTGCATTCGATGGCAATACGGGCGACGGGCTTGACGCTGGCTTGGCCATTGGTGCAGTACTGGACACACGACACGACAGTCCGTTCTTCTGGATGCCCGCCTCCCGCCTTGATCGGTCGGGCCTGCCCCCGGTCGTTTATCCCCACATCCGCGATCGCCCCAAACCGGGCCTGATTGCGGTACGCGATGATGGGAAACGATTCGTGAACGAGGGAAATTCCTACCACGACTTCGTGAGCGCGCTCTTTGCGGCCAGTCCTGATTCGCGAACACCCCATGCTTGGCTGATCTGTGACCGAGCGTTTGTCCGGGACTTTGGGTTGGGTGTCATTCATCCGGTCTGGCAGCACCTGCCTTCCTTCGAACGCGCGGGGTATCTCGTGTCCGCGGCTACGCTCGAATCGCTGGCGGGCAAGACCGGTATTGATGCGCAGGCGCTCCGGTCGACGGTGATGCAGTACAACGATGATGCAAGTGCGGGTAGAGATCGAGCGTTCGGCAAGGGTGAACTGGCGCTCAATCGTTACAACGGCGACCCCGACACTGCCCCCAACCGCTGTCTGCGCCCGATTGAGGCCGCGCCGTTTTATGCGGTCCGGGTCATTCCCGCTCCCATTGGATCGAGTGTCGGCCTGCTGTCCGATGCCGATGCCCGGGTGCTTGACGATAGCCGCGTCCCCATCGAAGGTCTCTATGCCTGCGGGAACGACATGAGTTCGGTCATGGGGGGGCACTACCCCGGGCCCGGTATCACACTGGGTCCTGCGATGGTGTTCGCTTACCGGGCGGCGCGACATGCCGCAGCCGACCGAGGGTGAGCGTTAGGAAGCGCGCTCGCCCCGAGGGCGACCGGGGCGTGAAGTTAATAAGGTCTGCCGAATCCGCGCAATCAGTCCTGCTTGATGCCGTGGTCCTGAATCAGCTTTCGGTAGAGCTCGAATTGGGCACGGGTGGCTGTACCCAGTTCTTCCGGCGACGAGCCACGAAGCGTGAGGCCGAATCCCACCAGTCGTTCGCGGGTGGGTGGGTCGGCGAGCGCGCGTTGCATCTCACTGTGCAGTCGGTCGATGATTGGCTGGGGCGTTCCGGCTGGCATCACCATGGCAAACCATGAATTGAAGAAATAGCCAGGCAGGCCGGATTCATCCACCGTTGGTACGTTGGGATACTGGGCAAGCCGCTTTGGCGTGGACACCGCAAGAAGCCGAACCTTGCCCGACTGAATGAGTGACGTCACGGTGCCAAGCCCTTGCATGGCCGCATCTACCTCACCGGACGCCACAGCGACAGCAGCCGGCGTGGCCCCCTTGTAGGGCACGTGCAGCATCTGCAACTGTGCTTTGCTTGCGAGGAGCGCCATCGCGATGTGTTGCGGGCTGCCATTGCCGCCCGAACTGTAGTTGAGTTTGCCAGGGGTGGCGCGCGCTGCCGCAATGAAATCGGCCACCGAGCGCAGAGGCGACTCGGGGCGTACGACCATGCCCCATTCAATGGTGGCGGCGAGTGACAGGGGCGCGAAGTCGGTGAGTGCGTTCCACGGCATCTTAGGAAAGATGTGCGGAATCATCGTGAGCACGCTGTCGTTAAAGCCCCCCAGGGTATAGCCGTCGGGTGCGGCGCGGGCCACGCGCTCTGCGCCGATCAGCCCTGAGGAGCCCGCGATGTTCTCCACCACGATCGGCTGTCCCAGCCCCTCGGCCATCTTCTGCGTGAGGACGCGCGCGGCGTTGTCGACCGCGCTTCCGGCTGCGAGCGGAATCACCATGCGGATGGGCTTGTTGGGGTAGGCGGTGGCAGTCTGCGCGCAAGTGGCCGCAGGCAAACCGACCGTGAGTGCGGCAGCGGTGACCAGCATGCGCCCGGCGGCCGAGGGCCATCGCGGCAGGCGGAAGTGCGTCATCGGTGAATCTCCTGGGGCAATAATGGGTGCGGCGAGCACGCGCGCATTAGCGCGCACTGTCGTCTATCGATTTTCGCGATTCGAGCAATCGCCCGATTGACTCGGGAAGCCCCCGGTGGGGCTTGAGTGGGGGCGGTGAAAAGCTTCCCGCTCTAGACTGCCGTGGCGCGAGACGCACCAGCGCCTCCGCCTGGGCTACTGCGCACGAGACCCCGTCGACCGCGGGGACTGGCAGTTGATTCCGAATCTGCCTCGCGAGGCCTGCAAGCGGCGCACCCGCGATCACCAGCGCGTCAGCGCCGTCCTCACGCACCGCGCGTTCGCACAGCGCCAGCAACTGTGCCGCCTGATCGGTCTGAACCGAGCCGATGTCGGCCAGGGGTTGATCGAGCGCGCGAATGCTGGCGAGTCGTGAGGCAAGCCCGCAGCGCTCAACGGTTTCGCGATACCAGGCCGTGATGCGCGACGAAATGGCGATGATCGAAAACCGTTGGCCGATCAGGCAGGCTGAAGCAAACGCAGCCTCGCTCATGCCCACCACCGGCACCGGGACGACTTCTCGCAAGGCCGGGAGCCCCGGGTCGCCGAAGGCCGCGACCACGATGGCATCAAAGCGCGGGTAATGCTCCGCCGCGAGTTGCGCGACCGCGTAGGCACCGATCAGCGATTCGAAGCGGGTTTCGATGTAGGCCACCCCGAACGGCGCAGTCACTACGGTGATATCGGTTCCCGGTGACGCGGTCCGCCGAGCCTCGTCACCGATGAGTGACGATACGCTCTCGGAGATGTTGGGGTTGATGAGTAGCAGACGCATGGGGCGCGGCCGCTCACACGCTGCGGCGTGCCGGCAGAAGGCTGGGCATGCCGCAGCGCAGAAACTGCCCGCCGCCACTGGGAGGCGTAAAGGTCGTGCCATCCCACACCACCTGACCTCTCAGCATGGTGAGACCGGGCCAGGCCTTGAGCGTCATGCCCTCGTAGGGGGTGTAGTCCACCGCATGATGCAGCATGGAATTGGTGAGGGTGACTTCCCGATGATCCCAGATCACCAGGTCGGCGTCAGAGCCGATCGCGACGGTGCCCTTCCGCGGGTGCAGGCCATAGGCTTTCGCAGGCTGTGTGGCGGTCAACTCGACAAAGCGGTTGAGGGTGAGGCGGCCACCCAATACCCCTTCGGAATACAGCAGTGGCATACGGGTTTCGATGCCCGGAATGCCGTTTGGGATGTAGGCAAAGGGCACTTCCTTGCCGCCGGGCTTCTTGCCGGCCGGGTCGTCATAGTTGAACGGAGCATGGTCGGAGGACAGCACGGTAAACAGACCGTCAGACAAGCCGTCCCAGATCACCTGCTGATTGGATGCATCGCGCGGCGGCGGGCTGCAGACGCATTTGGCGCCGAGATAGCTGTCATCGATTCCGAGGTCCGCGGCCGTGAGGAACAGGTACTGCGGACAGGTTTCAGCAAAAATTTTCATGCCACGGCCGCGTGCCCAACGAATTTGCTCCACCGCCTCCCGTCCCGAGACATGCACGATCAAAATGGGTACGTCGATGAGTTCAGCAAGGGAGATTGCCCGGTGGGTGGCCTCGCGCTCAACGAGCATGGGACGCGAGTGCGAATGGAAGCGCGGCGCTGTCTGCCCGGCGGCCTCGAGCTTTTTTGTGAGCCAGGCGATGCAGTCGGCGTTCTCGGCGTGGATCATGGCCATCGCGCCTTCCCGACGAGCGAGCGCGAGCACGTCGAGGATCTGACCATCATCGAGTTTCAGGTCGTCGTACGTCATGTACAACTTGAACGATGTGTAGCCGTTTCGGATCAGGCTTGGCAGTTCGCTATTGAGAACCGTGTCGGTTGGATCGCTCACGATCAGATGGAAGGCGTAGTCGACATGTGCCACGCCGTCGGCGCGGCGGTGATAGTCATCGACTGCAGCCTGCAGGCTGTTGCCTTTAACCTGCGCGGCAAATGGAATCACGGTGGTGGTTCCGCCGCACGCAGCCGCGCGCGTGCCCGTATCGAAGTTGTCAGCCATACGAACCGGCGGCTCCATGGGCTGATCGAGGTGACAGTGACCGTCGATGCCGCCGGGGGTGACGACGCGTCCCGCAGCATCGATTTCACGTGTGCCTTGCGCCAGTCCTTGCCCCAGCATGGCAATGCGGCCCTGACGGATTCCGATGTCGCAGTCGATGGTGTCGGAGGCCGTGGCGAGTCTGGCGTTGCGAATGACGCAATCAAAGATGGCTGTCATGGATCAGTCCGGGGTCAGGCGTTGGCAAGCCGCGTGGCGAGCGCGATCAGCGCGCGATCGGAACCGCGGGGACCGGTCAGACTCAGACCAAGCGGGGCGCCTGCGCGCTGCGACAACGGCATGGAGAGCTGCGGTAGCCCGCACAGGCCAGCGGTCGCGAGCATTCGAAGGGCGCGATTTCTGTAGTCCTCAAGATCGCCTTCGCTGGTGGCCCGCAGCGGTGCGATATCGGGCATGGTCGGCATCAGGAGCACACCGCCTGTGCCTAGCAGCGCATCGAGATGAGCGCTGTAGCGCGTACGGTAGGCGCGCGCCTCGGCAACCTGCGCATCGGTGACCTGGCTTGCCCAGGCGAAACGCTCGGCCACGCCAGGCCCGAGCGGCGGCTGGAAACGGCTGATCAGTCCGCCGCACGTATTCCACGCTTCTCGACCCTGAATGTAGCGGAAGGCCCAGTACATCGCATCCAGCGAATCGAGCGTGATGGTCGTCACCTCGGGTTCGCCCAGCACCTTCCGCGCGCGTTCAACCGCACCGGCATGCGCTTCCCGAGCAGCAGGCACGGCAAGCGACCACATGTCCTCGGGCCACAGCAGGCGAAGCGGTCCGGGAAGGTCGGAGGTGTCGCCCGCGAGCAGCACGTCAGCAACGCGGGCGAACGTAGCGATGTCGCGGGTGAACCATCCGCAGGTGTCGAAGCTGGGGGCGAGATCGAGGCAGCCGGCGAGACTCACGCGGCCATGCGTGGGGCGCAGGCCGTAGAGCCCGCAGTGGCTGGCAGGCGCGCGAACCGAGCCGCCCGTGTCGGTACCGAGCGCGGCCTCGCATAGATGACTGGACACTGCCGAGGCCGATCCTGAGGACGATCCGCCAGTGATGCGGTCTGGGGCTGCGCCGTTAACCGGGGCGCCGAAGTGAGCGTTGAGGCCATTGAGCGAGAACGCGAATTCATCGGTGACGGTTTTGCCAGCGAGCGATGCGCCTGCGTCAAGCAATCGCTGGACACTGTCGGCATTGCGGGTCTTGATGCCCGACATTGCAAGCACAAAAGGACTACCGCCACCGGTGGGATAGCCGGCCACATCGAACAAATCCTTGGCGGCAAAGCGAAGTCCGGCCAGTGGACCGGTCGGTGCGTGCGGCACCTCAACCGAAGGATAGGGAACAAACGCGCGGGCGGGATCGTGGAGGACAGTCATTGCGTTGCTTCGGCTTGAAGATCGTGGGTGCGGATGCAGCGGGTGGCGTGGCCGGGGGCCACGATCGTGCGTTCGGGTTGCGCGGCGCGACACTGATCAATTGCGAGTGTGCAGCGATCGGCAAAGGCACAGCCAGGCGGCAGTCGCGACAGATCGGGTGGGCTGCCTGGAATGGTCTTGAGACGCTCGCCTCGCGCCATCGATCCTTCGGCGCGGCTTCGCAGCAAGGCGAGCGTGTAGGGGTGAGCGGGGGCGCGGATCACGTCGCGTGTACTGCCTTCTTCGACGATGCGTCCCCCGTACATGACCGCAATACGGTCGGCGACTTCCACGGCCGCGCCGAGGTCATGAGTGACGAAGACCACGGCCAGTCCCAGCTCACGCTGCAGCTCGCGTAGCAGCAGGAGCACCTGGATTTGCACCGTGGCATCGAGCGCGGTCGTGGGTTCGTCTGCGAGCAGCAGCTTGGGTCGGCAGGCCAGCGCGAGCGCGATCATGGCACGTTGGCGCATGCCACCAGACATCTCGTGCGGGTAGGCGGCCAGCCGGCGCTCTGGGCTTGGGATACGAACCCGCTCAAACAGTTCAAGCGCGCGCTTGCGTGCGTCGGCCGAGCTGATGGATTCATGCCGACGGATGGCTTCCACGATCTGATCGCCAAGGGTGTAGACCGGATCCAGGGCCGTGAGCGGTTCCTGAAAGATCATGGCCACACGGGCGCCGCGATAATCGGCGAGGGCCCGGCTGCCGAGCGCCATCACATCGGTGCCGTCGACCATCATGTGCCCGCCAATCCGCGTGGCCTGCGGCGGATGCAGGCGCATCAGACTCCGCAGGGTGACGCTTTTACCGGAACCTGACTCACCGATGAGCGCAACCACCTCGCCGCGCTCGATTCGAAGGTCGACACCGTTGACCGCGTTGACCGGACGCGCCCCCCGCGTAAACGTCACCGTGAGATCACGGATGTCGACCAGCGGCGCTGACGTAGAAGGGTTCATGCCACCACTCATTGATCAGGAATGTTCGCCGAGGGCGTCGCCCCCAGCCGGACGAGGCCCTGCTCCGATTGCCTTCGCATGACCTGAGTCAGGAACGTGGATGAGGCAGGAGACGGCATCGCCAGGGTGCGTACCGCGCAGCCGGGGCTGGGTCTGGGAACACACCGGGTCGACCATCGGGCAGCGTGGATGAAACCGGCAACCAGACGGCGGGTCGATGGGGTTGGGGGGATCGCCAGCTAGTGGAACTCGCTCGGTACGGTGATCCGGATCCATAGAGGGCATGGAACGGGTCAGTGCCTGAGTGTAAGGATGGCGCGGCGCCTCGAACAGCTGTTCGGCAGGACCCACCTCCACCACTTCGCCGAGGTACATCACCATCACCCGGTCGCTGACATAGCGCACCACATGCAGATCGTGGCTGATAAAGATGTAGGTGAGACCGAACTCCGCCTTGAGATCGAGAAGCAGATTGAGCACCTGCGCCTCAACCGATTTGTCGAGGGCCGAGACCGCTTCGTCGAGAATGATCAGCCGGGGCTGGAGGGCGAGGGCGCGCGCAATATTGATCCGCTGACGCTGGCCGCCTGATAGTTCGTGCGGGTAGCGACCGGCAAAGCGTGAGGGCTCAAGGCCGACCCTGGCGAGCAGGTCGTGAGCGCGTGACAACGCCTCGCGCGCAGGCGTGCCATGGACCTGGGGTCCGAACGCGATCGAGTCTTCGATGGTCATTCGGGGGTTGAGCGATGCGTAACTGTCCTGGAACACCATCTGCACCTGACGGCGGAAGGTCTTCATGGGCATCTCGGCCGAGCCCACGCGACAGCCATCGAAGATGATCTCGCCCGCGGTCGGGGCGATGAGGTTCATGAGTAGTCGCGCGGTGGTGCTCTTGCCGCAACCCGATTCGCCGACCACGCCGAGCGTCTCGCCCTGATAGACGCGGAAGTCGATGCCGTCCACCGCACGCACCACGGGTCGGCGCGCGCCGATCGGGGCAGGAAGCGGGAAATGTTTGACCAGACCGCTGATCTCGAGAAGCGGGCTGCCGGCAGCGGTGTGCGCAGTGGGGAGTGCGGCCATGCTCAGCTCTTGACATCCATTGCTGAACGAAGCGAGTCGGATAGCAGGTTGAATGCAATGGACGTGATGAAGATCATGGCACCTGGCAGCGCGGCAACCCAGGGCTGGGTGTAGATGGCGGTGCGTAGCGTGTTGAGCATCAGGCCCCACTCGGGCTCGGGCGGGCGTACACCCAGCCCCAGAAAGCTGAGGCCGGAGGCGAGGATCATTGAGACCGCGATCAGGCTGGTGGCATACACAAAAATCGGCCCGAGTACGTTTCCAAGCACGTGCACCCGCACGATGGTGAGCGCGTGAGCGCCCGAGGCGCGGGCTGCCTCGACGAAGTCGCGACCACGCACCTGCGTGGTGACACTCTCTGCCACCCGAACAATCGGTGGCGTGAACACGATGGTGAGGGACAGGAGTGCATTAAAGATGCCCGCACCCAATGCACCCGATAAAGCGATGGCAAGCAGCACCGAGGGAAACGCATACAGCACGTCGACCGTACGCATGATGGCGCTGTTGATCCAGCCCCCCGCGTATCCAGCCAGCAGGCCAAGCGAAGTGCCAATCACGAAGGCGAGCAGCACTGGCGTGAGCCCCATAAAGAGGGACAGACGCGCGCCCACGATCAGCCTGGACAGCATGTCGCGACCCAGTTCATCGCTACCGAGTGGGTAGTTGGGACTGCCGATGGGCTTGAGCCGGCCGAACATCGATGAGGCATAGGGATCGGCCGGCGCGAGCCATGGACCGAAGATGGCGAGCGAGAGCAGGGCTAGCACGATAAGGCCCGACACGACGGCAACCGGATCACGGAGAAGCTTGCGCGCCGCGCCCGCCCAGTAGCCCTGCGACCGCTCAACCGGGAGCGCTGACACCTTAGGCGTGTTGAGGCTGGACATCACGACATCAGCCCCGGGAGATTCGTGGATCGAGCGTCCCTTGGACAATGTCGACCAGCAGGTTGAGGAGAACGAAGAACAGCGCCAGTACCAGGATGGTTCCCTGCAACAGCGGCAAGTCTCGCTGGAAGATGGCCGAGTTGAGCAGAAAGCCAGTGCCGGGCCATGAAAACACGGTTTCGATCAGGATGGAACCGCCCAACAGGTACCCCAGCTGAAGGCCCATGACGGCGAGCGCAGTCGGGGCCGCGTTTTTAACCACATGGCAGAACACGCCGAAATCGGTGAGGCCGCGCGCGCGCAGCCCGATCACGAATTCCTGCTCGAGGATGTCGGCCACCAGCGCGCGCACGGTACGCGCAATGATCCCCATGGGAATGACCGACATGGTGAGCGCGGGAAGCACCATGAACTGGATGTGCTCCCAGTTCCAGGCCCAGCGATCGGAGCCGCCTGG
>CAIPNM010000468.1 GCA_903866395.1 uncultured bacterium
CGCCCTCGCTGATACAGCTTGGCGTGCCGCCGCTTGCAGCGCACATGTTCGTATTTTTCTTCGGATGCCTGTCGATGATTACCCCACCGGTTGCGATGGCGGCGTTTGCGGCGGCCCACATTGCGCAGACCAGCCCGGTACGGGTAGCGATGACTGCGTGCCGCCTCGGCTGGCCGGCGTTTGTTGTTCCCTTCGTGTTTGTATTCAGCCCGGGGCTGCTGATGGGGGGCGGGCCGCTGGTGATTGTTGTGTCGCTGGTGGCGGCGTGTGCAGGAGTCTGGATGGGGTCGGTGGCGTTGGCCGGTCAACTGACGAGGTCACTGTCGATGGTGCTGCGCTCTGCTGCTGCGCTGTCGTGTGCGCTACTGCTTTATCCGTTTGAGGCGAGTCTGTCGGGTGCGCTGATGAAGCTGATCGGTGCAGTGCTTTGCGTGGGGCTTGCAGTGCGCGAGTTTCGCGCGGTCCCGATCGCGGCTGGTACGCGATCCGAAGCGCCGTAAGCCGTCAATCGCTTCGGTTTCCATGTCTTCGTAGGCCATGACGCCTCACCCGTCGCTCATAGGCCGCACCGTGTTGATTCCCGGCGGCCGTCGCGGCATCGGTCGATCCTTCGCTCTCGCGCTTGCCCGGGCCGGTGCCCAAGTGGCTGTCTGCGGGCGCAATATCGAGTCGCTCGATCGCGTGCAGATCGATCTGCGAGCCCATGGCGCTTTGGGGCCCCTCGCTGTCGTCGGTGATGTCTCGAAGTGCGCAGACAGCGAACGAATGGTCGAGCGCGTCCCGGTCACCATGGTGTGCCGTGGGGCCGACGGACAACTTCTGCCAGTCACGGTGATGGACCAGGCCTTGTGCTACGGTTGGTGTCCGACGCATCGAGTCGCGTGACCGGGCGACGGCTCATCGGGCGGCTATGGGATGCAGCGCTTCCTCCCCACGAGGCTGCACGAAAAGCCATGCCCCCGTCGGTGGAGCGGCCGGGTATCCTCTAACCCAGGCTGGCACTGGCGCTGGCGATGGGTTGGAGATGAATCATGACGCAGTCCTCCGTCACACTGGGGCGGCTCGAACTGAAGAACCCCGTGATCTGTGCGTCCGGCGAGCACGTGCTCACCGAGGCTGGTATTCGAGCCGGGCTGGCCGCAGGCGCGGCCGTCGTGGTGGCGAAGTCGGTCAATGAGACGACGGCCGCGCGCGAGCAGCTTGCGCGCACCGACTACGCGCTCTTTGATGCCCGATGGGCGCCAGAGGCATGGCCGGGTGTCGATTGGCAGCGCGCCAATCTGCTGTGCCGATCCGGACTCCAGCCGCTTGCAACCGATGAGTGGATCGACCGGGTAGCTCGTCTAGACCGCGAAGCAAGGTCTCAGGAGGCCTATGTCGCTGGCAGCCTGATCCTTGCTGACCTTAACGAAGCAGTGTCGATTGCCCGTCGCATGGAGCAGGCCGGGCTCAGGCTGATCGAATTTAATGTCGGGGCGCCGTATGGAGATGAGGCCGCGTCGGGTGCGATCATCACCGAACGCGCTGCTGATCGGGTTCGCGATCAGGTGTCTGCCGTTTGCTCAGCGGTGAATGTTCCGGTCTGGGTCAAGCTCACGGGTCAGAGCGAGAACGTTGCTGCTCTTGCGCAGGCCGCACGCGATGCGGGCGCAGCGTCGGTGATCATGATCGGCCGGTCGCTGGGCATGCTGCCCGACCTCGATACCCAGTCGCCCATGCTGGGCACCAATCTCGGCTACGGCGGGGGCTGGGCCTTACCG
>CAIPNM010000469.1 GCA_903866395.1 uncultured bacterium
AGTGTCCAACGCACCACCGAGGAGGACAATCCAACAGACAAACACCTACACTTATCCACAGCCGACCCTCTCGCGGGCGGCTTCTACCCCTGGCTCAGTTTTGAGTCGGCGCGGTGGCTCACTTTTAAACCGGCGCCAACACTTGATCGCTGGATTGCTATTCATTGGAGGCTGCGCGTTCACACCGCAGCAGGTGAAATTTCAACCCACCGTTTCGAGTTCCGTTCCTGCGGCACCTTTGCCGACAGGCGGTAAGGAGATCGCGCTTGTGACTGCCGATGAACGACTTTCGTCAGCGATTGGCAGCCGCGGACTTGGCCCGGGCGGTATGAGCGCAGAAATAACTACCAGCGATGACATCGCTAAAATCGTCAATGACCAAGTGAGCAGCGCAATGACTCAGCGCGGGTTTACCGTTAAACCAGGGCCACAGCGTGGACTTCCGGAACTTAGGATTGAGGTAAGAAACCTAGCCTACCAAGTCACTCCGGGGATTATTACAGGGCATCTGCGTGCAGAGGCGGTGCTGAAAGGGGCGTGCACCGTGAGCGGAGAGCGCCGCTACGAGCATTTGTATCGCGGTGAATCCACCGAAGAAGTTCTGGTCGTTCAATTTGCCGAGTCAAACTCGAAGCATTTGAATACGGCGTTGTCGGCTGCATTAAATGGAATTGTGACCGATCAGCAACTAGCAACCTGTCTAGCGGATTGACCGCTGATCTGCACGATTCACCTCGCCCACGTGTCGGGCGACAGTCCTCCTGAATGCGAGGCCGGTGGAGCTTCAAGGTTCTACGCGGCCGTGTTCACGGGCTGGGCGAGTGCGCTCGCGAGAGCGAGCATTAGAACCTGAGGAGGGGGATATGCCGAAACGTTACTGGACGGTCCACTGGCAAAATCGCTACTGGCACAATCGCAGCAACCCTGAGGGCGAGCCTATACAGGCAGCCGGCAGCAACCAATTCATACGGCGCGGCGTATCGCCGGGGGACTCCGTTTACGTAGTTTCGCTGCGCGCCGGCAGGCTTCTGTTAGGCGGGAGAATGACCGCAAAGAAAATCGTCTCGCGAGACGAGGCCAGCCGCATCACGGGTAGCTCCAACCTCTATCCGGCCCACGAATGGGTGGTCGATCCTGAGCGCGAAGGCACTCGCTTGAACCTGCAGCTCGGTTTGGATGCGGAGCTTGCGAAGAAGATTCGGGTCATCACCAAGTCCGGGGTGATTGCTTATACATTCGTGACCGAACCCGAACTCGACACTCACACTACGCGCGGGGTCCGAGAACTGACGCCCGAGTCGGCGGCTCTTCTCGACCGTATTCTTGATCGAGTAAATCGTGGTCCGACACAGACCGGCGAGATGGTCGTGGCGGCAGCAGATCTCCAAGAGTAGAGTTCGGTTACGGATCCTTCGGAGAGCGTTCACATGCGAGCACGCGGCAACACTTCGAACGAAAACCGCATCGACCCCTTGCGACTGGTTGATCTCATGAACTCTGCGCCTCGATGTGGCGCACATTCCCGGCGAACAGGTCTCCCGTGCAGGGGGGCTGCGGTTCGCGGAAACGCGCGTTGCAGAATGCATGGTGGGAAAGGCAGCGGCCCTCCGAGAGGCAATCGAAATGCACAGCGGCACGGGCAATTTTCGGC
>CAIPNM010000470.1 GCA_903866395.1 uncultured bacterium
AAGATCGTGTTCCCGACACTGCGCGATGGGGCACGCGCCTCCGGCATGCAGATCGCCGATGTGATGCTGTTTGGCGAAGGCAGCGCGCTATCGGCCAAGCCCTATGGGTCGGTCTCGGCCAAGGCGGCCGAGGGCATCACGGTTGCCGGCGACCCGGTCAGCCGCACCCTGTCCGGCAACGTCTATGCACTCCACCGATATCTGACCACCGTCGGCAATGTTGAATTCACGGGCGTCGGGACGCAGCTCCAGGTGCGCGTCTCGGGCAGCCAGGCGTTGACGGCTGTGCCGGTCACCACCACGCTTGCCACCGGTACGGTCACGCTCGAGGTGTGGAACAGTCTCAACGGCACCGCAGTGTCAGTGCTCACGGGCTCGCCGCTCTATCCCAACCGCAGCGCCTCGGTGAGCGAGGTCGCGGTGAGCAATGAGGGCCTGCTGGTCAATAACATCGGCGACAACTACGGTGCGCGCGTATCGGGTTATTTCGCACCGACCGAAAGCGGCAGCTTCAACCTGTTCATGACAGCGGACGACTCGGCCGAACTCTGGCTCGACACCTCGGGCTCGGGGCAAGGCAGTCTCACCCGGGTTTCGCAGGTGACGGGGGCAGTCGGCTCAGGCGAATGGACCAAGACCGCGGTTCAGAAGTCAGCCAACCTCAGCTTCGAGAAAGGACGGCTCTATCGCTTTGAAGCACTGCTGAAGGAAGGCAGTGGTGGCGACTATGTCCGGATCGGCTATGCGCGTGCCGGCTCGACCGCGATCCAGCCGGTTCCCGCGAGCTGGTACGTCGCCGATATGCCGACGCAGGCCACGGTGACGCTCTCGGCGCCCGCTGGCGGCGTGGTGGTCGTGGGCGGCTCGAACGCCGCGGGTGGGCTCGCCAACTCGCCGGCGGGCGAAGGCGTGCAGAACGCGATCGACGGCAAGACGGCAACCAAATACCTCAATCTGGACGGCCCGGGCAGCGGTCTCGTGTTCAGTGCGCCGCAGCCCGTGCCGGTGGACGAACTGCGGCTGGTCACGCGCACCAATGATGACAACTGGCAGTGGGATCCCAAGTCCTGGCAGCTGTGGGGCTCCGATGCGAGCGGTGACTGGAACGCGCAGGGCTGGGCGCTGATCGGCGAGGGTGAAACCGGTCTTGCTAACGAACGTGGCGCCACGAGCACCATCGCGATCGAGAGCAGCGGCAGCTTCCGTCACTACAAGCTGGTCTTCACTGACACCAAGGGCGTGACGGCCGACGGCAGACGACTTGTCCACCTCTCCGAGGCCACACTCCTGTCCGAAGGCCAGTCAATCGCGGCCATCCCTTACGGGACCGTTGAGCTGGCGGCACTGCCCACCGGCATCACCGTGTCCGGCACTGAGTCGGCGCGTGCGCTCACTGGGTCGATTTATGCGCTGCAGGGCTTCCTCAGCGCGGCAGGCAACGTTACCGCGCTCACCAATGGCCAGCAGCTTTCAATGCGGGTGAGCGCCGACGCTCCGGCGCCGCGCGCTGTGCCGATGGGCACGGCACCGCTTGCCGGCGAGCCGATCGCGGCGGGTAGCTTCCGCGTGGAGCGCTGGCTCGATATCGGTGGCACGCGGGTCGCCGATCTGACCGGCAACGCGCGCTATGCCAGTGCGCCCAGTTCGATTGAACGTGCAAGCGGCAAGCTCGAGCTCTCACCCAATCGCGACAACTACGGCGAACGGCTCTCGGGCTGGATC
>CAIPNM010000471.1 GCA_903866395.1 uncultured bacterium
AAGATCGTGTTCCCGACACTGCGCGATGGGGCACGCGCCTCCGGCATGCAGATCGCCGATGTGATGCTGTTTGGCGAAGGCAGCGCGCTATCGGCCAAGCCCTATGGGTCGGTCTCGGCCAAGGCGGCCGAGGGCATCACGTTCGCGGGCGACCCGGTCAGCCGCACCCTGTCCGGCAACGTCTATGCACTCCACCGTTATCTGACCACCGTCGGCAATGTTGAATTTACGGGCGTCGGGACGCAGCTCCAGGTGCGCGTCTCGGGCAGCCAGGCGTTGACGGCTGTGCCGGTCACCACCACGCTTGCCACCGGCACGGTCACGCTCGAGGTGTGGAACAGTCTCAACGGCACCGCAGTGTCGGCGCTCACCAGCTCGCCGCTCTATCCCAACCGCAGTTCCTCGGTGAGCGAGGTTGCGGTGAGCAATGAAGGGCTGCTGGTCAGCAACATCGGCGACAACTACGGCGCGCGCGTATCGGGTTATTTCGCACCGACTGAAAGCGGCAGCTTCAACCTGTTCATGACCGCGGACGATTCAGCCGAACTCTGGCTCGACACCTCGGGCTCGGGGCAGGGCAGTCTCACCCGGGTTTCGCAGGTGACGGGGGCGGTCGGCTCAGGCGAATGGACCAAGACCGCGGGTCAGAAGTCCGCCAACCTCAGCTTTGAGAAAGGGCGCTTGTATCGCTTTGAAGCACTGCTGAAGGAAGGCAGTGGTGGCGACTATGTCCGGATCGGCTTTGCGCGTGCCGGCTCGACCGCGATCCAGCCGGTTCCCGCGAGCTGGTATGTCGCCGATATGCCGACGCAGGCCACGGTGACGCTGTCCGCGCCCGCTGGTGGCGTGGTGGTTGTGGGCGGCTCGAACGCCGCGGGCGGGCTCGCCAACTCGCCGTCGGCCGAAGGCGCGCAGAACGCGATCGACGGCAAGACGGGAACCAAATACCTTAACCTGGACGGCCCGGGCAGCGGTCTCGTGTTCAGTGCGCCGCAGCCCGTGCCGGTGGATGAACTGCGACTGGTCACGCGGACCAATGATGACAACTGGCAGTGGGATCCCAAGTCCTGGCAGCTGTGGGGCTCCGATGCGAGCAGTGACTGGAACGCGCAGGGCTGGGCGCTGATCGGCGAGGGCGCAACCGGTCTTGCTAACGAACGTGGCGCCTCGAGCACCCTCGCGATTGAAAACAGCAGCAGGTTCCGTCACTACAAGCTGGTCTTCACTGACACCAAGGGCGTGACGGCCGACGGCAGACGACTTGTCCACCTGTCCGAGGCCACGCTCCTGTCCGAAGGTCAGTCGATCGCGGCGATTCCGTACGGAGCGGTCGAGCTCGCGGCACCGCCTGCGGGTGTGACCGTCTCTGGCACCGAATCGGCGCGTGTTCTCACCGGGTCGATTCATGCACTGCAGGCCTTCCTCAGCACCGCGGGCAACATCACCGCGCTCACCAATGGACAGCAGCTGTCGATCCGGGTGAGCGCCGAGGCGCCGGCGCCGCGTACCGTGCCCATCGGCACTGCGCCGCTGGCGGGCGAACCCACCGCAGCGGGTAGCTTCCGCGTGGAACGCTGGCTTGATATCGGTGGCACGCGGGTCGCCGATCTGACCGGCAACGCGCGCTATGCCAGTGCGCCCAGTTCGATTGAACGTGCAAGCGGCAAGCTCGAGCTCTCACCCAATCGCGACAACTACGGCGAACGGCTCTCGGGCTGGATC
>CAIPNM010000472.1 GCA_903866395.1 uncultured bacterium
AGCATCGTCCGCAAGACGGACGGTTCACAGCTGACCATCCGCAGCCGCACGCACGGGGATCTGGTACGTCTTAAGCGCCACTATCTCGCGGAGGCGGGCGAGCCCGAATGTGATACCGGCACAGACTACCCATGGCGATTGCGTTGCGAGGAGGACGCCTTGGCCCGTGCCATGCCCCGGATTATCGCTGATGTTACCTATGCGAATTTCAAGCATGAGGTGTCGCAGACGAACGGGCCCGCTCGAGCGAAGCGATACGAAAAGGTGTGGAGTGCGTTGCATGGCATGCCCGAAGACATGCCGGAAGCGGGACTCACCGACTGGGATCTGCTGCCGTGGCAGAAGCCCGACTCGAGCGGAAAGTCACCCGCGTACGGCGGGGTGATCGTTGACTCGCGAGGTCGCGTGCTCTTGCGCGAGGTAGCAGGCCATTTCGACGGCTATCACTGGAGTTTCGCCAAGGGCCGACCAGACCCGGGTGAGTCCCCCTGCGAGACGGCACTCCGCGAGGTGCGTGAAGAAACAGGGGTCGACGCGACCGTGCTGTTGCCACTCCCCGGAACCTTCGGTGGCGGCACGACACGCAATCACTATTTCCTCATGACGGCAGATCCTCAGTCCGTTCGCGAGGACTTCTCCAGTCCAGAGACGAGCGGCCTGCGTTGGGCCACTCGTACCGAGGCACAGCAGCTCATCGGGCAGACCGTCAACGCGGTGGGCCGGACCCGCGATCTCGCCGTCCTCCAGGCGACCATGGACTTGCTGGGGGACCAGTCAGGGGGCGATTGGCCAATCGCCCGCAGAAGCGATGCTAGGACGCGCCCATTTCCCGCGAAGCGCACGGCGCTCGAGTACCAACGGACGTTCTCACCGGCGGAAGTGGGTCGTCTACTGCGCGGGTACATTCCGCAGGACATGGACGACAGGTGGTTCGTGTACCTGGAAGACGGTGTGCTGCACTGTCACCGCAGCTGGACCGGGATCGCCGTCTTCCGAGTGCATGTTCGTCCTGCGCCGGCCATGGCGGGACACTGGGAGGTGCAGTCGGTTGAGGTGAATCGGCATTCCGGTCAGCGCCCTCACGCCCGCACCGACGAGGATCTCTCCCTGCTGCGATTGGCCATCGATGGCCTCCTGATAGCGGAGCCGTAGATTGCATTGTCATTAGGCCACCGCTTTCTATATCTGACACCAACTTCATTGCATCCGCCGGCTCCCGCGCATCCCCCCGCACCGCACTGGCTGTTCCTCTTTATGTCCGGGCCCGTATGACCGCCGTATCGCCTCAGCGTTCGGGGGCTCGATGATCTCCGCCAGCCGGGCCATCATCAACCCCGCGCCGGCCTAGGTGTTGGGCACCAAGGGCGAACTCTCGCCCACGGCATTCAGCCTGATGCCGCTTCACCGTGGCTAACACTGAGCCTTCCCGTATAACACTCAATTCCGTCTGCCAGACACCGGACGAGAAATTCGCCCTGTCTACCAAACGTGAGAAGCAGAGTAGGGGCGATGTTGATCGCACCGGTGTTGCCCGCGAAATCGAACTGACCCTGTCCAGTTGAGGCAATCACCGACTTGTCCTTTGAGTAAAGGACTTCTACCGAAAACGATGTGACCGCTTGGTCTACGTGCCCACTGAGCAAGAATGTGATTGGCGTTGGCTGATCGAGTCTCGGCAGTCGAATATCCACATAGGGACAGACTCCGAGGAACCCCAAGATGATGAGCTTTCCGTTCAACTCGGGACGAATCATGTCGCACACGAGGCACGACTGAATCGAAACACTCACGGGGCCTTTGCTCCCTGCGAGCTAGGAACAGTTCGCGATACGCTCATGCTCACCGAGCCCCTGGCGACGATACTCGCAACAAAGGTAGCATCTGCGCCAAGCACGACCAGGTTCGAATTGCCGACCAGTTTTGAAGCACGGTCACCGCCACTTGAAACGACAAGCGTTGAGCGGACCGACGTAGACAGGTTCTTCTTTGTCCTGAGCTTACGAAGCTGCGCCTCACGCTCACGCAGGCGATCCAGAGTCCAAAGCTTTTCTTGAAACGATCGCGCCCTGACGCGCTCGCGATAGTCATCCTTGGACTTCTTGACGCTCTCCCAATCAACTGTTGGCATCGTCTGGTGGGAAACGTGTGAGATACTTTTTCCACGCATCTTGCAGGCCGAAACGACCGACGAGTTCAGTAATTTGCTCGACGGTAGTTGACCCCTGACTGATAAACTCAGCAACAC
>CAIPNM010000473.1 GCA_903866395.1 uncultured bacterium
CTCGATGTATTCCACCGGCAGTGACCCGGCATTGCCCACATACACCCGGATGCCGTTCACGCCGTCCTGAGTGGCCCGTGCACCCATCCCCCCGCCATGCGGCTCGACGATGCTCACGATCGGCCGGCCAGTGCGGCGTACGCGCTCGGCGTCAGGATCCGGGCCACCAAACACGCCGGAGCAGGCTGCGCAGTTGCTCTGACCGATCACGCGATCAGGCACCGCCGCCGACAGCGCTTTCAACAGCAGGTCGATCACGCGCGGCGAGGTCTCGGTGTTGCCGCTCACCACCGGTGCCGGGAAACGGCAGTTGACGATACTGCCTTCCGGGGCGGTGATATGGACCGGGCGATAGCAACCCTGGTTGATTGGAATCGACGCATCGGTAATCGCCTTCACCGTGAACCAGGTGCTGTTACAGGTGACCGCGAACGGACAGTTGATACCACCTGGGCTCTGGTCGCCGCTTCCGGCGTAGTCGAAATGCATTTCGTCGCCGGCGACCGTGACGCGAACCTTGATCCGCACCGGGTCGGCAGGCCAATTCTTGGCGTACACGCCTTCGACCCAGTCCTCGGCCTCATACACTCCATCGGGGATCTCGCGGATCGCCGCGCGCATCAGTGCTTCGGAATGATCGAGCGAACGCTTCATCGCGTCGGCCAGGGCCTGCGCGCCGTATTTCTCGCAGAGCGAACGGATGCGCTGGTCGCCTACAAATGTGCCGGCATATTGCGCCTGAATATCGAGCAGACGCCCCTCAGGGTCCCGGGTGTTCTGCACGATCAGCGTCTTGACATCGTCGACGATCTCGTCGTTACGGAACAGCCTGACTGGCGGAATGCGAACCCCCTCGCCAAACACATCCCAGGTGTCGAGCATGTAGCTGCCCGGGGTCTGGCCGCCAATGTCGCTCCAGTGTCCGCGCGTCATCACGAAGGCAACGATCTCGTCGCCGAAGAAGACCGGTCGGGTGAGCTGCACATCGGGTTGATGGTTGCCGCCGCCCAGGTAGACATCGTTACTGATGATGACATCGCCAGGCCGGAGCCGGTCGCGACCGATCACCTCGACCGAGCGGCGGGTGGAGATCACCGCAGAGCCGAGCATGGTGGGAATATCGTTGCCCTGCGCCACCAACTGCATCTGCGCATCAAACACCGCAGCCGACGCATCGGCGCCAAGATGCATGATGGGGCTGGCGGCCGTGCGCATCATGGCAACTTTCATTTCTCGCGCGATGGAATAGAGCGAATTGCGCAGGATCTCGTAGACGATGGTTTCCATGGTTCGCTCTCGCCTCAGAGATGGATGTGAAGATAACCGGCTGCGTCGACCTGCGCATACTGACCGGTCTTGAACACGATGCAGCTGCTCGCCTCCTCGATGATGGCGGGACCCTCGATCCGCTCACCCTCGGCGAGCCAACTGCGCTGGAGCACCCGCAACACCTGCGGCTGCCCGTCAATCACCACCGAACGTTCGCCGGGCACGCCACGCGCCTGAGACTGTGAACGCGCTGTGCCACGCCACCCCGAGGCCACGCTCGCCTGCAACCGAAGGTTGGTGAGGATGACCGGCTGATCGGGTTTGATGAAGTTCCACATACGTTTATGACTCTGCTCGAAACCTGTTCGCAGCTCGGCGCGAAAGGCAGACGGATCGGCGCTTGCGCGAGCAATCAGCGACGCATCGATATCCACCGCAATCGAGGCGGGCTGACCGGCATAGCGACAATCGGCGCGCCATCGTGCCTCGACACCCAGCGCGGCTACCGCAGGGCCGAAGGTATCCGACGCCTCGCGCTGCAACTCGCGCGCCACCTGCTCGATGCGCTCGCCCGAGAGGCTGCCAAGATCGGCTTCCACTGCGCGCTGACCGTCATGCAACCGGTCTGCCATCACCATACCGAGCGCACTGAAGAGACCTGGCAGCGGCGGCACGATCACCCGCCGAATGTCGAGTTCTTCGGCCAGATCCACCGCGTGCACAGGGCCCGCACCGCCATAACAGAGATAGGCAAATTCACGCGGATCGAAGCCACGCTCGACCGTCATGAGCCGCATCGCTTGCGCCATCAGCGAATTCGATACCGCCCGCACAATCCGCGCGGCCTCAAGAATGCTGACCCCGAGCGGCCTTGCCAGGTGCGCCTCGATCGCGCGTTCAGCCGCCGCCCGATCGAGTCTGAACTCGCCGCCCAGGAACGAATCGGGATCGACATAGCCCAGAACCAGATTGCAGTCGGTGACCGTTGGCCGCTCGCCGCCCCGACCATAGCAGGCGGGGCCCGGATCGGCGCCGGCGCTCTGAGGTCCGATCCGCACGCCGCCCCCGGCATCGATCCAGGCGATCGAACCACCTCCCGCCCCGATCGAATCAATATCGATCGTGGGTGAACGGACCGCATAGGTATGCACCATTGCCTCGGTTCGAAGCTCGGGACGGCCATCTCTCACCAGAGAAACGTCGAAGGTGGTGCCCCCCATATCGCCCAGCAACAGCCCCTTGATGCCTAGGTGGTCGCTGCCGCGTACGGCTGCGCTGACGCCGCCCGCCGGCCCGGATTCGAGGAGAACAATCGGCTTCTTTGCGACCACATCGCCGCTCGCCAGTCCGCCGTTTGACTGCATGAAAAGGAGCTCGCCACCAAAGCCTTCGGCTTTGAGCTCCGAACCGAAGCGCTCGATGTAGCGGGCACAGACCGGCCCCAGCATCGCGTTGATGACGGTGGAGCTTGCCCGCTCATACTCCTGCATCTCGGGGTTGACCTCATGAGAGGCAGTGACGAAGCGATCAGGCAACAAACGGCGTACGACCTCGAGCGCGCGCTGCTCATGCGCGGGGTTGGCATAGGCATGCAGAAAGACGATTGCCACCGCCTCGATGTCAGATGCTTCAATCTGCTGCGCGACTTGGGTCAGCTGCGCTCGATCGAGCACGGTCTCGATCGAGCCGTCATGACGAATGCGCTCGCTCACCTCGAAACGCCAGCGCCGCGGCACCAGCGGGCGCGGATTCCTGAACTGCAAGTCATAGAGGTCGGCGCGGTCGTGGCGCGAGAGCCGGCGCAATTCGAGAATGTCGCGAAACCCCGCGGTGGTGATGAGGGCAGTCGGCGCCCCCTTCCCCTCCACGATCATGTTGGTGGCCATGGTTGTGCCGTGACCAATGAAGCCGACCTGCGCAGGGGCGGTACCACTCAGTTCGAGAATCCGGCGAAAGCCGTTCATCGCACCCATGACGCGATCAGCGGGCGTCGTGGACACCTTGGTGGACCAGACCTGGCCCGATGCATCATCGACCATCACCACATCAGTGAAGGTGCCACCCACATCAATCCCGATTCGTCGCATTTTGAAACGTTTCCAAATTTTCAGAAAAATCGGGGGAGACGGCGCAGTGACTGCAATCGCCAATCCCCCCTTGAGCGCCGCAGATTGTTTAGCCGGACGCTCAGGAAGTCAATCCCGCTCGGTTCACCACCGGCGCGCATGAGCCACGAACCACCAGTTCGGCGCGTACGGTCAGCGACTGGCGCGACACCGACGGATCGGCCAGTCGCTGAACCAGAAACCGACCGGCAGCACGGCCCAGCACATCATGCGGCCAGCAGACCGCCGTCACCCCAGGGCTGGAGAGCCGGGCGAGATCGCTGTCGGCACCCGCGACCACGGAAAGGTCCTCGGGCACGCTCAGCCCCGCTTCCCGCGCAGCCAGCATGACGCCGGGCAGCAGCGATGACCCCCCGGCAATCATGGCGGTGGGTCGTTCCTTGATTGCAAGGAGGGCGCGGGTTTGTTCGTAACCCGCCTCGGGGCTGAAGGAGGCCATACGCACCCAGCGGTCGCTGATTTTTAACCCAGCACGCGACATGCCGGCACGATACCCCGCCAGACGATCTCGGGCCGGATGCAGCCCCGCCTCGCCCGACAACATCGCAATGCGGCGGTGACCGAGTGCAGTGAGATATTCCACCGCGGTCGCGACACCCTGGGCGTGCTCGACGCCGACAGAATCGAATTCGGCGGGTGCCCGGCGATCGATCAGCACGATCGGGAAACCGGCATCTCGCATCGCCGACAGCAAGGTTCGCGAGCGTTCGGACGACGACGCAATGACCAGGCCGTCGATGCGTCGTTGACGCAAACCTTTCAGGAGCGAGATCTCGCGCGCAACCTCATGGCCACTGGAGGCCACCATCGTGGAAAACCCGTGCGGCTCGACCTCGCGCTGCATCGCATCAACGAACAGGCTGAGCGTGGGGACGGTGAAATCGCGCATCACGCATGCCAGCGTCATGGACCGGCGATTTCGCATGCTCTGCGCAACCATATCGGGTACGTAGCCCAGCGCAGCAATCGCCTCAAGCACCCGCGCTCGCCGGTCGGCACTCACCGACGGATGTCCGTTGATCACCCGCGACACCGTGCCAATGGCTACCCGAGCCCGATTGGCCACTTCACGGATCGAGATGGCGCCTCGCATAGGGCTTTGCGCAGACCGACCCGTTGTGCTGGTCAGGCGGGCTGCGCCGCGCGGCGGCGCGCGATCTCCGCCTGCGCAAGCCCGGGGAGCACCGAACGCTGGATCTTTGCAGTACTGGTGCGCGGTAGCGCCGGCACTGGGCAGACAAACCTTGGCACCTTGTAGTCGGCGAGCGCACCGCGGCAATGGGCCCGCAGGTCGTCAATGGTGAAACTTGCACCGTCGAGCAGTTCGACGAACGCAAACCCTACTTCGCCCAGCCGTTCATCCGGTATGCCCACCACAGCGGCGATGCGAACCGCCGGATGTCGCGCGAGGTGTTGCTCGATTTCCACCGGGTAGACGTTGGAACCGCCGGTCTTGAACATTTCTTTCAAACGCCCGGTGATCGAAAGATAGCCGCGCTCATCGAGCGTGCCCAGGTCGCCCGTGCGAAGCCAGCCCTCGGGCGTGATGGTCTCGCGTGTGGCCTCGGGGTTACGGTAATAGCCCATCATCACGGTTTCGCCGCGACACTGCACCTCGCCAACCTCGCCCGGCCCGAGCTCGGCGCCGGTGGCCGGGTCAGCGATCCGAACCTCGCTCGGGCCCAGGATGGGCGCAAGGTTCATGCAGCAGACCTCGATCGGATCATCGGGCAGATTGAAGGTGGTGGAGATGGTGTTCTCGGTCATGCCGTAGGTGGACATGAGCTGCGCTAGCCCCAGCGCCTTCATGAACTGACCAAAGGTGGACTGCATCACTGGTGCGCCACCGATCCATGCGCATTGGAGCGCGGGCAGATCCCGCCCTTGCATTGCCGGATGATTGGCCAGATCAACGAAATGGGTGGGGATGCCGCCAAAGCAGCTGATCCGCTCACGCTCCAGCAGTTCGATCGCCGCAGCGGTATCCCACTGCGGCATGGCTACATAACAGCCGCCCAGCGTAAGCGCGGGCACGAACGACATGTAGAGACCCGCCACGTGATAAAGCGGCAGGTGGCCCAGCGCCCGGCCGCCCGCTTCCAGGCCCAGGCGCAGCCCAACGCGGGTGGCCTGCCGGATCACATGGTGGTTGTGCATGGCGCCCTTGGGCTTACCCGTGGTCCCTGAGGTGTAGACGATGATGAGGGGATCATCGGGCGTGACCGCGCGCTCGGCATCAGCGAGCGGGCGCACCGACTGGTCTTGATCAGCGTGGTTCGTCAGCCTGCCACCTCCCGAACAGAGCGCCTCGAACGCGAGCGCGCAGGCGGGCGCATCGGCGCCCACCGCGATCAGTCGGGCAAGCCGGGGCAACTCGGTGGCCGACAACTCAGCTGACGAGCAGTTTGCA
>CAIPNM010000474.1 GCA_903866395.1 uncultured bacterium
AGACATCGATACCACCCGCGTCCTGAATTGGTTTTCCCGAGGACGGAATAGCAATCGACGTGCCAGCCGATAAATCCCAATATAAACAGATAGTTAGAATAGCCCAAAGGGTGGAGCCGGGAAACCGACAACCCTCTAAGCTCGGGCGGCGAAAAGACGACAGGGATGCCCGTCGGCCTGCATCACCTCACGCGAAGGCAGCACCCGGCTCTTGAACCCGAATCCGCGGCATAGGTAAGGAACGGCCGGATCCCAGGAAACCGCGAAATGCTGACATCGACGGCAATCGGGCTGGCCTGCCAAACCGCCGGTCACCTGGCCTACCCCGGCCGCCGCCGCCTCACTCACGCCGCGTGACGGTTGGATACCCCGCACCCTGCCCACCGGTGAGATCGGCGCAATGCCAGACCCGAATGACCGGGGCGACGAAGCGGCAGACGGATCGTCGCTAGTGAAATAATCAATTCGACTTCGCGGCATGCTCCTGCTCCGCTGCAAACCGGAGGCGATATCCCCCGACGTGTTCGTTTTCCGGCAGTTCAGAACCCGGCGGAAAACGCCGGCATTCTCCGCCCATGACATAAAAGTCGTCATGAACCAGGCAGTCGGCCTTGATCAAGGGCCACACCCTGTCGCGAAGGAAATCCTGATCGATCCACCGCCACTTGGGTTCATGATTTTCGTAGTACTCGACTGCCTGATCGCTCAGGCGTGGAAGAAGCCCCGCCACCCCTCCCCACATCCCGGCCATGATCAGCTCGGCATGCTCGGGGTGGTCGCGCATCACATGAAACTTCCGTCCCGACGACAGCCACTCTTCAACCGCTGCGTGTTCCCTGTGATTGACCACTGCATCGCAGTCGCGGCACAGGAAGCGCTCCACGCTCGGATCGTCGGTGGCAAGAAACCGCCAGAAGAGCTTCAGATGCGTACGGGCATCAGAGGCCACCGGGATCACCCGCGCACCGTAATCAACCAGTGCCTGAACAATCTCGGTCGGTACCGTATCGTCCACATAAAACCGAGCGCTCCACCCTGGATACACCAGCGGCACTTTCTTCGCATTGAGCACTGCGTTATAGGTGTACTTAGGGTTGTCACCCCACAGGCTGAAGCAGATCACATTCCGCTCAGGCGCCTCCGCATCATTCGGCCTGAAAGGCGGCACGGTCAGCGGCCACGCGGACCGAAGCGCCCGCGCACGTTCGTCGGTCAATCGCTGCCCGGCAAGCGTGTCTTTGGCTTCCAGCAAGGCCTGCCCATGCGGTAGCGCGGCTTCCGGATCACACCGCTCAAGCATCAGCTTGAGCATATTCACCTGCCAGTCATGCCCCCTTTGCGCCTGACACTCGCGCATCACTGCCAGCGCGTGATCGAACCGCTTCAGCTCGCGCAGGGCCTGCGACTTGGAAATACGCAGCCGGTCATCCATCGGGACCGACAACGAATCGATAAATTCAATCACCTCATCGTGGCTGCCCAACGCCTGAAGCGCGCCCAGCCTGCCACTGATCAGATTCCGGTTCTTCGGATCGATCGCGAGCGCGTCGCGATACGCGTCGGCGGCCTCTTGCCATTGCCGTGTCGCCTCGTAGCACTGCGCGAGAACCATTCTGGACTGGAACGATCTCGCGTCGAGCGAAATCGAACGCAACGCATACTGCATGGCCTGATCAAACATCTGCAGCCGGTAAAGCGCCGCGGCGAGGTTAGAGTAAAACGACGCATCTTCGGGCCGCAGGATAATCGCCTGACCAATCAACCGAACCGCCTCGCGCAGTTCGCCTCGCTGCATGTGCACCACACCCTTCAGGTGCAACGCATCAGGCTGCTCGGGGTAGACCTCGAGAATTCGGTCGTACAGCGCGCCTGCCTCGTCGAACTTTCCCTCGCGATGAAGCGCCAGCGCATCGGCCATCGTTGCCACGCGAATCTCCCTTCACGCTCCGATAGCTTGAGGATACCCGCTTAGCCCTGGAGCAGCTGAAGCACCGACTGCTGACTGGTATTGGCCTGCGCCAGAATCGCGGTGCCCGCCTGCTGAATGATCTGATTCCTTGCGAGCTCGGTACTGATCTGAGCGTAGTCGGCATCCATGATCCGACTGCGCGACTGATTCAACGCGCCGCTGGTGGTCATCAAGTTGTCCACCGCCACCGTCAAGCGGTTCTGGAACGCACCGAGGGTCGCGCGATTCACCAGGATCTGGTCCAGCGCACGGTCAATCGCGGTGAGCGCACGACCGGCGGCTTCCTGGGTCACGATCGTGAGCGCGCCTCCCACCAGTACATCCGACCCGCCCTGAGCGGCAATACCGACCTTCGTCAACGACGCGGGGTTCTCAGCCTCTACCCTGATCTCGGCGTTTACGTCTGAGTAGAGGGTGATACGGCCCTTTACAGTCAGTCCGGGATTGTTCGCTCCAAGCGTACCGCCTGCAGCGTCACCGCTCAGAGACGATGCGCCGGTGACCATCGGCGTGCCGCTCGTGTCGTTCACGGTAATGTCGGCACCACCTGCTGATTTGAGGATCAGCACACCCGAGTTGCTTGCTGACGCGATGATCCCGTTTACGCCCGCAGCGTTAATCTTCGAAGTGAGATCAGCGAGCGTCAGCACGGTGGTCGTGTCAATCGCCGCCCCGTTGATCGAGAACGCCGCTGCAGCCACATTGTTGAGGTTCACCGCCACCTGAACTTCAGTGACCGCCGTGGCCTTCACCCCCGACTGCTCGGCCACCAAATTGATGGTCGACGCTTTCGCGATAGCCGACGAGTCAGCAGAAGTGCCGATTCGCACACCGTTGATACGGATGTCATCCGACACCGTAATCGCGGTGGTCGACACCGAAACGCCGGTAAACGCAGCGCCGTCGCCGGTTTCATTTAGACCCATCCGCTGCAGATCCGCCACCGTGCCCAGGCCACCGGGGTAGCCGTTGGCATCGCTTCGGGCGTATAGCTTGATACCCTCATTCGTGAGGCTATCCATCGAGATATAGCCGGTGTAGGTGCCCGCCACGAAGCCCGCGGTCGACGTCGCAGCGATCACAATGTCTTCACCCGTGTTGTTCGAGAGCTCGATGGTGCCCGCCTGCGAAACGGTCGCCACGATGCCACCCACATCGCGATTGATGTTGGCAACCAGCTCGGCGATCGAGCCCGCAGCCCCGACATCCTTACCGTTAATCCTTAACGCACCGCCTGCGAACGACTCCGCTGTGGGCGTGGTGCCCCGGAGCGTGTTGAAGGCCGTGACCTTCACCTGATGCTGGCCAATGTTGGTGTTCAGAGCCGACGCGAGCACCTTGGCTGCATTGGTGTTGCTGAGCGGTACGTTGGTCGTGCTTGCAAACGCCGGCTTGTTATTGATCAGCACGTCGTCGGTGGCATCGATTGTTGAGATGGAGCCTATCCGCCCGCTGGTCATCTCGCCTTCTACGGCGTAGCCCTGCAGGCCCAGGCTCTTTGAGCGCGCATCCACCACGCCCACCTGCACCTGTTCTCCTTCCTTCACACCGGTCTGCAGCATTACGGGGTTGTTCTGCCCGTTGATGAGCTTGATGCCGTTGAAGTTGGTGGTCTCGGCCACGTTGTCAATCTGGGCAACCAGCTGATCCAGCTCAGCCTGCAGCGCCTCGCGGTTGCTTCGGCTCATGGTGCCGTTGGCTGCCTGCACGCCCAGTTCGCGCATCCGCTGAAGCATGTTGGAGATTTCACCCAGCGCGCCTTCCGCGGTCTGCATCATCGAAATGCCGTCGTTGGCATTCCGTATGGCAACCGAAATGCCGCGCAGGTCGGCGGTCATCCGCGTGCCGATCGCGAGACCCGCCGCATCGTCCTTCGCAGAGTTGATCCGCTTACCCGTCGACAACTGATTCATATGATCAGTCATCGAGCGGTCGTTGACCTTGAGCGCCTGATGAGAAAACAGCGCCTTGACGTTGGTATTGATGATAGTCATTTAGGTGACCTCACTATGCTTTCGTTTAATGTGCCGCGGCGGCAATGGATTGCCGCTTCGTGGGCATTGCGTTGCCGCGACACTTGCGCGCACGCTCGAGCATCATTCGTGTAAGGTCAGATGCCCTGTCGCCCTGGATAAAAGTCAGCTTCTCCAGCATCACCACCGCACACAGCCAGTCCTGTCGTACGATGGCAACCAGTGCCGAGATCGCCAGCACGCCCTCACTGTCGGGATAGGTCTCAAGACCTTCCTCCGCCAGCTGTTGCGCCTGGTCTAGCTCGTTATCTGATACAAGCTGCTGGATTGACGCCCGAATCTGGTCCGGCGTCGGGAAGCCGACAGTGCGCGGGCCTCTCGAAACGAGAAACTCGCGTGGTGCCTGCAGAGATGCCGAAGTCGTCATGGAATGCTCCAGTTTCGTGACACCTCGTCGACAGCAATCCCCGTGCCAGCTTTTCCGTCAGGTCGGCGGCATGTTTCCTGCTAGCAACGCCCGCGACTGATTCCGGGTCACCC
>CAIPNM010000475.1 GCA_903866395.1 uncultured bacterium
CCGACCCCTTGGCGCCCCACGAAATTCCGGTTCGAGGTCGAGGCGCAGTGCTCGCCCGCCGGAACCAGATCGCCATTCATGCCCGCACACATCGAGCAACCCGAGAAGCCCCATTGCATGCCCGCATCGACAAAAATGCGGTCGAGCCCGAGGGCCTGCGCCTGCCGCCGCACCTCGTCAGAGCCTGGTGCCACCAGCGCGCGCACCCCCTCGGCGACACGCCGGCCCTTCACGAGCGCGGCGGCGGCCTGAAGGTCTCCCAGCCGTGCATTGGTGCAGGAGCCGATGAACACATGACGGATCGGCACATCGGCCAGGGCCATGCCGGGTTGCAGCCCCATATAGTCGAGCGCCGCGCGCATGGACTGCGATGCCGCAGCACTGGCCGCGGCTGACGGATCGGGAACACGCTGCGAAACGCCAATCACGTGCTCAGGACTGGTGCCCCAGGTGACCATGGGCTCAAGCGCGCTCCCGTCGAGATTGACCACTCGATCGAAGCGCGCACCCGTGTCGGTCACGAGCTTGCGCCAGTCGGCCACAGCACGGTCGAACTGCTCACCGCGCGGCGCATGCTCACGACCTGCGACCCATTCGAACGTGGTGTCGTCGGGCGCCACCAGCCCCGAGCGCGCCCCCGCCTCAATCGACATATTGCAGACAGTCATCCGCCCTTCCATGGACAGTGACCGGATGGCACTACCCGCGTATTCAATGGTGTGACCGGTGGCCCCGGCTGCGCCGATCTTGCCGATGATGGCAAGGATGATGTCTTTGGCGGTCACACCGGGTCCGAGCACGCCATCGACCTGAATCAGCATCGAGCGACTCTTCCGCTGCCAGAGTGTCTGCGTGGCAAGAACCTGGCTGACTTCGGAGGCTCCGATGCCGAAGGCAAGCGCTCCCATCGCGCCGTGCGTGGCAGTGTGGCTGTCGCCGCAGACGATGGTCATACCGGGAAGCGAGAGCCCCTGCTCGGGCCCGATCACATGCACAATCCCCTGGCGGGGATGCCCCATTCCGAAGGCACGAATGCCGTGCAGGGCAGCGTTGGCTTCAAACCGCCGAATGAGGGACCGGGCCTCTGCATCCGGCTGATCGTCAATCGCGGGACCGCGAGTGGGAACGTAGTGATCAGCGACGCCAAAGGTTCGCTCCGGGCTACGAACCGGAAGACCGCGCTCGGCAAGAATCTCGAAGGCCCGGGCCGAGCCCTCGTGAAACAGGTGCCGGTCAATGAAGAGCAGAGTTTGGCCATCATCGGCGCGCTCATGCACCGCATGAGCTGTCCAGAGCTTGTCGTAGAGCGTTGACGCGTGTGCGGAGGCGGTCATGGCGTGCTGCCTTCAGGAAACCTTGTAGCGGCGGGAGACTTCATCCCACTCTGCCGCGCCGACACGGTTGAAGCTCTGCTGCGGCGTGAGTTCCAGCCCCGGGGACGCATGCCGGCCAAGACGTCGGGTCTCCTCCAGCACACGATCGCACGTGGCCATCACCGCCTTGAACAACATGCCCGGAAGAATCGCGATCCGATAACCCATTGCCTCAGCGTCGGCAAACGGTACGTCAGGTGTCTTGCCCTTCCAAACCAGATTGAGCAAACAGGGGCCGTGAACCCGGCGAGGAATGTCGGCGACTTCATCAAGATTTTGCGCGGCTTCAACAAAGGCCATGTCTGCGCCCGCATCCAGCGCATCGTTCACGCGACCAATCGCCTCATCAAGCCCAAGGCTTGCACGACTGTCGGTTCGAGCAATGATCAAAAAGTCGGCTGACTCCCGTGCGCCCGCCGCCGCGCGGATCTTGTTCACGAACGCGGCACGATCAATGACAGTTTTGTTTTCGAGGTGGCCGCATTTCTTGGGGAAGGCCTGGTCCTCAATATGCATACCCGCCACGCCCCGACGTTCGTATTCACGAACCGTGCGCGTCATGTTGAGTTCGTTGCCGAAGCCGGTGTCGGCATCGGCAAACACCGGAACACCTACCGCATCAGCGATCCTGCCTGCATTACCTGCCATCTCGGTCATGGTGGTGAGGCCATAGTCGGGATAGCCGAGCGTAGCGGCGGTGCCTGCGCCAGTCATGTAGACCGCGTCAAACCCCGCCTGCTCGATCATTCGAGCGGTGATGCAATCGTAGGCGCC
>CAIPNM010000476.1 GCA_903866395.1 uncultured bacterium
CTGGCTTTTGCCGCCAAGGCTGATCCGGCCGAGTACCGGTTGCGCGTGCTGAAGGATGCGCGCGGTCTGGAGGCGCTTCGCGCCGTGCTGAAGAAAGCGGGCTGGCAGACGCGGGTGGGCCATAACGCCGCGGGCGGCTCTGGCGATGTATTGAAAGGCCGGGGTGTTTCTTATGTGCGCTACAACAACGCCACCACCTATGTGGCGGCGGTGGCCGAGGTTGAAGTGCAGCGCAAGACCGGCGAGGTGCGGGTGACGCGGGTTTGCGTGTCGCACGATTGCGGCCAGATCATCAATCCCGACGGTCTCATCAACCAGATCGAGGGTGGCGTGATCCAGACCGTAAGCCGCACGCTCATGGAGCAGGTCAACTGGACGCGCGCGCGGGTCACGAGCGTGGACTGGGCGAGCTATCCGATCCTTCGATTCCATGACGCGCCCAAGGTGGAGGTGGTGCTGATCGACCGGCCGACCGAACAGCCCTGGGGAGCCGGCGAGCCCACGCCCACCGCTATTCCAGCCGCAGTTGCCAATGCGATTTTCGACGCCACCGGTGCGCGTTTGCGCTCGGTGCCGATCACTCCGGAAAAGCTGAAGGCCGCGATGGCAGAAGGACCCGCTCGCGCCTAACGCGTAGCGTTTAAGTTCGAGGTGGGACCTGCGGCCCGGCGCGCGAGCGTCGGGCCGCAGTCGTTTCAGTGGAATGGGGACGGCTCAACTTGCAAGCGTGATTTTCGCGTCGCGAATCACCTCGCCCCAAAGTTTGAAGTCAGCCCGCATGGCCTCTGCGATTCCTTCCGGGGGAATGGCTCCCGCTTCCTCGATGCCAGCCTTGGCGAGGGCGGCCACCACTTCGGGTTCGGCGATGACAGTGCGAAGCGCGCGACGTAGCGTGTCGAGCGCCACCTGAGGAATGCCTGCAGGCGCAACAAAACAGTTCCAGGGCTTGGCGTCAAAACCGTCGAACCCCTGCTCGGCGATACTGGGCACATTCGGCAGCACGCTGATGCGCTGCTTCATGGCGCCCCCGAGCGCAACGAGCTTCCCCGCCTGAATGTGCTGCAGCGCCGGCCCAACAGTTGAGACCGCCAGGTCCACCTGCCCGCCCAGAAGATCCGCCACATATTGCACCGCGCCCTTGTAAGGCACGTGGTTCATCTGGATGCCAGCGCGAAGCTTGAAAAGTTCGGCGATCAGGTGATGCGGTGAGGCGATGCCCGCGCTTGCATGGTTGATCTTCCCCGGATTGGCCTTGGCATAGGCCACCAGTTCGCGAATCGAGCGCGCTGGCAGGCTGGGGTGCGCCACCATCACAAACGGAATCGCTCCCAGGTGGGCGAGCGGGACGTAGGCATTGATCGGGTCGTAGCTGATCTTGCGCAGATTCGGCACGTAGGCGAACCCGGTGCTGTCATAAAGCAGAAAGGTGTAGCCATCGGGGGTGGCCCGGGCGCCGGCTTCGTTCCCGATCATCGTACTGGCACCGGGCTTGTAGTCGAGGATGACGGGCTGGCCGAGAATTTTCTCGAGTCGGCCGGAGACGATGCGTGACCATGAGTCTGCGCCGCCACCCGCGGGGTAGGGCACGATGAGTCGAACGGGTTTGTCGGGCCAGGACTGGGCACGAACCCAGGGCGCAGCAAACACAGGTGTGCCGGCAATCGCGCCAATGACGCGGCGGCGGTAGGAATTTCGAGTGGTCATGGTCTCGCTCCTTTTGGATCTTGTGGGAGGTCGTTTGGATTGGCGCGCGGGCGATGCAGAAGGTGCCTGTGCGCCGCCCCGTGCGGCCGTCTGTCGCTTCGCGGGCACAACAACTGTGCCTCGTGTCAATCCCGGGTTACAATGCCGATGCTAGACGCATACCCGTTTTCTCTCAATCGGCGCTTTGGTTGCGCGCTGTCGGCTTGTTCGGCGGTCCGGTCAATCCCCTTAAGTGAGTTTTCGTGGGTGTTTCTGCACGTCGTGCATGCATCCCGCGTGTACGAAAACTCTCCAGAGGAAATCAACATGGCCAGGGAAACCGGCATCGTCAAATGGTTCAACGAAAGCAAAGGCTTCGGCTTCATCGCTCCTGATAACGGCGGCAAAGATCTGTTCGCCCACTTCAAGGAAATCGAAGGCTCGGGCTTCCGCACCCTTCAGGAAAACCAGAAGGTGGAGTTCGAAGTGGTTCAGGGTCAGAAAGGCCCCGCCGCTTCGCGGATTCGTCCGGTCTAATTAAGTCCGGATAGCATCCTCACCAGATCGACGGTCGGGCGGCCGGTGGCCGCCTCGATCGCGCTCTGGTAAACCGGCAGGTTGGTGCACTCCAGCACAATCGTTTTCACCGCCGGATCACGGGTCACCAGCGCAAGCGCTGCGTTCAAAACGTCCCGTTCAGCCTCCTCAAAATCCATGTGATCTTCATCATTGATGATGCACTGGTAAAAACCACTGGTTTCCGCAATACCCTGCACAGGGGTGCCCTGCGGAACCATCGCTGCGGCGAGTACGTCGCTATCGAGCGACTTGGCATTGAAGGTGAGAATCCCCGGAGCGTCTGCGGACGCGCAGGCGAGAAGCGCCGAACTCAGTACCGGCACGGGAAGCGCCGACTGCAATGCGTGCTGCAGGCGCGCCAGAAAGCCGCAACTGGTGCCGATCCGTGTGGCGCCGCGGTTGACCAGCGCCCAGCCGGCTTCGATGAAGGGCGCCAGCAAACTGGCATCGGCCTGCTCGACCACCCGGCGTGCCGACGCACCGGTCACCACCTGATAGAGCGGCTCGCAGCCGTACCGCCGAAAGCTCTCGGGGTGCCCGATGTCGCCAGGTGGGCGCGGAAAGCGGGTGTCGAGCATGAGGATACCGACCCGTTGTGATGTATGGGCCAGCGAACTCACAGTCGAGGCGGCTGCCTGCACGAGGGTTTCTCCTTGACGAACCTGCGGAGCAGTGTGCCATGATTGCGCGTCTCAACCGTGCCGGCACGCAGTTGCCGGACTCACCAGGAGTTGCCGATGAAGCCACGTTTCCTGCTTGCGATGGCCGCCTTTGCCGTCGCGTCGACCGTCTCCGCCCAAACTAAATGGGACCTGCCTGCTGCCTATCCGGCGGGCAACTATCACACCCAGAATATTCAGCAGTTCGCCGACGAGGTGGACAAAGCCAGCGGCGGCGCGCTCAAGATCACCGTGCATGCCAATGCCTCGCTCTTCAAGGC
>CAIPNM010000477.1 GCA_903866395.1 uncultured bacterium
ATGCAGAACCTGAAAGCAGGCGCGCTCACGCGATATGGCTTGGATGCCGAGTCGCTCACCGCGGCCAAATCCGACCTCATCTATTGCAATCTGGGCGCCTTTGGCCGTGATGGCCCGATGGCAAGCCGCCCGGGTTATGACCCCCTCATCCAAGCCTTCAGCGGCATGATGAGCATTCTCGGCCACGACGGCGATGAACCGAGTCGCGTTCCGGTGTCCATCAACGATATCGGCACCGGCATGTGGGCGGCGATCGGTATCCTGGCTGCAATCACGCAGCGCGCACGGCAGGCGGGTGGGCGGCCGCGCATCGTCGATGTGTCGCTCTTTGAAACCGCGATGGCGTGGATGACCGTGCCGCTCACCGACCGGAACGCAGGCGGGCCTGCGCCGCGTCGCAATGGCTCTGGCAGTCCGAATATCGCGCCTTATCAGGTGTTTCGCTGTGCCGACGGCCAGGTGATGATTGCGGCGGGCAACGACACGCTCTTCGTGAAGCTCTGTTCGGTGCTGGGTCTGTCGCATCTGCCCGCCGATCCTCGCTTTGCGAGCAACGGCGGGCGGGTGGAAAACCTCGCGGCGCTGCTTGCCGTGCTCGAGCCTGCGATCGAAGCGATCAGCACCGAAGACTGCCTCGCGATGTTGTCGGCGGTATCGATTCCATGCGGTCCCATGCAGACGGTTGATCAGGTTCTCGCTCATCCGCAACTTGCCGCGGTCGGCATGCTGCGGCCCACCCCCCGCGGTGATGTTTCCACCATGGCGCTACCCATCTCATTTGACGGCACGCGCCCGCCGCTTGCCGGAAACGGTCCGGCACTTGGCGAACACAACGCACTTCTGGCAGATCGGTCATGACCACAGTCCACCACCCGTTTCCCGAAGCGCTGGACACCCTACTGCTCGACTCGCCTCGCGAGGGGCTGTTGCGGGTGCGGCTCAACCGCCCCGAGGTGGCCAATGCGATGAGCACGCAGATGGGGTACGACATCATCGCGGTGTTCTCGGCGCTCGAGGCGGATCCCGAGCGCTATCGCTGCGTGATTCTGACGGGCGTGGGGTCGCGCTTCTGCGGTGGCGCCGATCTCAAAGAGCGCGACGGCATGACCGATGACCAGTTCAACACTCAGCACTATCTGTTCGAACGAATGATGCGCGCCATCTACGACTGCCCGGTTCCGGTGGTCGCCTGTCTCAACGGCCCGGCGGTCGCCGGCGGGCTCGAACTCGCGCTGGGGTGCGATTTCATCATCGCATCCGATCGGGCACGCTGTGGCTTTACCGAAGTCTCGCGCGGCATCATGCCGGGCGGTGGCGGCACGCAACACCTGCCGCGTGCGATTGGCATCCGCAAGGCCAAGGAACTGATGTTCACGGGCGATCTGATCACGGCGGACGAAGCAAAAGAGCTGGGTCTCTACAACCATGTGTTTCCCGACGATCAGGTGTTTGACCGCACGCTTGAGCTGGTCGGACGCATTCTCGCCAACGCGCCGGTCTCGATCCGCCAGGTGAAGAAGTCAATTGAGTTCGGCGCGCAGATGGATACCCGAACAGGTCTCTTCTTTGAGGTCGAGGCCTACAGCCGGTTGGTGGCGACCGCCGACCGCCGGGAGGGCATCCGCGCCTTCAATGAAAAGCGACCACCCCGGTTCACCGGGCGCTGAACCCTTGTAACCGTTTCACACTTTCCAAACCCCAGGAGGAGACATGACAAACACCCGACTCAATTTCCGCGACACCGGTATGACCCGGTCGTCCACCCGCCGATTGTTTGGCGCCACCGCGCTCACCTTGGCCACGCTGCTGGGCGCTGCGCCGCTGGCCGCGGTCGCGCAGGGCTGGGCCCCCACCAAGCCCATCAAACTCGTGATCCCGTTTCCGCCGGGCGGTGCCACCGACGTGGCGGCACGCGCGATGGTGGCGCAGCTCGGTAACGCGCTGGGTCAGCCCATGGTGGTTGAAAACCGGGGTGGTGCCAACGGCATGATCGCCTCCGAGATGGTGTTCAATTCGCCGCCCGATGGCTACACGATGCTGATGGCCACTGCAGACACCAACTCCATTAACCCCAACGTCTACACCAAGATGAGCTATCAGGCGCACGAGTTCCGTGCGGTCGCGCCGGTGGCGATGGTCAACTTCATGCTGGTGGGTCGCCCGGGACTGCCCGCCAAGGATCTGAAGGAACTGGTGGCGCTCGCTCGCGGCGGCAAGCTCAACTTCGCATCGTGGGGCGTGGGCAGCACGTCGCAGGCCGCGATGGAAATGTTCAAGGCGCAGGCCGGTAAGCTCGACATCCTACATGTACCGTATCAGGGCGCCGCACCGGCCTTCCAGGCGGTCATGGCCGGCCAGAATGACGTGATGATGGCGCCGGCAGTCGTCGTGATCCCGGCGCTTTCCAAGGTCACCGCTTATGGCATCTCATCGCCCAACCGCCACGTGGGGGCGCCGCAGGTGCAGACCATGACCGAGCAGGGCTTTCCGGTGAACGCCGATGCATGGGTCGGCATTCTCGCGCCCCCGAAAACGCCGCAGGCGGTGCTTGAGCATGTTTACAAGGGTGTGCATGCGGTGACCTCCAGCAAGGAGTTTCAGGAGCGGCTCACCCAGATTGGGCTCTCGAGTGCGCCCAACATGACGCTTGATGAATTCGGCAAGTACATGGTGGCCGAGATTGCCCGCTGGGGGCAGGTCATCAAGGCGGCCGGCATCACGCTCAACAACTGATCAGGGGCGTTATGTCGCGCATCACCGAAGTCTCGGTCATTCCCTTCCACTTCGAGGTTGCTGATCTGGGCCTGGGCGCGCATGCCGCCATGGGCGTGAGCAACCTGCAATATGAAAAGGGCGCGAGGCTTCGGGTGATGCGCTATGCGGTACGCATCCGCACCGACGATGGGCACGAGGGGGGCTACGTCACCCATTGGGTCGGCACGCAGGGTGCGCTCGGTCAGACGCTGATGCTCGCTCCCCATCTGCTGGGGCGTGACCCCGAGCACCGCGAGCAGATCTACGATGATTTCAAGCGCGAGCTCCGTGCCTATGACGGCATGGGGCACGGGCCGATCGATATCGCGCTGTGGGATCTGGTGGGCCGAAAATACGGCATGTCGGTTGCGACCATGCTGGGGGCCTGGCGAACCCGCCTTCGCACGTATGCGAGCACGCATCATGGGCAGGAGGCCCCTGGCGGACTCGACTCGCCGCAGGCCTTTGCAGACTATGCGGTGGCCTGCGCCGAGCGCGGCTTTCATGGCTTCAAGGTGCATGGCTGGCATGACGGCGACGTGCGGCGCGAATCGGCGACGCTTCGCGCAGTCCGTGCGGCGATCGGCGACCGAATGGAAGTCATGGTCGATCCCGGCTGCGAACTGCGCACGCACCTCGATGCGCTTCGGCTGGGTCATGTGTGCGATGAAATCGGTGCCTTCTGGTATGAAGACCCTTATCGCGATTCAGCGCGCTCGATCACCGGCTCCAAAATTCTTCGCGAAAAACTCAAGACGCCACTCATGATCACCGAGCACATCCGAGGCGCTGAGATGAAGGCGGCCTATGCGGTGGCGGGCGCCTGCGACATGTTCCACCTCGACCCTGAGTACGATCTTGGCATCACCGGCGCCATGAAATGCGCACACCTCGCTGAGGCGCTGGGCATCGATGTGCAGTTTCATGCCTGTGGTCCGGCGCACCGTGCCTGCGTGGCAGCCACGCGTAACACGCATTTCTATGAGCTTGCGCTCACCGGCCCCGGCATGCCCAATCTGATCGCGCCGGTCTACACCTGCGGGTATTCCGATCACGAAGCCGACCTGCCTGCTGACGGCTGCATTCCAGTCCCTACCGGCCCGGGCCTGGGCGTGGGTTACGACTGGGACTGGATCGAGGCGCACGCCGAGGGTCGGCGTGACTGGCGGCTCCGGTGAGTCAAGCCCGCCCGAGGTAGGCCTGCCGCACGGCGGGATCGCGCGCCAGATCGGCCGAGCGACCGCTCAGGGTGACCTTTCCGGTTTCCATGACATAAGCCCGGTGTGACACTGCAAGCGCCTGCGTGGCGAGCTGCTCAACCAGCAGGATGGCAAGGCCGTCACGGTTGAGGGACTCGAGCACTGGAAAAAGCATTTCGAGCACACGCGGCGCCAATCCCAGCGAGAGTTCATCGATGACCAGCAGTTTCGGGCTCGATGCGAGACCGCGCGCGATCGCGAGCATCTGCTGCTCTCCACCCGATAGCGATCCCGCTGCCTGCGCGCGGCGCTCGGCGAGTCTGGGAAAGAGGGTGAAACCGCGCACGCCCGCCTCGGCGAAGCGGGAGGGTGTGGCCGCCAACCCGAACGCGCCCAGGCGCAGGTTGTCCTCGACGGTCTGTTCGGCGAACACCTGACGGCCTTCCGGAACCATGGCGAGACCCGCCCGAACCAGGCGATGGGAAGGCAGACCTGTCACCTCGGCACCGTTG
>CAIPNM010000478.1 GCA_903866395.1 uncultured bacterium
CGACGGGGAAGAAAATTAAGCATTCGACGATCGGGGACGGGCAGCAGGGACTGACCCGCTGCCCGGGCGACTGGTTAGCGGCCGAGCTTCAGATCGGTCACGCGGATCAGGCCATCTGGCATGACCTTGAAGCCTTCCAGCCGCGGCGAGTGCGCAAACAGCAGCGCGCGGTGATAGAGATAAACCACCGACCCTTCGGTGAGCCAGCGCTGCGCCACCTGCTCGTAGAGGGCCTTCCGCTCGGGCACCGCCGTGACGCTGCGCGCCTTGTCGAGCAGCGCATCCATCTCGGCATTGCAGTAGCGACCGTAGTTGAGCGGCCCCTTGCAGGAGGCGAAGGAGTAGATGTTGCCGTCTGGATCGGTGCGGCCACTCCAGGCAAGCATGTAGAGCTGGAAGTTGCCCTTCTCGGCTTCGTTCAACGAGGTGGCAAACTCGGTGACCCGGATCTTGAGATCAAACCCGGCCTCGGCCGCCATCGACTGCATCACCTCGGCCACGGCGCGCGTCTCGGGGTTGTTGGGCACCATGAAATCGAGCGCGAGCGGTGTGGTGACGCCCGCCTCTTTCAGTAGCGCTCGTGCGCGCGCCACATCGCGCTTGGGCGTGGGGAATTTGGCCTGATAGAAGGGATTGGTCGGGCTCACCCACTGGTTGTTCACCTTGTTGATGCCGTTGAACACCACCTGGTTGATGGCATCGCGGTCGAGCGACAGTTCAAACGCACGGCGCACGCGGGCGTCTTTCGCAAACGGCGTGTTGGCCTTCTCGCCGTTGGTCAGATTCATGGTGATGCCCTGATAGCCCAACTCGGTGCCCGTGGCGAGCTTGAGCTTTGGATCTTTGCTCACCTGCGGTGCATCGGTGGCGAGCAGCCGCTCGAGCAGATCCAGTTGCCCCGACTTGAGGTTAGCAAGCCGCACGGTGGAATCCTGGATCGGCCGATAGACGATGCGATCGATGTGCACGCGAGCCTTGTCCCAGTAGTCGGCAAAGCGCTCAACCACGATCCGGTCCTGCGCCACGCGCTCAACGAAACGGTAGGGCCCGGCGCACACCGGCGCCGTGCCGAATTTGTCGCCGAGCGCCTGCGCGGCCTTGGGCGACACCATCATGCCGGCACGGTCGGTGAGTTGGGCAAGCAGCGGCGCGAATGGTGTCTTCAACTGTAATCGGATCGTGAGGGGATCAACCACTTCCACCCGGTCGATCTGCGCGATTTCCGCGCGACGGAACGAGCCCTGCATGGTGAGATGTCGTTCGATGCTGAACTTGGCCGCTTCGGCGGTGAAGGGCTCGCCATCATGGAACTTCACACCCGGACGCAACCGGATGGTCATGCTGCGGCCGTCTGCGGCGGTTTCATGACCGGTGGCGAGCTGCCCGACGATGTTGAGCTTGTCATCAATATCGAACAGCTTGTCGCAGAGCGAGGCAAACACAATGCGGCCGACATAGGTGCGGGCCTTGGTCGGGTCAAGCTCGTCGGGGTCTTCGGCAAGACCGATCCGAAGCGTGGTCTGGGCGGTGGCGGCGCCAGCGATCGCGAACGCTGCAGCCAGCGCGAGACCATGCCGCATCAGGGCGAGAGTGTTCATGGGGCAAAGCTCCGGGAGATGTCAGGAGGGAGGTGAACTATGCCTCAGGAACGCCGCCTGAAGCCGTGACAGGGTTTTATCGGGCGGCGAGCTCTCGGTCACACCGACTGCCGGCGGCAGGTCACGCCAGAACCAGCAGGCCACCTGCACGCCGTCGCCGGTGGCTTCCAGCACCGGGCGTTCGGTGGCGCAACGCTCGCGCGCATGCGGGCAACGGGTATGAAACGCGCAGCCCGAGGGCGGGTTCAAAGGACTGGGCACATCGCCCCCGAGCGCGGGCTCGGTCACCGCGCGTTCGGGGTTGGGTACGGGCACAGCCGATAGCAGCGCCCGGGTGTAAGGGTGGCGGGGCGCAGCGAAAATCCGTTCGGCTGGCCCCGTTTCGGCAAAGCGCCCGAGGTACATGACAGCCAGTTGGTCGGCCACCTGCCGCACCACCGCCAGATCATGGGAGATGAACACATAAGCGAGATTGAACCGCTCCTGCAGATCGGCGAGCAGGTTGAGAATCTGCGCCTGAATCGACACATCGAGCGCCGACACCGGTTCATCGCACACGATCAGCCGCGGCGAGGCGGCGAGCGCGCGGGCAATTGCCAGACGCTGCCGCTGCCCTCCCGAAAACTCATGCGGGTAACGGTTGGCGGCCTCGGTGGGCAGCCCCACCAGCGACAGCAACTCGGCCACGCGCTGGCCGCGCGCCGCCTTATCGAGATGCGTGTGCAACAGCAGCGGCTCGGCCAGCATGTCGCCCACCCGAATTCGCGGGTTGAGCGATCCGTACGGATCCTGGAACACCATCTGGATTCGCGCGCGGCTGCGTCGAAGCGCGGCGGGATCAAGCGCACGAAGATCATCGCCCTCCAACCGGATGCTGCCACCGTCGGGTTCGATCAGCCGGAGCAGCAGCCTCGCCACGGTGGACTTGCCGCATCCGGACTCGCCAACAATCGCAAAGGTGCTACCCGCATCGAGATCGAAGGACACACCATCCACCGCTCGCACCCGCGCGGACGCGCGCCCGAACAGGCCCTGCGACACGGTGAACGCCCGCGCCAGGTCACGCACTTCGAGAAGCGGCGCCTCAGGCTGCGCAACCGGTGACGCGGCGATCGTCATGCTGACTCGAGATCGGGCGCGAGCGACTCGGCCAGCGCTTCCAGCGGCGCGCGCCTGCAACGCGACCAGTGTCCGGCGGAGAGCTCCACCAACTCGATGCGATCGGCGCGACACTCGGCCTGCGCGAACGGACAGCGTTCGGCGAAACGGCAGCCAGCGGGCATGGCCGTGGCGGCGGGCACCATGCCGCTGATCGCAGACAGCCGCGCGCGCGGCGCAGCGATCGCCGGAATGGCCCCCAGCAGGCCCACGGTGTACGGATGCTGCGGTTGCGCAAAGAGCTCTTTGACCGGTGCCTGCTCGACCACCTGTCCCGCATACATCACCGCCACCCGATCGGCCATCTGCGCCACGACGCCCAGATCATGGGTGATGAGAATGATGGCGGTCCCGGTCTCATCGCGAAGGCTTCGCATCAGCGCGAGCACCTGGGCCTGGATCGTGACATCGAGCGCCGTGGTGGGCTCGTCGGCAATGAGGAGTGCGGGCTGGCAGAGAAGCGCCATGGCGATCATCACCCGCTGGCGCATGCCGCCCGAGAGTCGGTGCGGATAGTCGTCGATGCGGCGTTCGGGCGACGGAATGCGCACGCGCGCCAGCATGGCAATGGCCGCTTCGCGGGCCTGCGAGCGCGACATTGCACGGTGGCGCATCAGCGCTTCGGTGAGCTGTGAACCTACGGTGAAAGCCGGATTGAGCGAAGTCATCGGCTCCTGAAAAATCATGGCGATGCGGTTACCGCGTAGGTCAGACCACTGCGTGCGGTTGAGGCCCAGCAATTCACGACCCTCAAAGCGAATCGAACCGCCCAGGGTCGCGGGCGGGCTGGGCACCAGGCCCATGATGGACAGCGCAGTCACGCTCTTGCCGCAGCCAGACTCTCCCACGACGCAGAGTGTTTCGCCCGCTCGCACCGAGAGGCTCACGCCGTCGACCGCACGCGCCTCACCGCGGGCGGTGGCAAAGCTCACGCGGAGTGAATCGATCTCAAGCAGCATGGGCCACTCGGGTCATGCGTGGGTGGCGCGCGAACGCGTACCCACCTGACCCGCGAGGGCCTTCGCGATGCCTGCCTCGATCACAGCGCGGTCATGAATCCCGCCCGGCAGCGCGCGGGTGGCAAAGAACTGCGCGAAATGAGTGAAGCGTTCGCGGCTCACCGCCTCGAGACGTTCGAGTTCGGCGAGCGGATCATCGTGATCATCAACTCGGAGATCAAGCGCCGGATAGGCCTCGGTGGTGTGAATGCGAAGCGCGGCAGACTGCCGTCCGCGCTTGTCGCCGCCTGCCGCCTCGCCGGCCTTGAGCGCATGAATCAGCCGCTCGGCAAAGGGCAGGCTCATTGCCTCCTGATAAGCGCGCAGGGTGTCGTCAACCACTGCCGGCCCGGCCAGCATGTTGCCGGCCACGGACACCCGTTCAGCGATACGGTGTCCGCACCATGGAATGCAATCAGCGCCGGTGTAGGCGGCAATGCGCCCTTGCGCATCCTGAAGATGTACCTGCCGCGCGGCGCGTCCGGGATCGGCATCGGTGAGCGCGGCCACCACATCATTTGCCGCGCCGCCCTTGCGCAACATCGCGAGCCCATCGAGACCATAAAGAGGATTGATGAGCGCCTGCGTGGCAAGCGCCCCGACCCCGCCCTCTGCATGCGGACAGAGCGCGCCCACTGCGAAGAAGCGGGTGGCCACCGCCACGCCGAATGCGCCGGTGGCGGGGTCGCGCGCAACGATTGAGAAGGTCATCGCGGCTTCCCCGGTTGGATGTTCAGTCGCCGAGCAGCGGCACCGCCCCGTCGCCGCCCTGCCCCAGCAGACCGGTGCGGGAGTAGATGCCCAGCTTAGCGCGGGTATCGGCGATGTCGAGGTCACGCATGGTGAGTTGACCGATACGGTCTGCCGGCGTGAACGCGCCCTGGCCCTTTTCCATGGTGAGCCGCTCGGGGTGATAGGTGAGGTTCGGGCTCGAGGTGTCGAGGATGGAGTAGTCGTTGCCCCGCCGAAGTTCAAGCGTCACCTCACCGGTGACGGCGCGAGCCACCCAGCGCTGCGCGGTTTCGCGCAGCATCAGGCTCTGCGGGTCGAACCAGCGCCCGTGATAGAGCAGTTTCCCCAGTCGACGGCCGTTGGCCCGGTACTGCTCGATGGTGTCTTCGTTGTGAATGCCGGTGATCAGGCGTTCGTAAGCGATATGGAGCAATGCCATGCCGGGGGCTTCATAAATGCCGCGGCTTTTGGCTTCGATGATGCGGTTTTCGATCTGGTCGCACATGCCCAGACCGTGCCGACCGCCAATGCGGTTGGCCTCTTCAAAAAGCGCCACCTGATCGGCGAAGCTTGCGCCATTGAGCGCCACCGGCTGCCCTTCCTCAAACCGCACGGTGACCGTTTCAGGCTTGACCGCCACCTCTTCGCGCCAGAACGCCACGCCCATGATGGGATTGACGATGGTGATGCCCTTGTTCAGAAACTCGAGGTCTTTCGCCTCGTGGGTGGCGCCCAGCATGTTGGAGTCGGTGGAATAGGCTTTCTCCACGCTCATCTTGTAATCGAAGCCATTGGCGATGAGGTACTCGCTCATCTCCTTGCGGCCGCCGAGCTCGTCAATAAAGGTTTGATCGAGCCAGGGCTTGTAGACCCGCAGCGCCGGATTGGCAAGGAGGCCGTAGCGATAGAAGCGCTCGATGTCGTTACCCTTGAAGGTACTGCCGTCGCCCCAGATGTTGACGCCGTCATCCTTCATGGCAATGACCAGCGCAGTGCCCGTCACCGCTCGGCCAAGTGGAGTGGTGTTGAAGTAGGTGGCGCCTGCAGTAGACACATGAAAGGCCGCGCACTGAATGGCGGCAATGCCTTCGGCCACCAGTTGCTTGCGACAGTCGATCAGCCGCGCAATATCGGCGCCATAGGCGCGGGCCTTACGCGGAATGTCCTCGTAGTCGGTCTCGTCGGGCTGACCGAGATTGGCGGTGTAGGCGCATGGGACGGCGCCACGCGCGCGCATCCAGTGCACAGCGGCCGAGGTATCAAGCCCACCGGAGAAGGCAATGCCGACGCGCTCGCCGACAGGAAGCGACTGCAGAATGTTCTGGCTCATGGATCAGGATCGTGCGAGGGGAAAGGGCGCCCGGCGCGTGAGAGCACCGAAGCAAACCCATAAACCTATCACGAACGGGCGGTTCGATCGTCGCGGTCGAGTTCGTCGAGGATGCGAAGCGCCTTTGTGGCGTTGCCGCGCGCGGCGCGAGCTTCGAAGCGGGTTCGGGCAGAAACGCCCCCCGCCTGTAGCCAATGCCACTTCCCGGGGAGAAACTCCCACGGGATAAGCGAGACGCTGGTGCCTGGTGGGAACACGCACGCCGTTCGGTGATCCCGCCATTCGCCGCTGGCGTCGAGCGTGGCGAGGAGGGCCTCCCCCGCCGCTGCAAGCGAATAGGTCTGATCCTTGAGTCGAAGACCCTGAGGTTCGATGACTGCGCGCTCGATCGGCCTCGAGAGCACCGCGCCCACATCGGTGGGCATGGCGGGCCCCGATAACCAGTCATGAACACTCGCCCACTCCCGCCCTGCAAGCCGCCGGGCGAGCCCGCCCAGTGCGGCCTCCACCGCATCCAGGTCGTGATGACGGTAGATCTGCTGCCCCAGCACGTTATCAAACAGCCAGGCGGCGTCGGGCCAGCGCGCAAAGAGTTCTTCCAGCTGCAACAGCGCGTCC